>CAZLRO010000036.1:0-20860 GCA_964561865.1 uncultured Rhodothermaceae bacterium | reverse complement strand
ATGAACGCCGGGGTGATGTTCGACGAGAAGTCCCACGCGAGTTGGGTGCGGATACCCGCCCGCAGCCCCATCCGACCGTGTGCAGCATGGCGGATGCGCCAGCCCCCCATCAGCACACGCAGGGCCAGCATCCCGAAGGCCGCCGTCAGCAGGCCGGGGTGGACGCGCTCGAACACGGCCCTAAACTCCTGAGCCTCGAATGTGACCAGCGCGATAATCACCAGCACGCCCAGGCTGAGTAGCATCGACCACACGGCATACCGCAGGGGCAGCAGGGGGGGCGAGGATGAAAGAGGCGACACGTCGGACATGGGACGCCAGGACAGGGTCAGCCGAGGGTCTCCACTGCCGCCCGGAGCTTGCGCCAGGTATCCTGGAGGGATTCGGGCAGGATGCGGGTCTCGCTGGTAGTGGTCATAAAGTTGGTGTCGGCCTGCCAGCGCGGGACGATGTGCAGGTGCAGGTGTTCCGGGATGCCTGCGCCGCCTGAACGCCCCAGGTTCATCCCCAGGTTGAACCCGTCCGGATGCAGGGCGTGCTTGAGCCAGCGGATACACCGGGCCGTTGTGTGGGCGATCTCGGCCTGCTCCTCCGGCGTCAGGTCCTCGTACTGGTCCACTGCCCGGTAGGGGAGGATCATCAGATGCCCGTTGTTATACGGATAAAGATTCAGCAGGACGAATACGGTCTGCCCACGCCAGAGGATCAGGTTTTCCTCATCCCGATCCTCCGCCGCCAGCCGGGCGAACAGGGAGGCCGTTTCCTGCCGGGCTGTCGGGTGGGTGGTCATACGTTCGAGGTGCTGTACCCGCCAGGGACTCCACATCCGTTCCATCGCGCGTCCTTCGATTGGATCCTTCGCCGCCTGCATACGCACAAAGCCACCGGAGCGGTTGCCTCCACCTGCACGCCCCATGACGAAGATGCGGATAATATACGCGCAGATAGCAGAGACCAGGCACTCAGCTTTGGTTGAAGCATAGGTTTCTCAAAGGCCGAAGGCCGTACCAAAGGCTGTGTCATTCCCAACAACGCCCTGTCATTCCGAACGAAGTGAGAAACCGCAGGTTGCCGGAACGGAACATCGACCGAAGAGAGATTGCGCTCCAGCGAAACCGCAGGTTGCCGGAACGGAAATCTCATTCCTCTGCCGAAGCGTGAGATTCCTCCCTACGGTCGGAATGACAGCAGGGAGGGAAGATCAACACACCCAAAGGCCAAAGGCCGTCTAAACAGCACACAGCGTCGAGATTGCCACGTCACTACGTTCCTCGCAATGACACGGGGGAGAGGGCCGTACCAAGCCCCAAGCCCCAAGTACCAAGCCCCAAGTACCAAGCCCCAAGTACCAAAAGCCAATAGCCAATGGCTAACAGCTAACAGCCAACTGTTAAGATTCTGACAAGAGGATACGCAACGTGTAACCTAAGCCGTTTCCTGGGCGTGACAGGGCGCAGGTTTCACCATGCAGGTGGGTTATGCGAAAACGGCTGGGTGCGGTGATGTTGGCGGGGCTGGTCTGCACGGCGGCCTCATGGGCACAACCCAAAGCCTCGGTCAGCGGGTTTGTGACGGATGCGGGGTCGGGTGAGACGTTGTTGCTGGCGAGCGTGCTCCTCTCCGGTTCCGGGATCGGTGTTGCCACGAACAATGCCGGGTATTACACCCTCACCGGACTGGACTCCGGCACCTATACGCTGGTAGTGCGCTATATCGGGTATCGGGAATTCCGGCAGGAGATTACGCTGGCAACCGGGGAAGCCCGGCGGCTGGACGTGGCCCTGTTGCCCGAAGGTTTCGAGATCGAAGAGGTGGTCGTCACTGCCGACCGCAACGAGGAAGAAGAGATCCGCCGGATTGGGTCGGCCCAGCTCACCACGCAGACCATCAAGCAACTGCCCACCATCCTGGAGCCGGATGTGTTCCGTTCGCTCCAGCGTCTGCCGGGGGTGAAGGCGGCCTCCGACTATTCCAGCGGCCTCTACATCCGGGGCGGCAGTCCGGACCAGACGCTCATCCTGCTCGACCGCACCACCGTCTACAACCCCAGCCATGTGTTCGGCTTCTTCTCCACGTTCAACCCCGACGCCATCAAGGACGTGCGGCTCTACAAGGGCGGCTATCCGGCGGAATACGGGGGGCGGCTCGGCTCGGTAGTGGATATCTACAACAAGGACGGGAACCGCCGGGAGCGGGACGGCAGCCTGAGTATAGGGTTGCTCTCCTCGCGTGCCCTCGTCGAAGGCCCTTACAGCAGGGGGTCGTATGTGCTGGCCCTGCGCCGCTCGACCCTGGAACCGCTCCTTGCGGCCTTGCGGGGCACCGAAGGCATCCCCAGGACCTTCTATTTCTACGACCTCAACGGCAAGCTCAACTTCGACGCCTCACCGAACGACCGCTTCTCCCTGGCCTTTTATGCCGGGCAGGACAAGGCGGCCGTGCCCATCAGCGACGACGGTGACGTCCGGCTCTCCTATGGCAACCGCACTTTCAGCACCAACTGGACCCACCTCTTCTCGCAGCGGCTCTTCTCCAACTTCACCGTGACCGGTTCGCGGTACAGCAGCGACCCGGCTTTCGAGGTGGCCGGAACCGACTTCTCGCAGATCAACACGGTGCGTGATATCTCGGCCAAGGGCGACTTCGAATTCATCCCAAACGAACGCCATGCGCTGAAGGCCGGGTTCTGGACGGGTCGCTTCACCTTCCGCCTTCGCAACCAGTTCGACAACCAGGATACCTTCAGCGCCCGCATCGGGTCGGACTATGCCTCGGCCTATGTGCAGGAAACATACCGGCCCAGCCCGCAGTGGTCACTGCAAGGGGGGGTGCGGGCCAACTGGTTCTCCGAGGGCAACTACGTGCGCGTGGAGCCGCGCCTGTCGCTGGAGCACCGCCCCGGTGGCACCACCCGGCTGCAATTGGGCTACGGGCGCTACTACCAGTTTCTCACCCTCATCACCAGCGAGGTTTTTGCGGGCTTCGACACCTGGCTCACCACCGGCGAAGGGGTCTCTCCCGCCTGGGGCGACCAGTTCGTGGCGGGCCTGAAGACGACACTGGCGAAGGACCTGAACCTGGATGCCGAGGTCTATTACCGGACGATGCAGGACCTGTTTCGCCTCGACCCCTTCATCCCCGACCCGGCTGGCCTCGACTACGTGGACCTGTTCCAGTTCGGCAAGGGCTTCGCCTATGGGACCGAGGTGTTGCTGGAAAAGCCGCGCGGACGGCTCAATGGGTTCATCGGCTATACCCTGGCCGTGACCCGGCAACGCTACCCGAACCTCAACGAGTTCCAGTACTACCCGCCCAAGTACGACCGCCTGCACGACCTGAACCTGGTCGTCAACTACGACCTGGGGCCGCGCTGGCGCGCTACCGGGGTGTTCAACGTCGCCACCGGGCAGGCCTACACCGAGCCATCCTTCCAGTACAAGCTCGTGGACAGCCCGTTTGGCTCGGATGCCCGTGATGTGCTCGTCAGTCCCTACAATGCTGCCCGGCTGCCAGCCTACCACCGCCTCGACCTCGGCATGACCCGGCGGGGACGCTGGGGCTGGCTCCATGCCGACTTTGAATGGCAGTTCCAGGTGATCAACGTCTACAAACGCCGCAACATCTGGTTCTACTTCTACGACTTCGAAGACAACAATACCATCGACCGGACGGAGGTCCCCCAGATTCCCGTCCCGATCCCCAACATCGCGCTGACCCTGAAATTCTGACGGGGCGAGACAGGCTTATGCACAGAAGAACATGGTTTCGCTGGGGCTGTGTGCTCCCGATGTTGGCGCTACTGGCGGGCTGCGATACCCTCGACACCGCTGAGCCACCGGAGCAGGAGTACGTGGTGGAAGCCTATCTGGGGGCTGAGGAGCCGCTGGGACGCGTCCGCCTGAGCCGTTCCACGACCATCGACACCCCCTACGACATCACCGCGCTGGGGGTGACCGATGCCACCATCGTGGTCCACCTGTTGCGCGACGATGGGAGCGTGGAAGCGACCTATCCCTATCTGCCGGTGGGCAACCTGCCGGGGGTGTATTTCCCGCAGACGGTGGTGAACGTGCAGTCGCTGCGCCGCTACCGGCTGGAGGTCACCTTCGCCGACCGCCCGGACCGCATCACTGCCGAGACGCTGGTGCCAGAGGCGTTCCGGTTCGAGAGCCTCAACCGCGAGTCGCTGGTCTACCAGAGCACCGAGCAGTTCGAAATCGTGCTGTCGCAGAGCCGCTATCCGGGGCGGCAGAACTTCTACGTCTTCACCACCGAGTCGCTGGACCCCCGCGTCGACACGCTCACGCCGTTCTACCTGGACTTCATCGAGTTCGACACCGACGCGGACCAGGACGAGCTGGTGCCCTTCATCCGCCGGGAGTCGCCCATCATCAACCAGGACAACTACGAGTTGAACGACGACGGCACGCTGACCATCCGGTTCCCCTGGCTGGCGGTGGTGTTCTTCGGGGATAACATCATCACGGCCAACGCCCTCGACGACAACCTCTACGACTTCATCCGCTCGAACGACATCCAGCAGGGCGGATCGACGCTTTCGCCCGGGGAACTGCCCAACGTGCTCGACCATGTAGAAGGCGGGAACGGGGTCTTTGGCAGCTTCGCCCGTGCCTCCCGCCAGGTCTTCATCGCCCGCCCGTAAGTTTAATGGCGTCGCTGCTGGCGGCGTGTCCCCCGGCCCTGCTGCCCATCCTGGAGGCGTTGCCGGTCTTGCCCCATCCGGGCACGTTGCTGTTCCTGCCAGGCCCGATAGGCGTTTTTCTGGTCTTCGTTCAACAGCCCCTCGATGGTGGCATCGAGCTGTTCGCGCTCGGTGCGCATCGTGTTCCGCATCGCCTGCCGGTCTTCGCGGCGCGCGGATTGCTGTGCCATTCTGCGCTGCTGAAAGTCGGTCAATGCCTGCCGCACCTGGGCCTGCTGTGCCTCATCCAGGTGCAACGTCGCTGTCAGTTGCTGCGTCTGCGCCTCCACGTCCAGCCCCAGCCGTTGGGGACCACCGGGGCGGCGGTTCCCGTCCCGTCGCTGTGTAGCGTCGGTCTGCATCTGCCGGAAACGGGCCTTCTGGGATTCGTCGAGGAGGGCCTCAATCTCGGCGTTCAACTGTTGCATCCGGGCACGTCCCTGGGCAGCCTCGCGGCGCTCCGGTGGCTGGGCCATCAGCCGTTCCCGCACCTGCGTCTGCTGCTCCGGGGTGAGGGACAACGACTCGGTTAACTGCTGCACGCGCCGGTCCACCTGACGGGCGTAGCGTGTGGAGTCGGGCGCATCCTGGGCCAGGACGGCCCCAGCCCACAGCAACAGCATGGGCAGCACAAGCCGGTGTTTCATGGTCGGATCGAGGAAAGGTTCTGGAAGATAGGCCCCTCCGGATGGAGCGGACGGCCACGCTAAAACAACGAAAAAACAACCCCTGCGGTTGTCACGGATATGTGGCGGTTTTGCGGGAAAACCCCCTCTATGCTTCCAGCAGGGCGAGCAGTTCGGCGAGCATCATGGCCGTGGCACCCCACACCTTGTAGTCCTGCACGGCGAAGAACGGCACGGTGACCCTCTGCCCGCGCAGGAGCCGGTCCTCTTGCCCCCGGGTGGCGGGGGCGAGCAGGTGAGCGACCGGGACGTGCAGCACGGCGGCGACCTCTGCGGTCTGGAGGGGGGCAACGGGAGGTTCCGACAGCAGCCCGACGAACGGGTAGACGCAGAAGTTGGAGGGAGGGATGTAGAGCGGCGTCAGTGCGCCAAGGAGTTCAACCGCCTCCGGGACGATGCCGATTTCCTCCCAGGCTTCCCGCAACGCGGTGACGTGCAGGGGTTCGTCCGGTTCGCGGGCACCGCCGGGAAATGAGACCTGCCCGCTGTGGTGCTTCAGGTCGCCATGCCGGACGGTCAGCAGCAGGGTGGGGGCGTCCTGCCGGGGGAAGATAGGGATCAGCACGCCGGCCTCCCGACAAGCCTTGCCCACGACGCTGGCAAGTGCCGGGTTTTGCCGATAGGCTGGGGCCATCGCAAACTGTGCCGTATGGCCCGGCAGCGGCTGTTGCAGCCGGGTGTGCAGGTGCCGCCGAAAAGCGTGGAAGGAGGAAAGGGGCAAGGAGGGATAGAGGTTGGTACTTGAGAAGATAGCGGTTAGCTGTTGGCTGTTAGCTCGTGGGAGTGCTTGGTGCTTGGAGGGCGAAGAGGGCCTTCGCCCCTACGGGTGCTTGGAAAAATCCGCAATCCGCAAGAGATTGCCACGTCATGGTCGATCTCATCAGGGTCGATCTCATGAGATTGACCCTGATCGACCATGCTCCTCGCAAGGACATGATCCGCAATCCCAAATTCCCCTCTTGACGATCTCATGAGATCGTCAGACGGGGTGGCACGCACGGCGCAAGCCGGGCGGGACGGGGTGTGTCGCAGCGCCTTGCACCAACACCCATGTTACCGTCAGGGGGCACCATGCCCTGGCTCCCTGATATAGTCAAATTGACGATAATATAGTCAAATTGACTATATTTCCATGTCCGGCGTCGAGATTGCCGCGTCGTAGTCGATCTCATCATGGTCCATCTCATGAGATCGACCATACTCCTCGCAAGGACACGGAGAGGGAAGGTGACGCTGATCGACCACCCCCATGACCGATCTCATGAGATCGGTCACCTGTCCAGCAGGGGCACTCGATAGGACCATTGGGACGGCCTTCAATCCGAGATCCCAAATCCGCACTCCGAGATCCGCACTCTGAAGGTTGTCAGTCGTAGAACAGCTGGTAGTTGCTGAAGACGGTCGTAGCCCGTAGCATGACGGTGTAGAAACGTCCGCGCCGGTTCATCTGGGTGTTGCCTTCGAGGTGGCGTTCGACGGGCAGGTCGAAGCCCTCGAACCGTTGAAACGAAAGCCGCAGGGTGTGGGTCCCCCGGTTGCGTCCGCCTCGGGCCTGCGCCTGAGCCTGGACAAGGCGGTGTGCGTCCTGGTCGAACCACAGGGTCATGCGCTCAATGCGGCCGTTCGGGCTTTCCGGAACCATGTCGAACCGCCAGCAGGCCACCCCTTTGAGGGTTTCGGTCGCCGTGCTGCCCACTGGACGCAGGTTGCGGATGAGCCGGAGCGGCAGGCTGAACGTCTCGAGCATGTCGTCGAAGCCCTGCTGTGCTCCCTGTTGCAACGAGCGCTCCACCTGATCCCACCGTTCCGGCCCGACCTCCTGGCCGTTGAGCCGGGCGCGGCGGGGGAGGCGTTCCCACCGGTCTTCCTGGAGGTACCCGGTCACCTCTAGCTCCATCTCCAGTCGGCGCGAGCCGAAGAAGCTGTCGGTTGAACGCGCCATCGACTCGGTGAAGGCGATGCGGGTCAGCGGACGCCGTTGCTCCTGCTGGGAGGCCATCCACTCACGAAACAACGCGCCCGGCGTGGGTATCCGTTGGGGCTGTGCCACGAATACGTCCGCACTAAGGATCAGCAGGAGCAGCAGCAGGCCGGGGCGCTTCATGGAGAAAAAAAAGAAATCCTGTCGATGCCCATTTTATGCACGGGGCCGAAGGGGGATGTCACGAATCTGTGACATTAACATGCGATTTTACGGGGTATTACGGATATTCCGGAGGTCGAAGTATATTGCGCCCAAAAACCTGCCTGCCATGCAATCCCCTCTCTTGCTACTGGTAGAAGACGATGCTGAGCTGAGTGCCCTGGTGTCGGGGCGGCTCCGCGAATCCGGCTATTCGGTGGCGACGGCCGCCTCCGGCCCGGAGGCCATCGCCCGGGTGAACGAGCAGGTGCCGGACCTGGTGCTGCTCGACGTCATGTTGCCCGGCTTCGACGGGCTGGAGGTGTGCCGGCGGCTGCGGGCCTCGCATCCGCTGCTCTACATCATCATGCTGACGGCGCGGGCGGACGAGCTGGACCGGGTGGTGGGGCTGGAAGTGGGGGCCGATGACTATGTGACGAAGCCGTTCAGCCTTCAGGAACTGGTGGCCCGGGTGCGGGCCGCCCTGCGCCGGCTGCGGCTCACACAGGAGCAGATCGCCGAACCCCTCTCCGAGGAAACTCCGGTCCACCTGGGCGACCTGTTCATCGACCCCGTGCGTCGCGAGGTCAAGCGCAAGGGGGAGTCCTTGCACCTGACCGTGCGCGAGTTTGACCTGCTCATGTTCCTCGTCCGGCATCCGGAGCGGCCCTTCACCCGGATGCAGTTGCTCGACAAGGTGTGGGACATCCAGTATGAAGGCTACGACCGGACGGTTGATTCGCACGTGCAGCGCCTGCGGTCCAAGATCGAGGACGACCCGGCCAACCCGCGCTATATCCGCACGGTGTGGGGGGTGGGCTACAAGTTCCAGCCGACGGCGGAAGACGCATGAGCGAAGATCCCAGGCCGGTGCCACAGCAGGCCGGGGAAGAAGACCGGGGTGCGCGTCGGTTTACGCTGCAGCGGTCGGTGTTTCCCCGGGTAGCCGGGGTGCTGGTGGGCGTCCAGGTGACAACCGGGTTGCTGGCCGTGGCCCTGAGCGCGTGGATGGCCTATGACCGGAGCCTCACCCTGGCTGCCAACAGCCTGCGCCTGCGCCTCGACGGGGTGGCCGAGGAGGTCGAACAGCGGGCTACCTTTGCGGGCACTCCCCTCTCGGACCTGCCGGTGCTGCTGCGGAGCGACCTTGCAACCCGGTTCCCCGACCCCATCCGCCTGCTCGACGCGCAAGGGCAGGTGCTGCGGACGCTCTATCCGGATGCCACGGTCTTCGGGCCCTACACGCCCGCTGGCGACTCGCTGACGCTGCCGGACGACGTGGCGGTGCTGCTCGATTCCGGGCAGATTGTCTTGCAGATAGACTCCGAAAGGCGTACCGGCAGTTGGGGGCTGGCTCCGGTCTATGATGTGGACGGGCTGCTGGCCGGAGGGCTGCTGGTGCATCCGCTGGAACGCTCGCTCAACCGGGAACTGGCGGGCACGCAAGAGGCGTTCCGGCGGGCATTTGTGCTCGTGGCCGCCATCGCCATCCTGACGGCGCTGTTGCTGGGGGCGCTCGTCACCGACCGGATGGTACGCCCGCTGCGCCGCATGACCCGCCGGGTGGAGCGCATCGGAGCCGGGGAGTATTCGGCCCGCCTTCCCGAAGGACGCGACGACGAGTTCGGACGGCTCTCGGCGGCCATCAACCAGATGGCGGCGGAAGTAGAGCACAGCATCGAGTCGCTCAAGGCGACCGACCGGCTCCGGCGCGAGCTCATCGCCAACGTGGGGCACGACCTCCGTACCCCGATTGCCGCCCTGCAAGGCTACCTGGAGGAGACCGGGCGTTTTATCGCCACCGGGGCAGAAAGCCGGGCCACCGAGGCCCTGCAAACCGCCGCCCGCCAGGGACAGTACCTGAAACGGCTCGTGGAAGACCTGTTCGAACTGTCGGTGCTGGACAGCCCCCACCCCCCCTTGCGCCGGGAGCCGATCCCGCTCGCCGAACTGCTCACCGATGCCGCCAGCGGGCATCGCACGGCCTTCCAGAAAGCTGGCATCACCTTCTCCCTCCACCTCGACGCCCACCTGCCGGTCTTTGAGGGCGACGGTGTGCGGCTCTTGCGGGTGCTGGACAACCTGCTGGGCAATGCCCGCAACTACACCCCCGAAGGCCATACCGTCCAGCTCTCGGCGACGGTAGAAGCCAGCCGTATTGTGGTGCGGGTGCAGGACAGCGGCATCGGCATGGCGCCGGACGTGCTGGAAAACATCTTCGAGCGGTACTACCGGGGCACTGATGCTCGCACCCGCACCAAAGGCACCGGGCTGGGCCTGCCCATCAGCCGGGCCATCGCCCGCGCCCACGGCGGCGACCTCACCGCCGAGAGCACTCCGGGACAAGGCAGCACGTTCACCCTCTGGCTCCCGGTTGCGGAAAGCATGAAAAACCCCGGCCAGGTATGAGCTGACCGGGGTGCAGACACTGGGCGGGTAACGGTTACGACACCGAAATGCGGCGCGGCTTGCTCTCCTCTGCCTTCGGCACGATCACTTCCAGCACACCCTCCTTGTAGCTGGCCTCGATCTTGTTCTCCTTCACCGCTTTCGGGAAAGAGAACAGCCGGTAGAAGCTCCCGTACTGGCGCTCGACCCGGATGTAGTTCCGGTCTTCCTTCTTCTCCTCGACCTTGCGCTCGCCGCTGATCGAGAGGGTACCGTCCTGGAAGTTGATATGGACGTTCTCCTTCGTCAGGCCCGGCAGGTCGACGTGGATGTGGTAGGCCTCTTCGGTCTCGGCCAGGTCCACTCGAGGGGTCCAGGAGATCGTTTCTACCCCGCCGTTCTCCTCGTTGAGGCGGCTGGGGAAGAAGCCTTCGAAAAGACGGTCGATCTCGCGCTGCATCCGGCGCAGCTCCGTCCCCGGCGTGAAGCGGATGAGGTTGGTCATGGCGATACCTCGTTGTTATGTTGATACTTGCGCAAACCTGATATGACAGGGTTGCCGTAGGATGTTCTATCCATTCGTATCACAACGGGTGTGCCATCGCACTGCTCCTGACATCTCGGCAAGCCCGCCGGAGCGTCGCTTGCAAGATTGGCAAACCGCTGTCGCGCTTGTCAGCAGTGTGCCCTGCCACCTCCGCCAGAAAAACCGAGGGGCTATGGCAGAATTGCAGCAAGGCGGATGATGGCTTCACGGCACCACCGTCCCACTGGCCTCGCCGAAGCCGACGCGGTAGCCGTCGCCCTGGCACCAGGCCGTCATCACCACGCGGTCACCGTCGTGGAGGAAGGTGCGAGCCTGGCCGTTGGGCAGCGGGAGGGGACGGGTGCCGCGCCAGGCCAGCTCAAGCATACTGCCGAAGCTGTCGGGCGTCGGGCCGCTGATGGTACCGGAAGCCAGCAGGTCGCCTGTGCGCAGGTTACAGCCGTTGACGGTGTGGTGCGCAAGCTGTTGCGCAATACTCCAGTAGAGGTACCGGAAGTTGGAACGGCAGAGGGGGTGCGGCGTGGCCATGCCCTCGGCTTGTAGGCCCACTTCCAGGTGGATGTCGTAGGTGTGGTCGTCGGGGAGGTGTAGGTACGGCAGCGGCAGCGGGTCCTGCACTGGGCGGGCACAGCGGAACGGTGCCAGCGCCTCGAACGTCACTACCCAGGGCGAGATCGTGGTGGCGAAGTTCTTGCCGAGGAACGGGCCAAGCGGAACGTATTCCCACTGCTGGAGGTCGCGGGCACTCCAGTCATTGAGCAGCACCATGCCGAAGACGTGGTCCGCCGCCTGTGTGATCGGGACGGGTTCGCCGAGCCGGGAGCCAGGGCCGATGAAGAAGGCCATCTCCAGTTCAAAGTCCAGGCGGCGGCTGGGGCCGTACTGCGGGGGCGCGTCGTCCGGCTTGGTCTGGCCCCAGGGGCGTTTCACCGGATGCCCGCTCACGACGATGGAACTGGCCCGTCCGTGATAACCCACCGGCAGGTGCAGCCAGTTGGGCATGAGTGCGTTCTCCGGCCCGCGGAACATGATGCCCACGTTCGTGGCGTGCTCACGCGAGGAGTAGAAGTCGGTATAGTCGCCGATCGCTGCCGGAAGGACCAGTTCAACCTGGTGGCGCGGCAACAGGGCCTGCTCCCGCAGGGCTGCGTCGTCCCGGAGGGTGGGGGTTGCGGCATCGAGCAGGTGCGTCAGCGTGGCACGGACGTGCTGCCAGACCGGACGGCCCATCGCCATGAAGGCATTCAGTACTGGCTTCGAGAATGGACGTTCCGCTGCAATGCGGGGATGGTCCAGTAGCTCCTGGGCTTCGAGCACCGACAGGTCCAGCACGAAGTCGCCAATGGCAACACCCACCCGCGGCTCAGCACCCGGATACGGACGGAATACCCCGTAGGGCAAGTTCTGGATGGGAAACGGATGGTCCGCCGGAACGTCGATGAAGGCGCGAAGCATGGCAAAAAGGGGGATTTGGGGTTGCGGATTGTCGATCATATCCCCCCTCCTGAGAACAGGAGGGGTTGGGGGAGGTAGATTCCCCGATGGTGGATTTGAGGTTGCGGACGGCGGCACGCCAGAATATAGTCAAATTGACTATATCGCCAGATTCCAACGTTGAGATTGCCGCGTCGTAGTCGATCTCATCATGGTCCATCTCATGAGATCGACCATGATCGACCATGCTCCTCGCAAGGACACGCAGGAGGGGCAGCCCCAAGCCGAGAATCAACCACCCCCGATCCCTCCTTGTCCAGGAGGGGCACTTGATGGGACGATTGGCACAGCCTGCAATCCCAAATCCGCACTCCGAAATCTGAAATTCCACCTTCACAGCCACCCCAGCGCCCGCAGGTCGTCGCGGGGTTCGTCGAAGCTGCAACTGCCGAAGGAGCAGGCCCAGGTCTGGCGCAGCATCTGGAGGGTATGAAGGGGGGCATGCAGGTGTTGCCAGCCAAAGCCATCCGGGCCGAAGTAGAAGTGGTTGGGGGCTTCGTCGATGAGGATGGCCTCGATGTCCGAGACCGAGAGGGGGTGTATCCGGGCGAGGAGGGCTGCGCCGAAGACATTGAGGAAGCCATACATCTTCGTCTGCACGCTGGCGTGCCAGGCCCGTACCGGATGGTGCAACCCGGCGGTGGCCTTGAACCGCACGCCAGCGTCCCGGCAGGCCGCCAGCGCGAAGGAGAGGTGGGACGGTGCGGGAAAAGCCGCTGCTGTGATACCCCCCGTGCGGAACTTGACCCCGAGGGCAGGAGCCGTCGCGGCACGATGGTGCCCGTACACTGCCAGCGCCGCCAGCACCGGTGGCAGGATTGTCGGCACGGCATCGGTGAGCGGAACCTCAAAAAACACGTCCAGTCCCTGCGGGAGCCGCCTGGCTGTGGCCTCAAAAAAAGCCCGGAGGGTGGGTTCGTCGGCCCCTATCAGCCTATCCGGCAGGCACACCTCCAGCACATCCGCCTGTACCCGTCCGGGGTAGGCTGCATGGAAGGTCTGGAGGGCCTCGGCATCCCGGTCGAAGGCGGCCAGGGCGGTTGCGGTGTCGGGGCCGCCCGTCCCTAGCACGGCAAACCGGAAGGGCGGCACGTCGGCGAAGAGGGAGGCGTAGGGGGCCAGTTCGGGCAGGCGAGCCAGCGGGATGACAAACCGGGCCAGCATCCAGGCGTCTGCGTCGTGCCGGTAGCGGGCGTAGTGGTGAATCGCCTCGTCGAGGGGCAGTTGGGCAGGCGGGAACAGGCCCGCGTAGTCCAGGATTCCCGAGAGGAACCCTTGCAGACCCGCAGGGGTTAGCACAGGCGCAGTCATCGCAGCAGACGGGTTCGAACACGTTTCACCATCCCTCCCAAACTACGGTGGAACCTGTCTGTTCGAACCCGGAAATCGGCAACAACACCGGGATAAGGGTTGTTTGCACCCGGTATTCGCCTTAGTTTCACCAGACCTCCCGTTGGCTATTGCACCGCGTGTGTGGTGGTACGGGGTTCTCCTACACCCTACCGGGTTCCCCCTCTTTCATGAACCCCTCGTTCCGAGACGACGCTATGAAACGTATTCCCCTCATCCTGGCCCTGCTCGTCGGTGGGTATCTGCTCACCGGGGCCGGGTGCTCTAGCGACCCCAACGTCGAAGGGGCCAAGCTGGACCTGCGCAACAAGGACTACGACCGTGCCCTGCAAAACCTCGAGACGGCGCTGCAGAAGAACCCGAGCAACGCTGAGGCCCTCGAACTGAAGGGGCGGGTGCTGGCCGAGCAGATGGCTGCCATCGAAGATCCGCAGGAACGTGCCGACATGGTAGGCCAGATGATCGACGCCTACGACAAGGCCCAAGCTGCCGACCCGACAATGGCCGAGACTATCAAGCGCAACAAGCAGATGGCCTATGTCAACGAGTTCCAGAAGGCTGTGCAGACCTTCAACCGGGGTCAGAACGACGCCAGCCAGTTTGCCAGCGCGGCCCTGCTGTTCGAGAACGTGTCGAAGATCATGCCGGACTCGGCCTCGCCCTATGTCAACCGGGGCTTTGCCCTGATCCGTGCCGGGCGCTCGGCCGAGGCCATTGGCCCCTTCACAATGGCCCTCGAAAAGGGCGAGACCGATGTGGATATCTACCGCTACCTGGCCTCGCTCTACATCCAGGAGAAACGGGCCGCCGAGGCCATCCCCGTGCTCGAGAAAGCCCGCACCACGTATCCGGACAACGCCGACATCCAGGCCGAGTTGCTCAATGCCTACCAGGAATCCGGGCAGATGGACCAGGCGATGGCCCTGTACAAGGGTGAAGTAGAGCGCGACCCCAACAACAAGCTCTACCAGTACAACTACGGCTCGCTGCTGCTTCAGGCCGAACGCTACGACGATGCCATCGTCCATCTGCAACGGGCCACCGAGATCGACGCCCAGTACGCCAACGCCTGGTATAACCTCGGTGCGGCCTACACAAACAAGGCAGTGGTGGTCAACGAACAGATCACGGCCAAGGACGACGAGCTGCGGGCCAGCCGGGCACGGCTCACCCAGGCCCAGATCCAGGAACGGGAACGGGAGATCGACAACCTGGCTGCTGAACGCACCCGGATGTTCGAACAGTCCATTGGCCCCCTCGAAAAGGCACGGGATCTATTCCAGGCTGCCAATCAAGAAACGCAAGCTGTCTGCCAGACCCTCTACCGGGCCTACGTCCAGACCCGTCAGCAGGACAAGGCCAACGCCGTGTCCGAGTGTGCCGGCTTCTCCCAGAACTGACACGGTTGCACCCCTGCACTCCCCTTGATCGTCCGACGGAACCCGGATTTCGCGCAGAAGTCCGGGTTCTGCATTTCTCCCCACGCTGACCCAGCATCCTGTTCCCATGCCGCTTTCCTCCCACCACGGGTTCGGCACCCTCGCCATCCATGCCGGACAGGCCCCCGACCCGACCACCGGGGCCATCATGACGCCCATCTACCAGTCGTCCACCTTCGTGCAGCGTGGCCCGGCGGTACACCAGGGGTATGAGTACGCCCGGGTCCACAACCCCACGCGCACCGCGCTGGAGGCTAACCTGGCTGCCCTCGAAGGGGCCACGCACGGCATCTGCTTTGCCTCCGGGGTGGCTGCCATCGACGCCATCGTCAAGGGCCTGCAGCCGGGCGACCACATCATTGCCTCCAACGACCTGTACGGAGGCACCTTCCGGCTCTTCACGAAGGTGTTCGCCCCGTTCGGCTTCCGCTTCACGTTCGTGGACATGACCGACCCGACCAACGTGGCGACGGCGATGACCCGCAGCACGAAGCTGCTCTGGATTGAGACGCCCACCAACCCGCTGCTGCGCGTAGTGGACATCCCGGCGCTGTGTGGCCTCGTCAAGCCGCACGGGGTGGACGTGGCAGTGGACAACACCTTCGCCTCGCCCTACCTCCAGCAGCCGCTGGCCCTGGGGGCCGACCTGGTGATGCATTCCACCACCAAATACCTCGGCGGGCATTCCGACGTGGTAGGCGGGGCCGTCTGCACCAGCCGCGACGACTGGGATGACCGGCTGCGCTTCCAGATCAAGTGTACCGGGGCCGCACCGGGGCCGATGGACTGTTTCCTGACGCTGCGGGGCACCAAGACGCTGCACCTGCGCATGGCACGTCATTGCGAGAACGCCCGTGCCGTAGCCGCCTTCCTGCACGACCACCCGAAGGTGGCGACGGTCTACTACCCCGGCCTGCCCCACAGCCCCGGCCACGACATCGCCCGGCGGCAGATGCGGGACTTCGGCGGCATGGTCTCCTTCGTCCTGGCCGACGACACGATGGACGCCGCCGTGCGGGTGCTGACCGGCACCCGGGTGTTTGCCCTGGCCGAGAGCCTCGGCGGCGTGGAGAGCCTGATCGAGCACCCGGCGTCGATGACCCACGCCTCCATCCCCCCCGAAGAGCGCCGGAACGTCGGGCTGCACGACGCGCTCATCCGCCTCTCGGTAGGCGTGGAAGACGTCGACGACCTGCTGGCCGACCTCGACGCTGCCCTCCGCCGGGCCTGATCCCGTCAGACCAGCACGTCCCCCGTCATGTCGGGCGGGAGGGGTTCGCCGAGCAGGGCCAGGATGGTGGGGGCGATGTCGCCGAGCTTGCCGGGGCGGATCGGCCCCTCGAAGCCGTCCTTGAGGATGAGGTGGGGCACCAGCGCCGTCGTATGGGCGGTGTGGGGGCTGCCGTCCGGGTTACGCATCCTGTCGGCGTTGCCGTGGTCGGCGATGAGGGTGACGCTGTAGCCGTTGCGCAGCGCCGACTCCACCACCACCTGCGCCCCCGCATCGACGGCCTCGACCGCACGGACGGCAGCCTCGAACACGCCCGTATGCCCCACCATGTCCGGATTGGCGAAGTTGAGGACGACGAGGTTGTAGCCGTGCTCCAGCGCCTTCGCCACGGCCGCGGCCAGCGCAGGCGCGCTCATCTCCGGCTGGAGGTCGTAAGTGGGCACCTTGGGGGAGGGGATCAGCAGCCGCTCCTCGCGGGCAAATGGCTCCTCGCGCCCACCGCTGAAAAAGTAGGTGACGTGCGGGTACTTCTCGGTCTCGGCGGCGCGGAGCTGGGTGCCGCCCCGTGCCGCAATCACCTCGCCGAGGGTGTTGCCCAGGTTGACCTTCGGGAAGGCGATGGGCAGGTCGAAGGCGTCGTCGTAGGGGCAAAAGATCGTATAGTGAAGGTGCAGCTTCCGTTCGCGGGCGAAGCCGGAGAAGTCGTCCATCGTGAAGGCACGGGTGAGTTGCCGGGCACGGTCGGCGCGGAAGTTGTAGAAGACAACCGCATCCCCGTCCTCAATCCGGGCACCCCCTTCGAGCGAGCAAGGCTTGATGAACTCGTCGGTCACACCGTCGGCATAGCTGGCTTCGAAGGCGGCCAGGGGATCGGGGAAAGACGCGCCCTCGCACCGGGTGAGCAGGCGGTAGGCCAACTCCGTCCGCGGCCAGCGGTTGTCGCGGTCCATCGCGTAGTACCGCCCGACGATGGTGGCGATGCGCCCTACGCCGAGGCGCCCGGCTACTTCCTGGAATGCCCGTGCATAACCGAGGCCCCCTTGCGGATCGGTGTCACGCCCGTCCGTGAAGGCATGGACCTGCACCTGGTCGGCGGCCAGCCCCTCGCGCCGCGCCAGCTCCAGCAGGGCGAACAGGTGGTCAGTGTGGGAGTGGACGCCCCCGTCCGAGAACAGCCCCAGGCAGTGCAGCCGACGGCCGTGCGTCTTCGCATGGCGGACGGCACCGAGCAACACCGGGTTGGAAAAGAAGTCGCCGTCGCGGATGGACTTGTCGATGCGCGTCAGTTCCTGGTAGACCACCCGGCCCGCCCCCAGATTCATGTGTCCGACTTCCGAGTTGCCCATCTGCCCGTCGGGCAAGCCCACCGCCAGCCCGGAGGCTTCCAGGGTGGAATGCGGGTACCGGGCAAAGAGGGCGTCGAGGAATGGCTTCCGTGCGTGGTCGATGGCGCTGACCGCCGGGTCTTCGGCGATGCCGTAGCCGTCGAGGATAAGCAACAGGTGGCGCTGGTCGGGTCGCATAGGGGGTCACGGAATCGGTCGGCATGAACGGGGAAGTTAGCAGTTCAGGGTGGCACTGTCGGCGAAAACATGGGGAATATCGTGACCAGCAAGCGGCAGGGAAATTGCAGGATTGCAGATCATGGATTGCGAATTTTCTCCACTACCAAGCCCAAGTACCAAATAGCCAACGGCACCCCGCTCAAAACGCCACGGCAGTACGGAGGCGGTAATAGAGGTCATAGTCCGCGGCCCCGATCTGGTCGTAGGGCTGGGCCACACCGACAGCGTGCAGCAGTTCAAACGGGCCGAGGTGGAGGGCATTTTTGAGTTCGAACCCCACCCCCAGGCGGCGGGTGGCGGTGTCGAACGCGGCATCGGTCCACACCAGCCCCCCGTCGGCGAAGGCAGTGAGGGTGGTGCTGCCAAGGGCGACGAGGCCAAGGACCTGGGTGTAGAGGTCGGGGACCAGCGGTATGCGGTACTCCAGGCTGCCGAAGAGTACCCGGTTTCCTACGGCGACAGGTCGGTAGCCCCGCACCCGTTCCAGGTCGCCGAAGCTGAGGGGGAGTGCGCCGGGCAGAGGCAGTTGAAGCTGGTCGTACCGCGAGAAGCCGAGGAAATCCTGTGCCAGGGCGCGCCCGGTCTGGGCCTGGGCACGTCCGTACACATAGAACCGTTGCAGGCCCAGGCCCGGCAACACCGCCCAGGCACTGGTTTCCCCCCGGAGGTATGACCGGTCGGCCCCGACCATACGGGCGGCCCCCGTCACCTGCGCCCGCAGGCCGAAGCCGTCGAGGGGGTGGACCACGTTGTCTTTCCAGGGGCGCTGCTCGCGGAAGGTCAGGCCGAGGCGCAGGTCGGCCAGTTGCCCCGCCTCCGGCAAGGGCAGGCGGTCGTCCGAAAGGTCGAGCTTCGACAGGCCCAGCGGCTCCACGTCGGCATAGCGCAGGCGGGCGCTCAGGGCCAGCGAGGCGTAGGGGCGGTCCAGTACGTCCAGCGGCCACTGCATCGTCATCTCCCCACCTTCGAAGCTCTCGACGAGGAGGTCATTACCATAAAAACGCGAATCCGAGGGTAGCCGGTAGAGGTTCAGGCCAAGGGTGGGCCGCCGGGTGTTGTTGAGGTAGCTGGCCGTGAAAAAGCTCTCCTCGCGGAACGAGGCGAAGGAGAGGCCGCCCACGAAGGCAACCGCATGTTTGGCCAGGGGTTCGAGCCACGTCGTCGAGCCAAACACCCCCCAGTCGTCGGGGTCGTTGTAGTAGGGCAGGGCGAAGGAGGTGACGTGCGTCAGGTTCCGCCACGCCCGGTAAGGAGTGCGCCGCCGGATGAGGGTGGGGGCGGGCATCACCTGGGAAGGCACCTGCCGGGGTGGACGGTGGTCGATCCAGCGGGCGTAAGCGGCAGGCACCATCGGGGAGGGAAGAGCAACGGTACGGCCCGCATCGACGAGGAATGCCCGGTCGCGGTTTTTCGAGACGCCCACGCTGAGCACCAACTGCCCGGAGGCATGGGCCGAGTCCGGCGGCAGCCAGTCGTGGACGGTAGCGCCGATGGGCAGTTCGGTGATGCGGTGGTGGACGTTCGTTGCCAGGTCCAGCACAAACACGTTGGGTACGCGGTCGCGGAGGGAGGTGTAGGCCAGGTGCGTTCCGTCGGGGTGCCACACCGGCCCCCGGTCGTCGAACAGGCCGTCGGTGAGGACGCGGAGGGTGTCGGTAGCGAGGTCGAGCAGGCGCAGGTCGCGCGTGCCGTCGGCGTCGAAACAGGCGAAGGCGATCTGGTGGGCCTGGGGATGCCAGGCGATGGCCCCCAACTGTACGTCGCCGGTGTAGCGGGTGAGCGGGCGCTCCCGGCGCGTAGCCAGGTCCAGCAGGAAGAGGTTGGAAGTACCATTGGTCGATCCGGCGAAGGCGAGCTGCTGCCCGTCCGGCGAGAACACCGGCGAGGAGGCCCGGCGGCTGTACGTCAGGCGGCGGCGGTGCTGCCCGTCGGCATCGACGAGGTACAGGTCGTTCAGCAGCGAGCCGTGTGCTCCCCGGGTGGTGCGGGCATAGGCCAGCGTCTTGCCATCCGGCGACCATGCCACCGGCGGCTGGATCGTCCCCTCGGCCACCACCTGTACCTGCTGCGTCTTGCGGTCCACCACCACCAGGCGGCGCACCGGGCGGCGCAGGGCCGTCAGCGCCAGCACCGCCAGCTTCGACGAGTCGGGACTGAAGCGGAGGTCGTAGAGGTACTGCCCCGGCACGTCCAGCGTGTCGGCCTGCAACGAGTCCAGGGGCTGCATGTGCGCCGCAAGGGTGTTGTAGTAGAGATTGACCATGCGCCGCCAGCGGTCGTCGAAGGCCGTCCAGGACTGCCCGGTGGTGGCCTTGAACGCTGTCTGGAAGTCATGTACCCGCCCCAGCCCCAGCAACACCCGCTTGCGGTGGTGCAGCAGCTTCACAAGGGTTGAATCCCCGTACTGGTCGGCGAAATAGCGGACCTGCGCGTTCCCGACGGCATAGAGCAGCCGCCCGTTCCAGGCCGAACGCCCATCGTCGTAGTCGAGCTGGTCGTCCAGCACGGCCGTCCGGAGCCAGCGGTCCCCCCGGTAGGCATCCCACGCCTCGGTCTGGTACTGCGCCAGCCCCTCAGTCCAGAAACGGGGCAGGGGGTTGCCGAAGAAATAGTCGAACGCCCCCAGGTTGCCCCGGACGGCCTGGTAGTGGAACAGGTGGGTCAGTTCGTGGGCGATGACCTTGCGGAGCCATTTCTCCCGGCCCGTCCAGGTGTGGGCCGCGTCGTTGAGGTGGACCCAGATGTTGGTGTACCCGTTGCCAATAGGGACGGCAAAGCCGTTGGTGATCTCGTCCTCGTCCGAGAGGTAGAGGCGCAGCGGCTGGTCGAACGTCACCGACAGGTTGTGGGAGAGCACCGCGTAGGTGGTTTCGGCAATGGCCGCCGCCTCGGCCTCGATCCCGGCCAGGTGCGCCGGGTACATGATCCGGAAGTGCGGCGTCTCGGCGACCTGCCAGTCCAGCTCCGGATGGTTGCGCCCACTGAACTGGTTGAACCCCTGGGCCAGGGTTGCCGTCGGTAGCAACAGCCACAGCAGCAGGATACAACGCATGAGCGACGCAGGCGAAAGGAGCGGAGAAATTATAGTCAAATTGACTATATAGTCAATTTGACTATAATCGACCTTTTCACAAAGGATTACA
This sequence comes from uncultured Rhodothermaceae bacterium, assembly GCA_964561865.1. Taxonomy (GTDB): domain Bacteria; phylum Bacteroidota; class Rhodothermia; order Rhodothermales; family CAZLRO01; genus CAZLRO01. The sequence continues at coordinate 193 of CAZLRO010000036.1, read as the reverse complement.
CAGGTGCAGCGACGCGCATCTGCCGGATCGGTCCCCCCATCGGCCAGGCGCGTTCATATTCATCCGCTGGCGGGTGGCAGGGTTGGCGAACGAACGTGGCGATGAAATAGCGACGGGACACGACGGGTTCCTGAGCAATGGTGTCGGCAGTGATACGCCCCCTTTTTCTCCGGAAAGCCGAAACCTTGCCTGG
>CAZLRO010000035.1:2800-20922 GCA_964561865.1 uncultured Rhodothermaceae bacterium | reverse complement strand
GGGCGCGGTCGGCCACATCGTCGCGGGAGGCAGGCCCGGTGTCGCCTTGGAGCCGCCGCGCCAGCGCGGCGATGGTCGGGTACTGGAACAGGTCGATGAGGGAGACGCCAGGATACCCATCGGCCTGGAGGCGGGCATGGACCTCGGCCAGCAGCAGCGAGTCGCCGCCGAGGGCAAAAAAGTTGTCATGCAGACCCGCCTGATCGATGCGCAGGACGGCCTTCCAGGCGGCGGCGATGGTCTGTTCCGCCGCCGTCCGGGGAGGCACGTAAGCACGATCCTGGGCGGGGGTTGCGGGTGCTGGCAGGGCCAGGCGGTCTACCTTGCCGCTGGGGGTCCGGGGTAAGGCGTCCAGCAGGACAAACACTGCCGGCACCATGTAGGCGGGCAGTCGGGGTTCGAGGAAGGCACGCAGGTCCGCCGGGGGCGGAGGGCTGCCCGGCGCGGGGACGACATAGGCCACCAGGCGGGGTGTGGAAGCGCCGTCGTCGGTCCGGGCCACCACCGCCGCCTCGCGCACCCCTGGATGCTCACCCAGCACCGCCTCAATCTCCCCCGGCTCGATGCGGAAGCCGCGAACCTTCACCTGGTGGTCCAGCCGCCCCAGAAACTGGAGAGAGCCGTCCGGTAGGCAGCGGACCAGGTCACCCGTTTTGTACATGTATCCGCCCGGCACGTCTCGGAACGGGTCGTCGAGGAACCGCTCGGCGGTGAGCGATGGGCGGTCCAGGTACCCCGTTGCCACCTGGACGCCGCCGAGGTAGAGTTCGCCCGGCACGCCCGGTGGCACGAGCCGTCGCTGTGCGTCGAGGACGTAGGCCGTAGTGTTCCACACGGGCGATCCGATGGAGGGCAGTGTAGGCCAGTCCTGGGGCAGACCTGTCAGCGGTGCACCCGTGACGATGTGGGTCTCGGAGGGGCCGTACTGGTTGTGCAGGATGGCGTCGGGCAGTCGTGCGAAGAACCGTCGGAGGACAGGGGTGATGGTGAGGGCCTCGCCCGCACTGATGACTTCACGGAGCTGCTCCGGCAGCAGGCCCGTCCGCTCGGCAGCCTGGGCCAGTTGTTGCAGTGCCGTGGGCGTCAGGTAGAGTTGCGTGATGGCTTCGTCCCGCAGCAGGTGCAGCAGGGCGACGGGGTCCTGCCGGGTGGCCTCGGTCAGCAACACGAGGGTGCCGCCGCTGGCCCAGCAGGCGAAGGTCTCCTGGAGCGAGACGTCGAAGCTGAGCGGGGTGTACTGGAGGGTCCGGGGATGTACCAGCCGGGACGCTTCGTGAGCCTGCCACCAGACGAGGTTGAGCAGCACGCGGTGCGGGAGTACCACGCCCTTGGGCCGCCCGGTCGAGCCGGAAGTGTAGATGATATAGGCCGGGTCGTCGGCGCCGGCGGCCTGGGGCAAGTTGGGAAGGACTTCCTCCGACATGAACGCCTCAAGCAACACCGGCTCGCATGTGGACGGGAGGAACGCTGGCATATGGTTCTGCCGACACAGCAGGAACGGGGCCTGGCTGTCCTCGAGCATGAACCGGAGGCGTTGCGCCGGGTAGGCAGGGTCCAGGGGCAAGTACACGCCGCCCGCCTTCAGGATGCCCAGCATCCCCGTTAGGGCTTCAACAGAACGTTCGGCGAACAGGGCCACGATCCGACCGGGTTGCACGCCCATCTGCCGGAGGTGATGTGCCAGGTGGTTGGCGCGGGCGTTGAGGGCCGCATAGCTCAGCTTGACCGAGCCGAACGTGAGGGCTGTGGCCGCTGGCGTTCGCTCTACCTGCGCTTCGAACAGCCAGGCAGTGGTGCGGTGCGCCGGGTACGAGACCGGTGCCCGGTTGAACCCTTCCAGCAGCCGTTCCCGGCCTGCCTCGGTGAGCAGCGTCATCTGGTCCAGCGGCCGGTCGGGGTCGGCCAGGCCCTGGTCCAGCACCCACAGCAGGTGTTCCGGCACGCAGGACGCGGTGGTGGCGTCGAACGCCCCCGTGTTGGTGTCGGTCTCCAGCACGAGGCTGCCAGTGGCGTTGAAGTCGTGGACGATGAAGCCGAGGCTGCGGTGCCCGTCGCCCACGCCGGTGGGAATCCAGGTGGCCGTGACTGGAAGGTTGTCGAACGGGGAGAAGGTGATGGGCAGATAGTTCAGGATGACGTCGAAGGCGGCAGGGTGGGTGAGGGTACCGGGGCTGTAGGCCCCATGCCGGAGGGCTTCGTACAGGCCCTGCCGCACTGTGCCCAGCAGCGACCGGAACGATGCGGCAGGGTCTAGGGTGATGATGAGCGGGAGGAGTTGCTGGAACAGGCCGGGCGTCTGACGCTCCCGGGCAGTGACGCGGTTATGAAACAGGGTGCCTACGGAAAGACGCCGTTGGCTGGTAAGCCGATACAGGTAGGCCAGGAGGGCCGCGAGCAGCACCGTCAGGCGCGCCAGGTGCCGTCCAAGGACCTCGCCCACTTCCGCCTGGGCCAGCGCTTCGAGCCGGGCGGTGCGTGTGGCTCCGAGGGCATGGGATGTGCGGCGTTCCTGCAACGTCCGTTCCGGGACAACAGCCTGGTAGAATGCCAGCGGAGGCACTGGCTCGGCGAGGCGCGCATCCCAGTATGCGCGGGCACGGCGGGCCGCCGCATCCGCAGGGGCCGCGTCGGCCGCCGCCACGAGGGCCGGGAACGACGGCACACGCAGGTCGAGGGTTGCCAGGGTGCCGGCCCGGGCGTGGTGGTAGGCCCGTGCCACCTGCCGGTACAGCAACTGGGTCGACCAGCCGTCGGTGACAAGGTGGTGTTGATTGAAGTACCACACCGTGCGGTCTGGCCCCAGGCGCAGGAGCGCCGTGTCGAACAGGTGTTCCGAGAGGATCGACGCCCGTCGGGTGCGCGCCGACAGCCAACGGGCCAGGGCTGCATCCGGGTCGGCCTCCGACGAGAGGTCTACCCCATCGACTGCATATGGAAAGGGTGGTAATACCTGCTGCCACAGCCCTTCGGCACCGGCCTTGATGACCGTGCGGAGGCTGTCTGTATGGTTCAATACAGCCTGAAACGCCTGCTGGAAGGCGGCTGCATCGACTGCACCGCCGAGGGTGAACGTGAAGACCACGTTGTAGAAGGGCACGTCGGGGTTGGCCTGCTGCCGCGCATGGAAGAACCGCTGCAACGGGGTCAGCGGAGCCGACAGGGTCGTATGGTTCAGCGTGTCCATCATCCGTGCAGGTCGGGCCTTGCCCCCGGTTTTTCCGCGCACACCACGAACAGTTGGGCCTGGTCGGCGGGCAGCGTCCGGGCCAGGTGCTCATCGAGCCGAGCGATCACCGCATCGTCTGCCTCATCCAGCCAGGCCGGGACGTGGTCGCCGGGCACAAAGCCGATGGGCAGGAGGGTCCGCACCCCAAAGCCTGTCTCCACGAGCAGGGTATGCAGCGAGGCCTGCGACAGGCTGTTAGCCCGGAGCAGCGCCTCCTCGTCCGGCGTGTAGAGTTGAAGGTACGTCTTCCAGCGGCAGGCGGGATTCCACGAGGAGAACACGAACCGCCCGCCTCCTTGCAGGCTGTCGTAGATCCAGGAGAGGAACGTCGCCCGTTTGGAGGGAGCAATGTGGTTGAACGTTCCCATCATGCTGGTGATGACCCTGTAGCATTCCAGCTCCGGTGCCTGCTGCAGGATGTCCCGCTGGTATATCTCGATATGCGGATGGTCGGCTAGGGCCTGCCGGGCGATATGGACCGCCGCCGCCTCGATGTCGTAGCCGGTGGCCTGGTAGCCCTGTGTGGCGAACCAGCGCAGGTAACGCCCGGTGGCACAGCCGATATCCAGCATCCGGGAATGGTCGGGCATGGAGGGGAAATCCGCCAGGGCTTGTTGTACCGCCGCCAGCTCCAGTACCTTCTTGAGGTGATCCACCCGTGCAGGGTTGTCATAGGCCTGGTATTTGGCCCGGGTGTATCGGATGGCGGAGGCCAGAGGTCCTGCCCCGGCCGAGATCGCTCCCTTGTCGTTTCCTGCGTCAGCCTGTCCGTTCGAGGTTTCGGGTGGGGAAGCCAGGTGGGTGAGCAACTCGTGTGCCGCTGGCTGCTCGGCAGCGTCCAGCCGCCCCAGGCTTTCCTGCAAGCACTGGCGTGCCGCCTCCACATGACCAAGGGCCAGCAGGGAACGGGCGATGAGCAGGGCAGAAACCATCGGTGCGAGCGAAGTGAACTGAAATTAGGAGACGCCCGTAAGACCTGTCCGAGCGAATCGCTCTCCAGGGGAAGTTACGTAGAATCCTGCGCAGCCAGATCACGCCAAGTTATTAATCCTTGGGTTGTTGCTGATCCCTCAAAGACCCGGCAAGGAATTCCCCAAAGGAAAACAAAAAAAACGACATCATCCGATGGTCAACACACTCTTGAACAGAACGGAAGAAAAGAGTGGGTTAGCCGTTAGGTAGCTTCTGAAGCGGGTTTTCGCGTTTTCAGGAAGGCTGTCAGCAACGTGGCAATGGCGGCTATTAACGAGATTAACCCTTCCATCGACTTGTCGTTCAAGACCAGCCATATGCCCGCCCCTGCCACAAGGGACAAAAACACCAAACCCAGCACCTGTCCCACACCGGTTAAGGCTACTCCTGCCGATAATTCCCGATTTGCCAGGCTATAGGCTTGTTGCTGTTCTTTCTTGTTCCTCCATGCGCATCCGGTGCTCCTGCTGATGTTCAGCCATACGCAGGATGCGCTCTGCTGCACCTGGCAGGGCATCATCATATTCCTGGAACTGTGAGGTCGGTGGTAATACTCCTTGATACTCGAATCGTGTGATCTGCACTACCGAGGCCTTTTGCGGAATGGCTGGAGGCTTGTTACGGCGACTCATAAGAGGGTTGTGATAGCAGTTCAGGGTGTTCATGGCGATAGGTGCGGAGGGCACGTCGCAAATCCTTGCCCACCGAAGCCCAATCGCCCTGCAAGGCTTCCTGGTCGTCATGCACAAGCCCCTTCCTTTCCGGTCGGGAAATGAGGGGCTTCCAGACCTCTCCTTGCACATTCAGCAACAGGCCCACCCCCACCCCAAAACGGGCTGCTGTAGCTCGAAGTCGCTTTATGTCCTGTACCATTATGGGCCTCTAACCCTTGTTTCTACGTCGTAACGAACGGTATCGGAAATATGTTCTGCCGGTCAAGGGTTGTTTCCTGATACCGGATGAGCAGGCCTGGGGTCTGATGGCTTTTCAGGACGTCAAGGAGGCTCCTGCTTCAACAGCCACCGGGTAGCGTCTCCATTGCGTCTCCAGCAGTGCAGCATTGGAAAAAGCAGAGAGTGCAACACGGTTTATACCGACATTCCCGGTCTTAAGCCGACCCGTTTTCGCCCGATACCAGAAACAAATCCGTACCCGTCGAGACGCCCCCAGAGGGTGCTCGCACCGCTGTATGCGTTTGTTCGTGCCCCGGCTACCCTATGAAATTCCGCATTTTTGTGGTGGACGATGACCGGCATTATGCCCGGATGTTGAGTTATCGCCTGGAGAAGAACCCCCAGTACAGTGTTCAGGTGTTTCCCAGTGGCGAAGAAGTGCTGCGCCACCTTGAGGAGACCCCCCCCGACCTGCTCCTGCTCGACATCATGATGCCGGGCATCGACGGGCTTGAAGTATTGCGCCAGGTGGTCGAGCAGAAGCTGGACCTGCCGGTGGTGATGGTCTCGGCCCAGGGCATCATCGACACGGCCGTGGAGGCCATGAAGCTGGGAGCCTACGACTACATCACGAAGGGGCAGGACGACCTCGCCAAGCTCGAAGCTGTCGTCCGCAATGCGCTGGAGAAGGTGTCCATGCGGCGCGAGCTGGAGACCCTGCGCGGCGAGGTGACCCACCGCTACGGCTTCAGCGGCCTCATCGGCGAAAGCCCGGCCATGCAGCAGGTGTACCGCCTCATCCAGAAGACGCTGCGGGGCGACCTGACGGTGGCGATCATGGGCGAGAGCGGCACCGGCAAGGAACTCGTCGCCAAGGCCATCCACTTCAACTCACCGCGCAAGCAGGGACCGTTCGTGGTGGTCAACTGTGCCGCCATCCCCCGCGAGCTGATGGAGAGCGAGTTCTTCGGCCATGAGAAAGGCTCCTTCACCGGGGCACATGCCCGCAAGCTCGGCAAGTTCGAGCAGGCCGACGGGGGTACCATCTTCCTGGATGAGATTGGCGAGCTGGACCTCGACCTGCAAGCCAAGCTGCTGCGTGCCCTGCAGGAGGGCGAACTGCAACGGGTGGGCGGCAACGAGGTCATTGAGTTCGATGCCCGCGTCATCAGTGCCACCAACCGGGACATCGTGCAGATGATCCGGGACAGCCGCTTCCGCGAAGACCTGTATTACCGGCTATTCCAGTTCCCCATCCCGCTGCCCCCGCTCCGGGAACGTGGACAGGACATCCTGCTCTTGGCAAACTTCATCCTCCGCGAATACATCAAGGCCCATCCGGAGTTTCGGGAGAAGCGGCTCTCGGTGGCGGCCCGCCGGGCACTGCTCGACCATGCCTGGCCCGGCAACGTGCGCGAACTCAAGAGTGCGGTCGAACGTGCCATCCTGCTCTCGGACCACCCGGACATTGAGCCAAGCGACCTGATGCTGCACAGCCTGCATGTGATCTCGCCCTGGAAGGAGCGGATCAGCCTGGCCGAGGCCGCTGAACGCCCCGCCACTGCCTGGGTGCAACCTGAAGCGCCGGTTTCCAGTACACCCCCCCTCGATGAGGAGGAGGGGGACGAGGAAGACGCCCCGATGGGCACCCCGTCGCCCGACAGCGGCATCGTCTCGCTGGAAGTGCTCAAGCGCCAGGCCGTCGAGCGGGCCTACCGCCTCTGTGATGGCAACGTAGACCGCGCTGCGGTAGAGCTGGGGATCGGGCGGGCCACGATGTACCGCCTCCTCAAGAAATACAAACTCATGTTCTGAGCGATCCGCGTCCGCTTTTCCGTACTTTGCCGGAAGCCGCCCACAGATCGCTTCCGGCAAGCTGTTTATGCGCCTTTCCCCTTACGAACGCGACGTCCAACGCGAACTCGAACATTGGCAGCATGGCGATGCCTCGCTGCTCAAACAGGTGATGAACTGGGCGATGCAGCCGATGGACTGGGTCGTCCGCAGCGTCGTACCGGGCGAGATGATCGACCAGGCCGACGAGGCCATCACCCAGTTCCTCTCGGTGCTCAACGATGCCTCCGAATGGACCTATGAGCCGAAAGACCTGCTCGAGGCCGCCCGGAAGCAGGGCATCGAGGCGGCTTCGCTGGAAGACCTGCGGGATGTGTCGCTCGAAAAGCTGGACCCGCTCGCCCGCAGCTTCTTCACCCAGAACGCGGTGCTGGCCGCCGTCGAAGGGGGAGGGACGGGCCTCGGCGGGGCCATGCTCATCGCTGCCGACATCCCGCTGCTGTTCACCATCAACCTGCGGCTCATCCAGCAGATCGGTGCCGTCTATGGCTTCCCGGTACGTGGCCCTGCGTTTCGACCGCTGGTGCTCTCCATCTTCAACGTGGCCTCCTCGGGCAGCAAGGAAGCCAAGAACGAGGCCCTGCGCGAGATCAGTGTGGCCGGGGCTGCCCTCGCCAACGAACAGGCCTACAAGGGGCGTGTGAGCGGGACATTCCGCGACCAGAACCGCCACCTCGCCCGTGAGATAGCCAAGAACTTGCTGGGCCGCAAGATCATGCAGGCCATCCCCATTGCCGGGGCTGCTGTCGGCGCGGGCATCAACTACTGGTTCACCACCGAGACCGCCGAGACCGCCTACATGCTCTTCCGCGCACTCTACGTCGAGCGCAAGGAACGGCTGTGAAGAGCCGTTAGCTGTTGGCTGTTAGCTGTTGGTTGTTAGCTGTTGGGGGATTGGTGCTTGGATAAATCCCCAATCCGCAACCCCCAATCCACAATCCCATGCCCGTGTATCCCCGCCTGATGCGAACTTCGGATAGCCTGTGCAAGCGGGTGGTAGGCTGGTTGCTGGGGATGGGGTTGCTCGTGGCCTCGGTGCAGGCGCAGCCGGTCGTTCAGCCGTTCACCTTCAGCCTGCTGCCTCACACGTTGCCACAGGTGCGGCAGGGTGCCCTCCTCTGGGGCGACTACGACGCCGACGGCGACCTGGACGTGTTGCTCTCGGGGCGCGACGACCCCCAGCAGATCGTCACGGGCCTCTACCGGAACGATGGCCGGACGGTCCTCATACCCGGCGACTCCCTTCAGGTGTTCACGCTGGTCCAGGCGCTCTCTCCGGTCGTGTACAGCCGGGCGGCCTGGGGTGACTACGACGGCGACGGTGACCTCGACCTGGCGCTGCTGGGCAGCCGCACCCTGACCCATCCTTACGAACCGACTACTTTCCTCTACCGGAACGACCAGGGCACCTTCAACGAGGTTGCAGCGGGGCTGCGTGCCCTGCACAGCGGACCGGTCGCCTGGGGCGACTACGACAACGACGGCGACCTCGACCTGCTCCTTGGCGGTGAGGACGCGGCAGGCACCCCGCACACCCTGCTCTACCGCAACGACCAGGCTGCCGGGTTTCAGGAAACGGCCATTGGGCTAGTCGGCACGGCCTATGGCGAGGCCCAGTGGGCCGACTACGACCGCGACCAGGACCTCGACCTGCTGCTGGCTGGCCTCGGCGCCGACGGCCTCGCCACCACCCTCTACCGCAACGACCGCGCAGGACGTTTCGCAACAGTCCCCGCCAACCTGGCCGGGGTGGTGTTTCCTTCCCTCGATTGGACGGATTTCGACGCCGACGGCGACCTCGACCTCTTGCTCACCGGCAGCCAGCTCTTCCCAACGGGCTTGAAAGCCGTCACCCAGCTCTACACCTTCCAGGCCGGGATTTTCACCCCGGCAGATACGGGCCTTCCTGCCCTGATGGCCGGGCGTGCCCTCTGGGGGGATTACGACCACGACGGCGACCCGGACCTCCTCGCCCTCGGTGCCCTTGCCGTTCCGGGCACCCGGACGGGCCGCCTCTACCGCAACGATGCGGGCACCCTCGTCCTCGCCACCTACCTGCCCGGTGCTGTCCTGGCCGGGGCCGAGTGGGGCGACCTGGAAGGGGACGGCGACCTCGACCTGCTCACCACGGGCCTGGCCGAGACCAACCAGGCCCTGACCAACCTCTACGAGAACCGCCGCCAGGTGGTGCCGCCGCCACCGGCTACCCCTGCCGGGCTTCGCGCCGAAAGCGCCGGGGCACAGGTTACCCTCGCCTGGGCGGCCCCTTCAGATGGCACCAGCTACAACCTCCGGGTGGGCAGCCGTCCCGGTGGCACCGACGTCGTGGCCCCGCTGGCGACGCCGGAGACCGGCCACCGGATGCTGGCCCGGCCCGGCAACACCGGCCCAAACACGGCATGGATGCTGAACGGGTTGACCGACGGCTCCTACTACTGGAGCGTGCAGGCCATCGACCCGGCCTTCCAGGGATCACCCTTTGCCCCGGAAGGGCTGTTCACCATTGCAGACGGGCGGGTGGTAGACCGCGAAGCCGCCCCGGCAGTGCCCCAGGTGCTGGCCCTGCATCCCAGCTACCCCAACCCCTTCCGCCAGGCGACTACCCTGCGATACGACCTGCCCCGGAGTATGTACATCCAGTTGCGGGTGTACAACCTGCTCGGCAAGGCCGTCATCACCCTGCACGACGGGCTGCAACCGGCGGGAACCCATACGCTCGTCTGGGACGGGCACGATGCCGCCAGACGCCCGCTGCCATCGGGCCATTATTTCTACGAACTGCGCGCTGGAACCCACCGGCAGACGGGCACCCTGACGCTGATCCGATAACCATCCATGCGTTCCTACCTGTTGCGACGGTTACTGTGCCTGCTGCCGGGGCTGACCCTCGCCCCGACCCTGCTGGCCCAATCTCCCTGGCTGATCCCGTTTAACCTCACCCCGGTCTATGACGGGTCGGTGGACCTGGGCGACTTCGATGCCGACGGCGACCTCGACCTGCTTCTGACCGGGCGCGAGATCATCCCGTTCTCGGTAGGAGGCTTCACTACGGCGATCTACACCAACGACGAGGACTTCGTCTTCGTGCCCGACCCCACGCCCGGCGTGGACCGGGACCTGCCGGTGCCGTACAAGCTGTTCCAGCCCCTCAACGAAAACCTGATCCCGGTCTTCCAGGGGTCGGCCAAATGGGGAGATGCCGACGGCGACGGCGACCTTGATGTGCTCCTCTCCGGCCTGGCGGAAGTGATCACGCCCACCAACCGGCTGGAGGTGCCCACTACGGTGCTCTACGACCACAGCCGCAACGGGCGCGGCGAGCACGTCTTCACACCCCACCCTAACCTGAACCTGCCGGGAGTGTTCAATGGTGAGGTGGACTGGGGTGACTTCGACGGCGATGGCGACCAGGATTTTGTGATCTCTGGAGCGACGCGGTCCAGCCCACCCTACAACCCGATCACGCGCCTTTACGGGAACGAGGGTGGGACGTTCACCGAGGTGCCGACCAGTCTCCCCGGCGTGTTCCTGGGTGCCACCCGATGGGTCGATTACGATGGGGACGCAGACCTTGATCTGTCGCTGCTCGGCGATACCGGAAACGGCCACTTTATCACCCGCCTGTACCGCAATGACGGGGGCACCTTCACCGATGCCCAGGCCAACCTGCCGGGTCTGGCTTTTGGCTCGCTCGACTGGGGCGACTACGACGGCGACGTTGACCAGGACCTGGTGCTGACCGGAGCACGGTTTGACCCCTCCCTGCTGCGGGGCTTCACACGGGTCTATCGCAACGACGCGGGCACCTTCACCGACACGGGCGCGGCAGTCCCCCCCGTCATGCAAGGCGTCGCCCGCTGGGGCGACTGGGATGGGGATGGCCTGCTCGACCTGGTGGTGGCGGGCTATGACGAACTGCTCGGCAGCGGGATGATGGGCCTCTACCGCTACCAGGGCGGGACATTTGCACCGCTGCTCTCGTTCACGATCAATACGGGTTTCAGTGACCTCCTCGTCCGGGACTACAACGGCGATGGGGATGTCGATCTGTTGATGATAGGGTTGGTGGAAGGGAAAGGGGCCAGCTTCTTCTTTATGAACCGACGCTTTACTGAATGCACCCCGGTGGAATGGGTCCCGCGGGGCGAAGTGCAGACCTGCTTCCTGTGAGCCTTATGATTATTGGGTGAACACCACCTGGTACGGTTGGCCCGGCAGGGCGTCGAAGGCAAGGGCGCCGTCTGACCGTCGCTCGGAGGGGATGCGTTTGCCGCCTGCGGTGATACGCACCGCCCCCGGTGCCCGCAGTACGCACCGCTGGCGCTGGCTGGCGTGGAGCGTGGCCGTCTGCAAGCGCCCGTCGGCCCAGGCGAAGTCCACCGTGAAGCCGCCCCGTGCCCGCAGGCCCGCTACCTGGCCGCTGGCCCATTCCGCCGGAAGTGCCGGGAGCAGGTGCAGCACCCCGGCGTGGGATTGCAGGAGCATCTCGGCCAGGGAGGCCGTCGCGCCGAAGTTGCCATCGACTTGCATGGCGCGCCCGCACAGCGAGAACAGGTTGGGCAGCGAAGACTGGGTGAGCAGGGCGCGGAACTGGTCGAGGGCGGCCTGGCCCTGGTAGAGTCGGGCCTGCAAGCCTATCTTCCACCCGTAGGACCAGCCACAGCCGCCCGTACCCCGCCGGGCCAGCGTGACGGACGCCGCCGCGGCCAGTTCGGGCGTGGCCTCCGGGGTGATTTCTCGACCCGGATACAGCCCCCAGAGATGGGAGAGATGGCGGTGTTGCGGCTCGATCTCGTCCCAGTCCTCCAGCCATTCCTGGAGCTGACCGTGTCGGCCAATCTGGTTCGGGGCCAGCCGGGGCCGGGCGGCTCGCACCGCTGCCACCAGCGCGGTATCCACCCCCAACAGCGTAGCCGCTTCGTCGAACATGGCGAAGACCTCGCGGATGATCTGCATGTCCATCGTCGGGCCAGCGGCCATGGTGCGCGCCGTCAGGAAAAGCCCGCTCACCTCGTCGAAGAACCGTCCGTTGCCGGGCCAGGCCGGGAAGTTCTCTGGCGAGTTCGACGGGGCCGTCACCAGCCAGCCTTTTTCGGGGTGTGGGACGAGGATATCCAGCAGGAAGCGGGTCTGGTCGCGGAGGAGTGGGTAGAGGCTCCGGAGGTCGTCGGGATTGGCGGAGAAGCGGTAGCGTTCGTAGAGGTTGGTCATCAGCCAGGCCCCGCCGACGGGCCAGGCCCCCCACGACGGGCCGTCCATCGGAGCGGTAGCCCGCCAGAGGTCGGTGTTCTGGTGGAGCACCCAGCCACGGGCACCCCAGTGTTCCCGCGCCGTCGAGGTGCCCGCCTCGGCCACCTCGCGCACGAGCTTTTCGAGCGGGCCGGTGAGTTCAGCCAGGTTGGCAGTCTCCGCCGGCCAGTAGTTCATCGGCAGGTTGATGTTGACCGTGTATTTCGCATCCCACCAGGGGTTCGGGTTGTCGTTCCAGATGCCTTGCAGGTTGGCGGGTTCGGTGCCGGGCCGCGAGCTGGCGATGAGGAGATACCGTCCGTACTGGTAGTAGAGGGCGGCCAGGTCGGGATCAGCTCCGTCGGCGAAGCGCTGGAGACGCTGGTCGGTGGGCCGTGCGGCGGCGTCGGGCGTGGCCGGGCCGAGGGCAAGGCGCACGCGGCGGAACCAGCGCTGGTGCTCGGTCTCGTGGTCACGGCGCAGGTCGTCGTAGCCTCGCCGCAGGGCCGGTTGCAGCGCCGCCGCCACACGGGCCGACGGGTCGGCACTCACATCCCGGTAATGCACGAAGTTCGTGGCCGCGGCCAACAGCAGCGTCACCGCGTCGGCCCCCTCGACGCGCAGGGTACGGTAGTCCACGGCCACCCGTCCTCCTTCGGCCCGTGCCTGCAACCGGGCCTCGTAGGTGAGCCGCCCGGCGATGCCCAGGTAGTCGGTGTTCTTGCCGGTAAGCCGGAGGCCGTCGGGGGGCAGGCCGTCCATGCGGAAGTAGTCCGTGCCGTAGTTGGAGTGGGCAGGGTTCCGCACGCCGTGCAACGTGGCCGCGAACGACACCGCACCGGGACGGTCGGCGGTGAGGCGGACGACCAGCACCTGGTCGACGGCGCTAGCGAACACCTCGCGGGTGAACCGCACCCCATCCACGGTGTAGTGCACCCGCACCACCGCCGCGTCGAGGTCGAGTTCGCGCACGTAGTCGGTGGCGTTTTCGTGGCCGGGGAAATGCAGCCACAGGTCGCCCAGGGGCTGGTACTTCATCTGCTCGTAAGGCACGCCCATCATCGTCCGCCCGAACAGGTCGTGGGCCTGGGCGGTCTCTCCGGCGAAAAGCAGCCGCTGGATCTCCGGCAGGGCACGGTGTGCCCCCGGCACGACGGGGTTGTACGGCCCACCCGACCACAGCGTCTCCTCGTTGAGTTGCAGGTGCTCCTCGGCCTTCCCACCGAAAACCATTGCCCCCAGCCGCCCATTGCCCACAGGCAGGGCCTGGTTCCAGTTTTCCGCAGGCTGGGTGTACCAGAGCCGCAGCGGAGGAGACGAATCGACCGGTTGTGCCAGGCCGACGGGTGCCAGCAGCAACGGCAAGAGCACAACCCAGCCGGCCCTTTGAAGCGGTTTCATAGAGGGAGCCTTGTGACCATGACCTATGTTGGCACAAGGTAAGGGACGGCCACAAAAAAGGCGACCCTGCACGGACAGGATCGCCTTAAAATTTGGGCCGGTGATGGCAGCCTCACGCCTCTTTCTTGTCGCTGCCTGCCTTCTTGGTGCGGGGCTCCAGCACCACGTCGATCAGGCCGTAGTCTTTCGCTTCACTGGCCCCCATCCAGAAGTCCCGTTCGCCATCCTGCTGGATTTTGTCTACGGTTTGGCCGGAGTGGTGGGCCAGGATCTCATAGAGTTGCTGCCGCATCTTGAGGATTTCGCGGGCGTGGATCTCGATGTCGGTAGCCTGACCTTGCACCCCTCCCATCCACGGTTGGTGGATCATGATGCGCGAGTTGGGCAGCGAAGAGCGCTTGCCCGGATGCCCGGCAGCCAGCAACACCGACCCCATCGACGCAGCAAGGCCGATGCAGATCGTCGAGCAGTGGCAGGGGACGTGCTGCATCGTGTCGTAGATCGCCAGCCCGCTGTCGATGGAGCCACCGGGGGAGTTGATGTAGAGGTTGATGTCCCGTTCGGCGTCCTCGCTTGCGAGCCAGAGCAACTGTGCCACCGTCACGTTGGCGACGGCGTCGTTGATGGGGGTTCCGATCATCACAATCCGCTCCTTGAGCAGGCGGCTGTAGATGTCGTAGCCCCGTTCGCCCCGGCTCGTCTGCTCGACGACATACGGGATGAGCGCGCCGACGGGTTGCTCGCGGAACGGGCCGCTGTAGATGCTGCCTGGCAGCGTCAGGTTTTTGCTGAACCGGAGAAACTCCTCGATCATGGTGGTGCCACAGGGATGAACTGCACGGGATGCGTGCTCCTACGGTGCCCCGCAGGGGGGGTTCCAGTGAAAATGCCTACCTCTTCGGGTAGGAACCGGCCCGTAGACTACGCGAAATCGGCGCAGGACGCAAGCCCAGAACGTGCTTTTGTGCCGCTGGTTAGCTGTTAGCTGTTGGCTGGTACTTGGTGCCTGGAGTACGAAGAGGGCCTTCGCCCCTACAAAGGCTTGGTATGCGGCTGGTGCATGAGACGACGCGCCACCTCGGGCCTTCGCCCCTACAGGGGCTTGGTACTTGGGGCGTTCTCCAATTCCCCTCCTGAGAACAGGAGGGGCATATGGTAGGGCCTTTGGAACGGCCTGTAATCCGCACTCCGCACTCCGCAATCGGATTACTGCGATGGGGCTTCCTCTCCGGTTTTCAGCAGGGCTTCGGCCTCGGCCTGGCGGGCTTCCAGCTCGGCCTCGATAGCGGCCATGCGGGCGTCCATCTCCTCGTTATAGGCGTCTTCGTCTTTCTCCACGACCTGGAAGCGGGTCGTCAGGTAGGTGATGACCTTCTCGCTGAGCAGGCGCTGTTCCAGGCGGTCTTGCAGTTCCGGCGTCTTCTCGTAAAACATCCGGATCTGTTCCACCGTCAGTTCGGGACCTTTCACCAGGCTCTGGTAGAACGCCTCGAAGTCGTCGCTGCGGATGGTCAGGCCCGATTCGAGCACCACCTTGTCCCGGATGAACATCCAGCGGGCATCGGCTTCCGCCCGCAGGTACTGCGACTGGCGGTAGGCAGCCTCGTCGAAGCCTTCCGGCAGGCGGTTCTCCATCCGCTGGCGCAGGTCTTCCACCAGGTAATCGAGGTACATCTCGGTGACGGCGGCAGGCACCGGGATCGGGTGTAACATCCGCATGCGATAGACGATGTCGGCCTCCAGCAGTTCGTCGGAACGCTTTTTCCAGGTGCTGTTCAGCGAGGTCCTCACCTCGGCGCGCAACGCCTCGACGGTGTCCAGCCGGTCGCGGGAGACGCTCTTGACGAACTCCTCGTCCACCTCCGGCAGATCCCGCCGCTTCACGTCCTTGATCGTCACGTCGTACACATGGGTGTGGGCGTGGGTATGGCCGTCGTGGGCCTGTTCGTGGGTCATATAGACGCGCACAGTGGTACCCGCCGTCCGGCCCAGCAGGGCCTTGTACAGGTCCTCGTTCAGGTCCTCGTCCAGCGTCAGCTCCTGGTCCGCATCTTTCTTGCCGACGAGCGGGGCATCGGTGGCCGGGTCGAGTTCCTGGAGGTCGGCCATCACCACGTCGCCCGCCTCGGCGGGTTCTGCCTCCTTCGGGACCAGGTCTGCCTCCTCGATCCGCATCCGCTCGATGACGCGGTCCACCTCCTCGTCCGTCACCACATGGGTGAGCACGGAGAGGGACTCCTGCGACAGGTCGGCCAGCTCGAACGTCGGGGTGACCCCGAAGCGCACCACCGCGCGCAGGTCGTGGTCGAACGTGTAGTCCAGCACCGTGATCGTCGGGCGGCCCACCACCTTGTGGGTGCGGGGCTGGAGCACTTCGGCCTCGTAGGTTTCCTGCACCAGCTGGTCGACCGTCTCGTAGGCCAGCGCCGGGCCGACGAGCTTGCGGACGAGCGGGGCCGGCACCTTGCCGGGACGGAAGCCCTTGAGGCTGACCTTGTTCCGCTGCTTGCGCAGGGCGTCCTCGATCCGCGGCGCCAACTCGGCAGCCGTGGCAGTGATCTCCAGTTCGTATTCGACCGGTCCAATCTGGGTGATGGTCGTCTGCATGGGCGGTACCGGGGTTCGGTGGGAGTGCCGGAGAAAAATCGTTAAAACGCCAGCATCCCGCGAAAGACCCCGCCCGTGCTTCTCCCGGGGGCTAATTCATGGAAAAACTATTGAGGATGGTGGGCAGCGGACGCGGATGGCGCCAACGGCGCTGCCCGTGCCCGAAGGCCGGTGAGGCCCGCACGCTGTGTTGTACTGCAGGCCTGAAGCCTTTATATTTGCAAAGCAAGGTCGGTTATGCGTCACTGCCCACTTCGAGGGGAGGGGCCTACCGGACAGGGCCACCCTCGTACTCAGTCCGCAGGACGGTACTCGTAACTTGATCATCAGAAACGCCAGCTCTATCGTATCGTGATAGGACTGCCTCGGGGTGATCGAGTACGAGTACCGCGATGCTGAGTACGATCTGATCCGAAGCTGAACAAACGGTTGCAGTGGAGCCGCGTAAGTGGCGTCGTGTAAGTAGGCGTGTTAGGATGGAGCGATAACTCACGCGGCCCACTGGACCGAGTCGTTAGATGCACAAAGGAGATATATAAATGGCCGTTCCAGATTATCAGAGTGTGATGTTGCCGCTTCTTCGATTTACAGCACAAAAAGAAGCTGAAACATCTACCAGCGAGGCTGTGGAAGCTCTAGTTAAGGAATTGGGCCTTACGGAAGATGATCTTAAGGAAATGCTTCCGAGCGGTATCCAGTCAACCTTTGTTAATCGTGTCGGTTGGGCTTCTACCTACATGAAAAAAGCAGGGTTGCTCGAAGCAACACGAAGAGGATTCTATCAAATCACCGAACGTGGAAAGGATCTTCTTAAAAAGCACCCCAAGACCATTAACGTAAAACTACTAAAACAATTTCCTGAATTTATTGAATTTCAACAACTTAAGGGTACAAGAAGTGGCGACAAGGCTCCCCAATCTAAAGGGGCACTTGACATTTCGACAGCGACACCATCCGAGGCATTGGAAGCTGCTTATGAAAATCTCCGTGACGAGCTTTCTGATGAATTGCTCACAAGGCTAAAGAAAGTATCGCCTTCCTTTTTCGAACGGGTCGTTGTGGAACTGCTTGTCAAAATGGGCTATGGTGGTTCACGTGCAGATGCAGGCAAGGCAATAGGAAAAAGTGGCGACGGCGGAATAGATGGAATCATAAAAGAGGATAAACTCGGTCTTGATGTTCTGTACATTCAAGCAAAGCGTTGGGATAGCAATCCGGTAGGCCGTCCTGATGTCATGCAATTTGCAGGCGCACTCCAAGCTCAAAAAGCAAACAAGGGCATCTTTATTACTACCTCCAGATTCACTGATGATGCACGCAGTTTCGTTTCCCAAATCGGTAGTAAGATCGTTTTGATTGACGGCGAACACTTGACCAGCTTGATGATCGAGTATGATGTTGGCGTATCCACGATCTCATTGTATCCGGTCAAAAAGGTTGATAGCGATTATTTTGAAGAGAGTCTTTAACAACTGCATCCACTCGGACTGGCAATTCCACTGCGCTCCATTGCCAGCCGGTTATGCCAGGCATTGGGTCGCCGCCCGGTTTTGGGTATCGTGCTGGTGGATCAAGCCGGGGCGTGGCGGGGTTGGAAGGACATCGGCAGGCGTGTGCACCCAACCAGGTGCTTCGATGAGGGATTTGCCAGATGGTGGGTAACTTGAACCGCAGAGGCTAGGCCACCACTGAGCTTCCGCCTGTATGGTTTTATATCCAAAGCAGATACGTCTCCCTGTTTTGAAATGCATTCCTGAGGTCCGTTTGAAAACCAGCATCCAGAAGTGGGGCAACAGCCTTGCTGTCATCAAACCGGACGCTGGCCCTGATCGGAGAGACGGTTTCAAGGGGCAGCGTGCCGTAGCATAGCGCTGGAGGTAGTATACGGGGGACATCCAGGCTGAAGACCAGCGGCGGGCCTGAAGGCCAGTAGCCCCGAC
>CAZLRO010000035.1:0-2790 GCA_964561865.1 uncultured Rhodothermaceae bacterium | reverse complement strand
GTGTCGATCCAGCATGCGTACAGCGTTTGTGACGGGTGGGACGGGTTTCGTGGGCAGCCACCTGGTGGAGGCCCTGTTGCAGCGCGGCTACCGCGAGGTGCGCTGCCTGGTGCGGCGCGACCTGAAGTGGCTTGCACCACTCGGCATCGTGCCCATTCGCGGCGACCTCACCGACCGCGCCGTGCTCGAAGCCGCAGTGCGGGGCGTGGACGAGGTGTACCACGTAGCCGGGGTGACGCGGGCCACCGACTGGGCCACGTTCGAGCAGGGCAACATCCGGGGCACGCTACGGTTGCTGGAGGCCATCCGCGCCGTCCATCCCGGCATCCGCAAGGTGCTCGTCACCAGCAGCCTCGCGGCGGTGGGGCGGGCCGAAGGTGTGGCCGACGAGACGACCCCGCTGAACCCGATCAGCCAGTATGGCCGGAGCAAGGCGCAGATGGAAGCCGCCCTCGCGCCGTTTCAGGCCGACCTGCCCCTGGTGGTGGTGCGCCCCCCCGCCGTCTACGGCCCGCGTGAAACCGACATCCTCACCTTCTTCCAGACCGTCCGCCGGGGGATCTGCCCGGTGATCGGCGACGGCACGCAGCCGGACCTGAGCCTCGTCCACGTCCGCGACCTGGTGCAGGGGATGATCGATGCGGTGGCGTCGGAGGCGACGAGCGGGCAGACGTATTTCATCGGGAGTGAGGTGTCCTATGCCTGGAACCAGGTCCGGGACGCCACGGCGGCCGCGCTGGGCCGTTCGGTGCTGACGATCCCCATCCCTCCGGCACTGATTGAGGCCGTCGGGGCCGTCGCCGAGGTGGCCGGGAAGCTGCTGGGCACCTACCCACCGCTCAACCGCGAGAAGGCCGCCGAAATCCGCCACGCCTGCAAGATGTGCTCCAGTGCCAAAGCCCGCCGCGACTTCGGCTACCAGCCCGGCATCCCGCTCGAAGATGGCATCCGCGAAACCATCGCCTGGTACCGGGCACACGGGTGGCTGTAGGGAGGATTTGGGATTGCGGATTTGGGATTGCGGATTTCGGATTGGGCGGTCCCTTTCCTCCGTGTCATTGCGAGAAGCGCAGCGACGAAGCAATCTCGACGCTGGACCTAGCAATATAGTCAATTTGACTATAATCCATGCTGGAGCGAATTAGATTGCGATTTCGGATTTATCCAAGCACCAACAGCCAACGGCCATCTTCCATTTTCCCCCAATTCTCACGCTCCCACCGGAGGTGCTGGAATCCTTACCTTAGGCACGAACGTTACCGATCCCCAATCTCCTTTTCACCCTTCCTGAGGCACCGTGAGCACACTGGGCTTTAACACCGGGTACGTGGAAGACCTGTACCGGCAGTACCTGGAAGATCCGAACAGCGTGGGCGAGAGCTGGCGCGAGTTCTTCGCCGATTTCCGTCCGAACGAGTCGTTTGTGGCTGCGCCGCGCCCGGTGTCGGTGGTGACGGTGCCGGAGGAAACGGTGGTACCGGAGGCCCCGCCGGTGGCGACGCCGGCGGCCGTGCGTGAAGGGGGGGATGGGGCTGCACCGGCTGGATTGCCGGGGGTGCCGGTGGCCGAAGGTTCCACGTTCCAGGCCCTTCGTGGCCCGGCGGCGAAGATCGTCGAGAACATGGAGGCGAGCCTGCACGTGCCCACCGCCACGACGGTGCGCACGGTGCCGGTGAAGCTCATGGCCGAGAACCGCACCGTCATCAACGACCACCAGCGCAGCGTTGGGGGCGACAAGGTCTCGTTCACCCATATCGTGGCCTGGGCAGTGGTGCAGGGGCTGAAGCAGTTCCCGGCGATGAACACCACGTTCCGCCACCACAACGGTACGCTGGAGCAGGTGATCCCGCCCGGCGTCAACCTCGGCCTGGCGATTGACCAGGAGCGCAAGGGCAAGCGCTCGCTTGTGGTGCCCAACATCAAGGCCGCCGAGACGCTCAACTTCGCCCAGTTCCTCGGCCAGTACAACGACCTCATCCGCCGCGCCCGCGACGGCAAGCTGGACGTGCCAGACTTCCAGGACACCACGGCCAGCATCACCAACCCCGGCATGATCGGCACCACGCTGAGTGTGCCGCGCCTGATGCAGGGGCAGGGGGTGATTGTGGGAGTCGGTAGCATTGGCTACCCGACCGAGTACTACGCTTTCCCGCCGGAGGTCGTCCACACCCTCGGTATCGCACAGGTGATGACGCTGACCTCCACCTACGACCACCGGGTGATCCAGGGGGCGGAGAGCGGAGCGTTCCTGGGCTATGTAGAAGCGTTGCTGCGCGGGGAGTACAGCTTCTACGACGACATCTTCAAGAGCCTGAGCATTCCGTACCAGCCCTACAAGTTTGCCCCGGATACCATCCCGCAGGTGGGGTCGGCCCGTCGTTCGGAGGAGGAGATGTGGCGCAAGCAGGCGCATGTGCTCCAGCTCATCCGGGCCTACCGGGTACGCGGCCACCTGCAAGCCGACGTCAACCCCCTCGGCTATGAATGGACCTACCACCCCGAACTCGACCCCGCCCATTATGGACTGACGGTGTGGGACCTCGACCGCGAGTTTATCACCGACGGCCTCGGTGGCAAGGACGTGCTGACGTTGCGCGAGATCATGGACGTATTGCGACAGACCTACACGCGCAAGATCGGCATCGAGTTCATGCACATCGCCGACACCGAAGAGAAGACGTGGCTGGGCGAGCGGTTCGAGTCTGTGCGCGGGGCTGAGCCGCTCTCGGCACCGGAGAAGAAGCGGATGGTGCAGAAGCTCAACACCGCCGTAGCGTTCGAGCACTTCCT
>CAZLRO010000034.1:0-21191 GCA_964561865.1 uncultured Rhodothermaceae bacterium | reverse complement strand
GTGCCCGCCAACTCCGGCTCGCCCGCGTCCAGTTCAAAAACCAGCGGCTGTTTCTGGAACCCCCGGCGTCGGACCAGGACCCGTGGTTCTATGACCACCTCTTTCATCCCCTTTTACAGCAACTGAGCACAGAGGGCCATCGATATGTGCTGAAGGAAACCGACCGAAAACGGCTACGGATCATCGTGCAGGACGTTCCGACACTGGCGAGGGCACAGCAAGTGCTCGAAACGCTGATGCCTGCCGACGTGGGCGCCACAGCCGCTCCGGCGCAGGCCACGACCTGATACCCGGCTCAGGAGGTGATGGGGACTGCCTCATACAGACGGGCGAGCGAGACGACCAGCGTATGATAGGCGCGTTTGAGATCTTCCGGTTCCACTACCCGCACATTGGTCCCGTAGCGCAGTAGCCAGTTGGCAATATAGTCCAGGTTCTCGAAGTAGAAAGTGACCTGGGTGCCCTCGCTGGTCTCCCCCTCTTCTTCGAGTTTTGCCGGAATGGCGCGTCGGGCGCGGGGGTAGACGTCGTTCGTGAACGAAAGGATGATTCTATGGCGCTGGCCGGTCCCGCGGGTTTCCAGATGGGCAGCCAGGTCGAAGCCGGGTGGACGTTTGAACCTTTCCGTCAGGACGTGCATCGACTCGATGCGGTCCAGCCGGAAATTGCGCACGTTTCCGCGCAGGTGGTCGAAGGCGATCAGGTTCCAGTGGTCCGAATAGTAGACCAGCCCCAGGGGATCGACCTGCCGTTTTGTGACTTCGCCGCGGCTCTCGACGAAGTACTCCATGATGACCGAGCGTTCGCGGGCAATGGCTTCGCTCAGCTTGTACCAGCGTCCTTCCTCCTCCGCCTCGTGCTCCTCGACGGCATAGAGCCAATAGGGGTCCAGCACGGTGCTTTGCTTGAGGCGGTCGATGTACTCTCGTACCTCTTTGGGGAGGACGGAGCGAATTTTCAGACTCACCTGGTCGGCGTCCTTCCGTAGCGAAGCGTCCGACTGGAGCTTCATAAATTCGGTGCCGACGAGCAGGGTAGCGGCTTCACGGGCGGTGAGCATCAGGGGGGGCAACTGATAGCCTTCCAGGATCTCATATCCCCCGCCTTCGGCATAAGTGAGGGGGACTCCGGACTCGCTCAGGGCGCGCAGGTCGCGGAAGATTGTCCGGCGCGTGACCCCGAAGTGCTCGGCCAGGTCGCGCGAGGTCATGTTCGGGCGGTTTTGCAGGAGCAGGATGGTGGCAAAGAGCCGCTCCGTGCGGTTCATCCGGCGTTCTTCGTTGCTCATGGTCCAGAGGCGACGCGCGAGGGGAATGCTATTGCAAGATACATGGGTAGGTATATGTGTGCCAAGTCAGTCCCGTAATTTGGTTGTCAACCGGTGGTCTGCACGATCACGAGCTGCTTGTCTGCAAACCAGTCCTGTCCCAGCCAGGTGTACAGGGTGTGGGTTTCGACCCGACAATTTGGGTCAAATGCCTGCAATTGCCGGGTTTCTGTCGACAAGTCACCGCCTTTGAGACACAACAGGCCAGGCGGCCAGTCGGTGGGTGCTGCTTTGATGGAATGGGCTACCCGGCAATGCCAGCTCCAAAGGTCTTTCAGAGGGGCGGTTGCCCGCGACACCGAGTAGTGGACGGGGTTTGGAAATCCCTCCGCTCTTCCGAGCCAGGGGTGGAGGTTCGTCACGCCCAGGCGACGGGCCATAGCCCGGACAGCCTGGATTTTTTTCGCAACCGCGTCCACTGCATACACCGTGACAGAGGGAAAGCGGATTGCCAGGGGGATGGCCGGGAGCCCCCCGCCCGTTCCCCAATCCACGATCACAGCATCCGGCGGGAAGGTCCTTCGACCCAGGGCAAGGCTGTGCAGGAGGTGTTGTTCGGTGACCTGTGCCGCCGTCGTGCCCCGTGCGATCAGGTTGAGGTGGCGGTTGAACTCCAGCAACTGCGCACGAAAGTCGTTCAGTTGCTGCTGCTGTTCCGGCGTGCAGTCGGCCAGCGGATCCCATTTGGACGGTGTCATGGCATCCTCACCACCCAGACAGGTTTTGGCAAAGCGTTTGGCAAGGAACAGAGCATTGCGTTGTTTCACGTGAAACAGTTTCCGGTACCAGCGGGTGTCCTGTCGGAACGACGAATGCCCGCTCACGCTTCCACGTCCTGGGGGCAAACAATTGGGCCTCTCCGGAGCAGCACCATCAACACCGAGATGTCCGCTGGGGAGACGCCGCTGACGCGGGAGGCCTGCCCCAGGTTCTCCGGCTGAATCTTTCCGAGCTTCTCGCGGGCCTCCAGGGTGATCTGTGCCACCGCCTGATAGTTGAATCCGGAGGGGATCGCCCACCGCTCCAGTTGGGCCATGCGGGCCACCATCTCCCGTTCCCGCTCGGCGTAGCCTTCGTACTTGAGTTCGATCTCCAGCAGGGTCTCGACGGCTTCCAGTCCCGGAGCCGGAGTGACGAGGGTGTCGGCCAGGCCCGTATGGGCCAGCAGGTCCCGCAGGCAGACTTCTGGGCGGACGGCCAGTCGGACGAGCCGCTCCGGTTGCACAATCGGAGCCGAACCGACCGATGCCAGATAGCTGTTCACCTGGGCAGGTGAGACCGGGGTGGCTTCCAGTGCGTGTCGGGTCGCTTCCAGGGCCTGTTGCTTTGCCCGCATCCGCTCGTAGCGCGCCCGTGAGGCCAGACCCAGCCGATACCCGGTTTCCGTCAGGCGCAGGTCGGCATTGTCCTGCCGCAACAGGATGCGGTGCTCGGCCCGCGAAGTGAACATCCGGTATGGCTCGTCCGTCCCCTTCGCCACCAGATCGTCGATCAGCACCCCCAGGTAGGCATCTGCGCGGCTCAGGACCAGCGGCTCGGCCTCCCTCAGATACTGCACGGCATTGATCCCGGCCAGGAGGCCCTGGGCTGCCGCTTCCTCGTAGCCCGTCGTGCCGTTGATCTGACCGGCAAAGAATAGCCCCCGCACGCGCTTGGTTTCGAGGCTGTACCGGATCTGGTACGGGGGGAAATAGTCGTACTCGATGGCATAGCCGGGGCGCAACAGGTGAACGTGTTCGAGGCCGGGAACCTGGCGCAGGGCAGCAAACTGCACTTCTTCCGGCAGACTCGTCGAAAACCCGTTGACGTACACTTCGTGGGTGTGCCAGCCTTCGGGTTCCAGAAAAAGCTGGTGCCGCTCCTTGTCGGCAAACCGATCGATCTTGTCTTCGATGGAGGGGCAATAGCGTGGCCCCCGCCCCTGGATGCGCCCGGTGAACATGGGGCTTTCATCGAACCCGGTCCGCAGGACTTCGTGAACAGCCAGGTTCGTATAGGTGAGCCAGCAACTCCGCTGTTCCGAGGGCAGCCGGTCGGTCATGAACGAGAACGGGCTGGCATCGGGATCGCCCGGCTGTTCTTCGAGGCAGGTATAGTCGATGCTGCGGCCATCGACGCGGGGCGGCGTACCCGTCTTGAGCCGCCCGCTCTCGAAGCCGAGCCGTTCGAGGCAGGCCGTAAGACCCGTCGAGGCCTTCTCTCCCATCCGCCCCCCGCCAAACTGCCGCGTGCCTACGTGGATGAGGCCATTCATGAACGTGCCGCTGGTGAGGACCACACAGGGGGCTGCAAATGACTGCCCCAGTTGCGTCGTCACGCCGGTCACACGCCCGTCCTGCACCTGCACTTCGACAACGGTATCAGCCCGCATGAACAGGTTGGGCTGGTTTTCCAGCATCTCCCGCACGGTGGCTGCATACAGCATCCGGTCGCACTGCGCACGGGGACTCCAGACGGCAGGACCTTTCCGCTGGTTGAGCATCCGGAACTGCAAGCCGGCCCGGTCCGTCGCCTGCCCCATCAGGCCCCCGAGGGCATCGATCTCACGTGCGACCTGCCCCTTGCCGATGCCGCCAATGGCCGGGTTGCAGGACATCTGCCCGATCATTTGCAGGTTCATCGTGATCAGGAGTGTGCGTGCCCCCATCCGAGCCGCCGCCGCCGCCGCTTCCGTCCCGGCGTGGCCGCCCCCCACCACGATGACGTCGTACCGGAAATAGTCCATCACATCCCCTTTTCATGCTAAAACCGCCGCTATCAATGATCGAAACCTCGGAACGTTCCAAAAGACAGAATATGAAGGATAAGTGAAACTACTAATTTGACATTCATTAGTAGTAAATTAGTAATTGCTGCACAGGTCAACTGGTTCCAGTACATGAAAATTCCCCTCTCTCCACCAGCCTGGGATGACCTGCTCGTTCAACTCCTCTCTCAATCCAATCCTGATAACCTCCCTAGGCTGTTTTCCATCGGGCCTGTTTCAGAAGGACGATATCGGCACTGGGACACGCTGCGGCACCTACGCCCTCCGGAAGGGTTTACAACACAGGAATGGTGGCTGTCGCTCAAGCTGGCGAGGCGCCCGCTCTATCGCCCCGTACCCCTCTACGATCCGGACGGGAGGCCCTTTCAGTATGCTCTGGTCGATCCGGTGCTCGAACGGCTCTCCCGCATCGACCGGGAGGCCAGCGGCCAGATTGCGCTGCCCGAGCAGGTCACCAGCCGGGAGACGCGGGATCGGTACATCGTCAACTCGCTCATCGAGGAAGCCATCGCCTCCAGTCAGCTCGAAGGGGCTGCCACGACCCGTGAAGTCGCCAAGGAGATGTTACGGACAGGCCGGAACCCGTTAAACCGCAGTGAGCGGATGATCCTGAACAACTTCCAGGCGATCCAGTACCTCCGGGAAATCAAGGGAGAATCGCTCACGCCCGCCCTGGTCATCGACCTGCACAGGAGAATTACAGCAGGCACACTTGACCCCGCGCCACACTACTTCCGCAGGCCCGGAGACGGCATCGGGGTGTACGACAACGACACCAACCAACTGCTGCATCGCCCGCCCCCCGCCGAAGAAATCCCGGCTCGGCTGGAGGCCCTGTGCCGGTTTGCCAACGAGGGCGTTTCGAAGGGCTACCTGCACCCCGTGCTGAAAGCCATTATCTTGCATTTCTGGCTGGCCTATGATCACCCCTTTGTAGATGGCAATGGCCGGACGGCCCGCGCCCTGTTCTACTGGTCCATGATTTCCCAAGGATACTGGCTCTTCGAATATGTGTCCATCTCCAGCATCCTGCGCAAGGCCCCTGCACGGTATGCGCGCGCCTTCCTCTACACCGAAACCGACGATAACGACCTGACCTACTTCCTGCTCGCACAACTGCGTGTGATGGAGGAGGCCATTGCAGCCTTGCACCAGTACATGCAACGCAAGGTGCAGGAGGTAAAGACAGCAACCGCGCTCATCAAGCACCAGGAGGAGTTCAACCATCGCCAGGTGGCGCTCCTGAGCCATGCCCTGCGGCATCCGGGGACCGTCTATACGGTCGAATCACACCGAAACAGCCACAACGTCTCCTATCAGACAGCCCGCACGGACCTGCTTGAGCTAGCGAAGAAACACCTGCTGAAGAAAGGGAAACGCGGCAAAGCGTTCGTTTTCTTCGCTGAATTCGACCTCGAAGGACGGTTACGCCGCCTGGCCTGAAAATGCCCGGCCGTGGTCGCAGGGGATGTGTGGAGGCCACGTTGTTTACAATTATAGTCAATTTGACTATAACTTCGGATGATACATGCCCAGTCTTTTGCACCTTCGGACGGTCCGCGAAGCGGTGGGTGGGTAGACTATTTTCCGATGCAGAACCGGGAGAAGATCTGGTCGAGTACGTCTTCGTTGGTGATGGCTCCGGTGATGGACCCCAGTTCATGCAGGGCGGTGCGCAGGTCCAGGGCCAGGGCATCACCGGGGGCATGGACGCTGAGGGCGTGCTGGGCGGAACGCAGGGCCTCCTGTGCCCGGTGCAGGTGCTGGCGATGGCGCTGGTTCATCACCACCGGGGACGCATCTGTCAGGGTCAGCCCGGCCGTCACGGTCTGCACGAGGGTGTCGATCAGCGCATCGAGGGCGTGGAAGTCATCCAGGGCCTGGCGTGCCGAGAGCGGGAGGAGGGGCCAGCCGGACACGTCGGGTAGGGATGCTGTCGGGGCCAGGTCGCACTTGTTGCCGACGACAATCACCGGCAGGTTGGGCCGGGTAGCCCGCTGTTGGGCTAGATAAGCTGTTTCCGAAGGATGAAGGCCCGTCGAACGGTCGAACAGGTAGAGCAGCACGTCGGCGGTGTCGATGGCGTGTTGTGCCCGGCGCACCCCTTCGGCCTCGATGGCGTCTGCGGTGTCGCGCAGTCCGGCAGTGTCTACGAACCGGAACAGCAGTCCCCCGATTTCGGCCTCGGCCTCGATGGCGTCGCGGGTGGTGCCGGGCAGCGGGCTGACAATGGCCCGCTCCCGCCCCAGCAGCGCGTTGAGCAGGGTGGACTTGCCCGCGTTTGGCCGTCCGGCAATCACCACCTGAACGCCGTCGCGCAGGAGCGACCCAAGGCGGTAAGACCCTAGCAGGTCTGTCAGCAACCGGTCAGCCTCGGCCAGCAACCCGGCCAGGCGTGTTCGGTCTGCAAAGGCCACGTCTTCCTCGGAGAAGTCCAGTTCGAGTTCCACAAAGGCGGCCAGTTCCAGCAGTTCTGCCCGCAGGCGCTGGAGCTGGTGGGAGTACCGTCCCTGGAGGTGTTGCACCGAGGCCCGGTGGGCCAGCGACGAGGAGGCATGAATCAGGTCGGCGACGGCCTCGGCCTGGGCCAGATCCAGCTTGCCGTGTATAAACGCCCGCTGGGTGAACTCGCCCGGTGCGGCCATACGGGCACCGGCTGCAAGGAGGCGTTGCAGGATCAGCACCGGGGCAAAGTCCCCGCCGTGACAACTGACCTCGACGACGTCTTCGCCAGTGGCGGAATGGGGAGCACGGAAGACCGTTGCTACCACCTGGTCGAGGGGGATACCGGTTTCTGAGTACACATAACCCACGTGGGCAGTGTGGGAGGCCGCCGTCGCCAGATCATGCCCCTGAAAGCAGGCCGCCACCACCGGAATCGCTGCTGGCCCGGAGACGCGCACCACCGCCAGGGCGGCCCGTCCGCGGGCTGTGGCAAGGGCTGCAATGGTGTCGGTCACATCCGGCAGCATAGCGGCAAAGGGGTTCCTCGACGAAAAAACAACGTGGAATCCCGGTGTCCCAGAACCCCACGCCGATGTTCGGATGAAGGACCCCGTTCAGGACTTGGTCTTCTTCGGGCGTGCCGGTTTGGGCGCAGGAGCAGGCGTTTTCGGATCCTTACCGTTGCTCGCAACCGCAAGCGGCGCGACCGGGACCGCCTTGCGGTTGTACCACTGCTGATGCAGGACCGAAATCAGGTTAAACACGAGGTAATACAGGTTCAGCCCCGACGCCAGCTTGTTGAAGATGACGAACAGCATCACCGGAAACACATAGGTGAACACGGCGGTCTGCGGATTCGAGGGTTGCGACTGCATCTGCACGCGCATCTGGATGATCATCGCCAGCCCCATCAGCAGGGTAAAGCCCGCCACGAAGTTGCCATAGAGGGGGATGGTAAACGGCAAGTGGAGGATGGGGTCTGGGGCGGAGAGGTCGGCGGCCCAGAGGAAACCTTGCTGGCGCAATTCGATGGCCTGGGGCAGGAACTGCCAGAGGGCAATCAGGATCGGATACTGCAACAGCATCGGCAGACAGCCGCCCAACGGGTTGACCTTCGCCTCCCGGTACAGCTTCATCATCGCCTCCTGCTGCTTCTGCGGGTCGTTCGCGTATTTCTCCTGGATGGCCTGCATCTGTGGCTGGATCACCTTCATCCGGGCCATGCTCCGCATCGAAGAGTTGGTCATCGGCAAGGTGAGGAGCTTGATCAGGAACGCAAAGATGATGATGATGACGCCAAAGCTGGGGATATAGTCGTCGAGAATGTTGAAGACCGGGATGAACATGAACCGGGCAAAGGGGCGCGTGACAGCCTCGAAGAAGTCCCAGCCATAATCGACCATGTCGTAGAGGTCCAGGTCGTAGGCGTCGAGGCGGTAAAACTCCATTGGCCCGATGTAGAGGCGGAATGTCTCGGCGGTGCCGGTGGCTGGGGGCATGAGCAGGCTGGCCGAGAAGTTGGCATGGAGGGATGGTGTTTCGGCCTCACCCAACTTCTCACCCAGTAGCGCCGCCCCCCGCGTGGGACTGGACGGGATCACGACAGCGGTGAAATACTTGTTTTTGACGGCGATCCAGTCCACCGTGCCGTTCGGGGATTTCTCGCCGAAGGACTCGTTCTGCACCTCCACCTTCTCAACGACTCCGCCGCTGCGGGCATAGGCTCCGGAGTGGCGGACCTCGTCGTCGCGGTTCGCTTCGGTGTTCGGGATGGCCCCGTTCCACGTCAGTTCATAGCCTTCGTTGGTGGCGAACGAGGCCGCGTTGGGCTGTTCTACCTGCAAGCCCAGTTCGTAGGTCTCCGGCGTGAACGTATACACCTGCCGGATGGCCCCGCTGCCGAGGCGGGTCTCAAAGGTGAGGGTAGTCGGCTCGTTGCCTACCCGGAGCGTGTCGCCAGAGAACGCCGACGCGAAGAACAGCGTGCGGGTGTCCACCAGGTGGTTGTTCGGGGTGGTGAAGGCCAGCGACAGTGCCCCGCCCTTGGTGGTGTCCACCATCTCGACCGGTGAGAGGCGGTCGTAGCGGGGATAGGCCTTCAGCACGAACGAGACGAGCGTCGCCCCTTTCGTGGAAAACGTCGCCCGGTAGAGCGGGTGGTCCACGACGATCTGCCGGGCCGTACCCGTGCGGGCCGATGCGAGGAGGGAGTCCTGCGGGGGCGAAGGGATGTCGCCAATGGCATCTGGCGGGGGTTCCGGGGCTGCCGGTGTTGTTGCCGCGAGGGTGTCGGCCGGGGATGGCGGTGATGCCGGGGGCGGGGTGGGTTGGAGCCAGACGAGCCATACCATCATGATGATGGCAATGAGCACTGAGGCGATGACAGCGTTGCGGTCCACAGGCAGGTTATCGGAAGTCGGTGCGGCTTATAGCCTGAAAATACGAGGGTTATTGCCGGTATTGAAGGCGGACAAACCCGCCGGAATCACCGCTGTTCCCCACTCATGGAAGATTCACCGGGCAGCCGTGCGGCCAGCCTTCGCAGGGCCTCCGGCAGGTCTCGGCGGATGTCGGCCGCCATCGGCCCGGTTCCCCGGAACAGCACCATCAGCGTCAGGGCCTCAGTCCGATACAGGAAGAGGTCTACCAGCAGGGCCTGGTGCCTGCGATAGACCTCTCGAAGCTGGCGTCGGATGCGGTTGCGGGCCACCGCCCCGGCCATCCGACCGGTGGCGAACCCCGTCTGCACGGGTATGTCGGCCCCCAGGAGCGGACGCGGGACCAGGCGGGCCAGCAGCCGGATGCAGCCTGCCGTCACGGAGAGCACCGCCGGGTCTGACCGTGCAAACAGCGGGCGGATCAGCCGTTGACGGCGGAGGCGGCGCGCACGCGGAAACGCCTGGGGATGCCCGGCACGGGTACGCGGGGGCACCGGAGCAGCCCGGTTACTTGCCGCTCATCGTGTCGCTCACGGTGAGGCGGTGGCGACCTTTGGCGCGTCGCCGGGCCAGCACCTGGCGGCCTTTCTTGGAGGCCATCCGCGCACGGAACCCGTGGGTCGTGGCCCGCTTGCGGCGGCTGGGTTGGTACACACGTTTCATATCGCAGCAACAGCTTGGTGTTCTGAAGATCGCCCGTCGGCATCGCGGAAGGGGGCCGACGGTGCAGCCCTGTAGGGGGCCGAAAGGCCGGGGCAAAGGACATCAAAGATACGGCAAAGAGCAGATAACACAAGGTTCACTGCCTTGACATCCGCTGGAAAGAAGCGTAATATGCTGTGAATATGCGGGAATAGCTCAGTTGGTAGAGCATCAGCTTCCCAAGCTGAGGGTCGCGGGTTCGAATCCCGTTTCCCGCTCCCGGTTCAGGGTTCAACGTGCAAGTTCCGGGCAGGCGCACCCCGCTTCCGGCCTTTCACCTTGAACCCTGACCGTTTTCGGGCGATTAGCTCAGTTGGTTAGAGCACTTGCCTTACAAGCAAGGGGTCGGCGGTTCAAGTCCGTCATCGCCCACATATTTTGATTTTAAAAAATTGTTATTAAAGGTATTAAAAGACCCTTGATACAACATGGGTATAACGAAGCTGTGTTTCTCGAGATCAGCAAGGCGAATCTCCGGCTGATTCATACAGTTGTACCAAGTGAACCAATTATGGAAGTCTTGGATCGGCAGACACGTCCGATGTACCGCAGGGTGGCCGGGCATGAACGCGCGAGTCCCGCACCCTTGCTGCGTTGCGCGATGCGTTGTTGCCGAGGCTCATCTCAGGCGCGTTGCGGGTGCACGACGCGGAGCAGTTCATCGTGAGGGCCATGTGATGGTTTATGATCCGGAACATCACCACCGCCGGTCGATCCGCCTGCAAGGGTACGATTATGCCCAGGCGGGCGCGTATTTCATCACCATTTGCACACAGGACCGCGCCTGTCTATTCGGCGAGGTGGTGGACGGGGTCATGCGGTTGAACGACACGAGGCGAATCGTGCAGGCCACATGGGACGATGTGCCCGAACATTATGCCAACGTGGCATTGGACGAATTCGTCGTCATGCCCAACCATGTACACGGCATCGTCGTCATCCGTACCCCCATAACCCCGTTAACGTCCGTAACGTTCGTAACGCCCGTAGGGGCAACCACACCAGGGCCAACCACGCCGGGGCCATCATACGGGTTGCCCCATCGTTGGGGGATGTCGTCGGCGGGTTCAAATCCCGCGCCACCGTTGCCTATGCACACGGCGTCAAAACGAACGAATGGCTGCCCTTCCACCTGCGTCTGTGGCGATGCCATTATTACGAACGCATCATCCGCGACGACAAATCCCTGCATCGCATCCGCCAATACATCCGCGACAACCCGGCGCGGTGGGCTTTCAACCGTGACAACCCGACGGTCACCTGGCCCGAACCGGAGGCCGCGCCATGACAGGACGTGGCGTCGCCGAATCCATCGTCGAGAAAGCCACCCTCGCCTGGCTGCAAGCCTTCGGCTGGCGCATCGCCCACGGCCTCGACATCGTGCCGGGGACCGGCATGAAGACGGTGGGCTATGGCACAGAAACGTGTATTTGGGCAAAACGCTAGAGCACCTTCAGGTTTTTTCTGGTTTTATAGGGGAATTCCCTACATGCAATTCCTGATGCCCCCCCTCGTATTCCGGAGGCTGTACCGATAGATTGAGGCCGTCAACCTGGCAGGTTGCTTTCGCGGCGGATGGCTTTCAGCTTCTGTACCCCTGGCAGTTGCAGGCCCCCGTCAAGACAGCAGGACTCCGCGCCACCGGATGTGCGTCCCCGCGTCACCGCCGGTAACGATGCTGGTAGCTCACCCCGATGCAGGTGGTCGCTCTGTGCCTGAGGGACCAGTCCTGCACCTGCATCGAAGCCAGATGTGCCCGGGAAGTAAAGCTGAAGGGGGAACCCCCGGTTGCCCGGAGCAGGTTGACCTGTCCAGGGGCGCTGTATACCCCCGTTCGTCCGAATCGTACCTCCTCCCAAAGAGAGCGGGCGGCTCTGGTGGGGCCGCCCGTTCTAGTTGCACTTCGCTTCTATAATAAACCGCCTCAGAAAAACGGACGGAACTGGTGTACGGGTTTGCGGGCCCTACGGTCTTCGCGCCGCCCCGGCTGGGCCGCGGTCTGGAGGCTTCGGTGGGCACGCACCTGGGCCAGCGGCGTCGCCAGCCGCACGGCGGCCATCGCCTCACACGCCCAGTGCATCCACTCGCGGGAGCATCCGGAAACCAGCAAATGGGCCACCACCTCGCTGCGCTCCCGCTCCGGGAGCGTGCCTGCAATGAAGGCTCCCAGCCTGTATTCATCCAGCAATGCGGTCATCTTCCTGATCTCCCAGGGCTTGCACGGAACCGTAAATCCTCCAAAAAAGGGTATCGACGGGCTAATCCGGAATCTTAAGCCCCGGCGAAAAAAAAGCCGCTTGCTCTCGGAAGCGGCCTTTTCAGCACAAGAGGGCGGAGACGAGGCTATTGCAGCACCGACACCCCCTGCTCGAAGACCACATCCACCGGAATATTGGCTTGGGAGAGGCGGTCGAGGTCGGCCTGGAGCTGTGGGGTGATGCTACCGTACTGCTGAACGAATGCATCGACAGCGGCATGGTCGCCATCGCCCTGGAGTTGCAGGATCTTCTGGGTGAGGGCCGTTGTGGCGGCCTCCAGTTGCTCCCGGTTCACCCGATAGGTGCCAGTGGCCGCGTCGCGGGTGAACGCGCCCTGCTCCTGGAAAAAGTTGAAACGGATCATGTTGGCTTTGCCGTGGGCACTGGCCGCCCCGAAGCGGACGGAGCGGAAGATCCCGGCCATGAACGTAGTATAGCTGTCCATCAGGTCGGTCTCGATCTCGCCCTGGGCCTTGAGCGCATTGATCATGTACAGCCCCAGGATGTCGGCCTTGCCTTCTTCGAGGGCGGAAGCGTGCTCCTTCAGCGCCTCGCGGACGGTGCCCCGGCCCGTGATCGTGTTCTTGATGCCCAGCCCATGCGCTACCTCGTGGAACATGGTGTCTTCAAAGAAAGCATCGAAGGTGACGTGCGCACGCTGGTCTTCGGCAATGAGCAAGTTGGCGATGGGTAAAAGGATATGGTCGAACTTGGCCTGCATGGCGTTCTTGAGTTGCAGGCGGCGGGTACCCTTCTGCAACTGTACCTGCTCGTCGTTGGGCAGGTTGATGGCGATGGTCTTACTCCCGGCGTTGCAGTCGCCCGCGTAGTAGAGCACATCGTAGGCGTTCAGGTCCGAGTCGCTGCCGGGTTGCTCCTGCTTGTACGGGGTTTCCACAGGCAGGCCCTCCTGCAAGGCAGGCAGCAGGGCGGCATAACGGGAAAGGCGCTGGCTCCAGGCTTTGTCCTTGACCAGGACGTAGGCTTCGGCGGCGGTCTTGTAGCCAAAGAGTTGGTCTTCGTAGCTCTCGATGGGGCCGATCACCACGTCGAGGGTGTTGTTTTTCATGTCCAGCCAGGCCAGGTCGCTGGGCTGGTACTGGCTTGTCAGCAGTGCCTCGGCCCGCAGTTCGAGGTACTGTTTCAGCCCGGCATCTTCGGCGAGGGCGGCGGCCTCCCGGAGCTTTGCTGCGGCCCGCTGCATCGGGGCGGCGTAGAAGGTGTGGTAGGGGATAGCCGTGAGTTGCCCGGTGCTGTCCCGCCGCACCACCGTGTAGAGGCTTTTCAGGTCTGGATTGGCCGCAGCGGCCTCCTCGAACTCCTCTATGGTCATGTCCGTCGGATAGAACATGGCCCCGGCAGGCTTCTCGCCGACGCCGTCGATAAACGGGGCGTTGCCGTCGAGGCGGTCCCAGGGGCCGTAATTGATCTCGGCGAAACGGCGCAGCTGCTCATCGAGGATGCGGCCCAACAGCGAGTCGCGATTGCCATAGGCCTGCATCCAGAATACCTCGTTCATCGCGTCGGCAGCCTCAATCAGGAGCGGGATCATCTGGCGCTCCTGCGCCGTCAACTGCGTCAGGTCAGTTGTCAGCCGAAACGAAGTGTATTTGGCGAGGAGAGAGTCCTCTCTTGAGGGCGCCGGGGTATCCATCGGGGTTTGCTGGCAAGCCGTCAGCACGAGCACGCACCACAGGCCCGCGCTGGTGAGCAGGGTTTTCATGGAAGAGACCGGGTTGAAGGGGAAAACATACAACCCTGCCAGATTACGGGTCTGTGCCCGGTTTATCAAGTCCCTGGTGTCGATCTCCCCAGATCCGCGCAGTGCCGGAGGGCTGCACGAAAAAAGCCGACAGGCACAGACGGCCCATCGGCTTGGCAGATTGGTGGCAGTAGCGGCTACCAGCGCCGCTGGGTGCTGGCCGTAGCACCGGCGGTGGACGGCGGCGTTTCCAGCCGTTTGACAAAGCCGGAGCGGCCTTCCTGGGCCAGAAGTGCCTGTTTCTGTCGGGCCTGCTCGATATCCTGGTAACGGCCCACATACACCCGGTGCCAGGTTTGCCCTTCCACCTGAACGGTCTGCGACCAGGCGCCAGCCACGGCCTGCACCAGGTCCTGGGCCGCTTTGGGGTCTCGCAGCGAGGCCAGTTGCACGGCGTACTGCTCTGCTGGCGTCAGCGGCGGGGCTGGGCGTGCGGCTGGAGGGGACGCCGGGCGCGCAGCGCTGGCGTTCGTCGAGGCTGGGGGTGGCTGTACCGTAGACGGTGCGGGTTTGGATGATGCGTCCGTCCGGGCTGGCGTAGGGGTGTCTGGCAGTGGCGATGGGGTTGCCGGGCGGACGGGCGGTGTGCTCCGGCGCGTCGTGTAGGCCGCCATCGCCTGCTGGCCCTCTTTCTCGTCCAGCAGATAGATCGCTACCGAGGCTGGGATTCCCTCCTCCATGCCGAGCGCCCGGGCAGCCTCGCCGGAGAGTTCGAGCACCCGGCTGCGCACAAAGGGGCCGCGGTCGTTGATACGTACTACGACTTCAGTCCCGGTCTCCTTGTGGACGACCCGGAGAAAACTGCCGAAGGGCAACGTCCGGTGGGCAGCGGTGAACCCGCGGTGGTCGTAGGTCTCGCCGTTGGTGGTGCGACGCCCGTGAAACCAGGCGGTGTACTGGCTGGCAAGCCCGGTCTCGAAGACGGTGGTACTGTCTGGTAGCCCGCCAGGAACAGCCCTGGCATCCTGGGCCAAAGGCAGCATCAGGCCGACCAGCAGGAGAAAAAACATGGGTTTCATGGCAGCTCCGCGTTCGGGTTGGTAAGGAAGCCGTGTCCTGAGATGACTGGCGTTCTTGCCAACACTATACCAATTATCATCATACACGCACCGAACGCTCGGATGTTGCCACAGTCTCGCACCCTGTTGCGGTCGCCCATCGCATGAGGACCTACCCTGCATACGGCGTTCAGGCAGGTTCCGGAGGCGGGTAAAATATAGTCAAAATGACGATATTATAGTCAAAATGACTATAATTTTGACCGTGTGCGTGATGATGGCGTAGCAATCAGGATCCGGGGCCGTGTCGATGGCGTCGTTGGGACGTGTATCCTGCACACGAAGATCGCCCGCGTTTGATGGACGAGGAGGGGGGCGGGGCGTCTCCTGGTGCGGAAAAAAATACAGGCTGCCGACGTTTCTTTCCGCCGTTCACGGCTGGGCCGAGCGCACCTGGCGCGCATCGGTGAGTACCACGAAGTCCCCTAGCCCCCCAAACGCGGCCGCATCGAAGGCTGACATTGTAGTGTGGGGGCGCATCACAATAACCACTATCTGAGTGCCTGGGCGGTAGTGTTGCAGCGCTTCGGGGGTGCCGGTGTGGCCTTCCACATGAAATGCTCCTACCATGTGCAGCACCAGGGCATCGGGGTGTTGTTGCAGGTGCTCATGGATCGACCAGGCCATCCCTGCATCCCAGAGCGACTGCGACGCGAGCATGAACCCCATGTTGCCATGCGGTATGGTCGCCTGGGTGCTGTCGCCCCCCATCAGCTTTTGCCATTTGGCCTGGTAGGCCGGGGTGGCCTCCGGAAAGGGCAGGGGGGGCAGAAACTGCCTGGCATGGGCCGAAAGGGTGTCGAGGGCAGTGGCCCCCAGGCGGCTGACCCGGTTCACATACCGCCGGGGTGCGTTGGCTGCCAGCACGGGTAGCCGCTGGGCTTTGGCAAACTCGACCATCGGGCGATAGTCCGTCGCGTAGTGCTCCCACGGGCGGCTGCTGGCGAGGAAGTGGCGCTCGGTGATCTGGCCCGTCAGGTATTCATCGAGGATGTACTGCACATCCCGTTCAAACATCTCCAGCGACAGGGCGACAGGCCGTAGCGGGCCGTAGCGGGCCTGGACAGCCTTCAGCAGGGTATCCTGAAAGGCGTGCCCGGAGGGGTCGTCGTGTTGCTCACCCACGAACACCACATCAGCCTCCTGCAAAGCCGTCACGAGGGTTTGCAGCGTCACTGGCTGCCCCGAACCGGTATAAATTTGATACCGCAGGGTATCTGCGGGTGGAACAGGAGTCGGTTCGGACTGGAGGAACACGGTCAGCAGCAGGCTCAACAGCATAACGTGCGCTGGTTGGGGTTAGCGGCGGCGGTGTTTGCCGCTGCGTTTGTGCTTTCGGTCGGGGGTGTCCGGTTGGGGCTGTGCGGGTGCTTCCGTATCCGTCGGCGTCTCGCCGGGTTGCGTCTGCGGGCGGTGGAGCAGGTCGTGGTAGAGGTCATCGACCAGCATGGCAAAGAGCTCCGGCTCTTCCTGGGCCAGTTGTTCGACCAGGGGTACAAACCGGCGCAGGCGCTCGCGGTGCAGGCTGGTCTTCTCGCGTAGTCGCTCCTCCAGCACCTCGGTCATCCGTTCTGTCACATGGGCTTCGACGTCTTCGGCAGTCGGGACGGGTCGTTGGTCCAGGTCGATGCCATACCGCTGGGCGATCTGGAGCAGTGAGCGTTCGTCCTCGAACGTTGTCAGGACCATTGCCGTACCCGTCTTGCCGGCGCGGGCCGTCCGGCCTGAACGGTGGATATAATATTCGGGATCCTGGGGCACGTCGTACATGAACACGTGGCTCAGGTCCGAGATATCGATGCCGCGGGCGGCAATGTCGGTAGCCACGAGGAAGCGCAACTGGCCCATGCGGATGCGCTGCATGACAGCCTCGCGGGATTTCTGGTCGAGGTCGCCGGTGATGGCGTCGGCATCATAGCCGTAGTTCTGGAGGAACTGGGTCAGGTATTCCACCTCCCGTTTGGTGTTGGCGAAGATGATGGCGCTGTCCGGGTTTTCCAGCTCGATCAGCCGTACGAGGGTACGGTCTTTCTCCATGCCTTCCACGCGGTAGGATCGGTGGGTGATGGCATCGACCCCTACCTTGCCTGCACTGAGGCTCAGGTATTCCGGGGCGTGGAGGAACTCGTTCGCCAGCGTGCGGACGCGCGGGGTGATGGTGGCGCTGAACATGAACGAGGTGCGGTTGGGGGGCAGGTACCGGCGCAGTTCCCGCATGGCCGGATAGAACCCCATCGACAGCATCTCGTCGGCTTCGTCGAGCACCAGCATTGAGAGGGTATAGAGATGAAACGACTTGCGTTGGAGGTGGTCGAGGATGCGTCCGGGGGTGCCAATGACCACC
The DNA here is from genome assembly GCA_964561865.1 of uncultured Rhodothermaceae bacterium. Lineage (GTDB taxonomy): Bacteria > Bacteroidota > Rhodothermia > Rhodothermales > CAZLRO01 > CAZLRO01. The sequence goes on along the minus strand of CAZLRO010000034.1, from coordinate 4,090 downwards.
TGGGCGCCGTCTTCGAGGGCACGGGTCTGGGCACCGTAGCGGACACCCCCGTAGACCAGGGCTGCCTGAAGGCCCTCACCGGGGGGGAACGCTTGCTGCATCCGCTCGAACTCGGCGTGGATCTGGAGGGCCAGCTCCCGCGTGGGAGCCATCACCAGCGCCTGGGTGCCCTTTCGGGTGGGGTCCAGGTGGGCGAACATCGGCAGCAGAAACGCCCCTGTCTTGCCCGAACCGGTACGGGATTGGACGATCAGGTCGCGCCCGGCCAGCACATACGGGATGGCCTTCTCCTGGACCGGGGTGAGGTGCGTCCAGCCTGCTGCCGCAAGTGCCTGCTGCACCGGCAGGGGCAACCCCTCTGGTGTGGCCGCAGGCAGCGGGTTTTCCGGCTCGACGAACGAGCGGGCCACCTGTTCTTGGCGGGAGGTTTCCTGCCCCCGGCTGGTCAAGTCAATCACACGGGTATAGCGGTTGGGCGACGACATGGGGTTTAACAAGGGACAACGAAGATTTCGGGTTGCGGATATTCCCAAGTACCAAGCACCTGTAGGGGCGAAGGCCCTCTTCGCCCTCAAAGCACCAAATAGTCAATAGCTGACAGCTAATAGCTAGCCGCTATCTCCTCACATTGCCAGACCGCCATCGACATGGAGCACGTGCCCGGTGATATAGTCGGCGGCACTGGAGGCGAGGAAGAGAACGGCAGCGGCTATATCCTGGGGCTGGGCTGGACGACCGAGGGGCACCGCGTTGAGCATCGCATCCCGCGCCCCGTCCGGGAGGCTGGCCGTCATGTCGGTTGCCACGTAGCCGGGGGCCACCACGTTCACCGTCACCCCGCGGCTACCTAGCTCCTTGGCGAGGCTTTTCGAGAAGCCGATGATGCCCGCCTTGGAGGCCGCGTAGTTGGTCTGGCCGGGGTTGCCCATCACCCCGACGACCGACGAGAGGTTGATGATCCGGCCATACCGCTGTTTCATCATGGGCCGGTAAGCGGCCTTGCAGAAGTTGAACACGCTCTTGAGGTTCGTGTTGATGACCGCATCCCAGTCGGCCTCGGTCATGCGCAGCATCAGGTTATCCCGCGTGACGCCGGCATTGTTGACGAGCACGTCGAGGGACCCCCAGGCAGCGAGCACCCCGTCGATGGTGGTCTGGGCTGCGCTGGCATCGGCGGCGTCGCCCTGGAAGGCGAGCGCGGGCACGCCCTGCTCCTCCAGCGCGGATTTGAGCGCCTCGGCTTCCTCGACCGACGAGCGGAAGGTGAAGGCGATCCGCGCTCCGGCTTCGGCGAAGGCTTCGACCATTGCCCGCCCGATGCCCCGGGTGCCCCCGGTGATCAGAACAGATTTCCCGGTAAAACGAAGATTCATGGTAGTTCGTCTGGTACGGAGGTTCGGGATTTCAGGGAATCATCCATCCCTCCGGACAAAAGACAACAGTGTTAAGCTGGATGGGACTCAGGAATTCACCTGTGTCCGAAGATCTTCGAGGGTCCCAGCCCTGGCCGTCTCGGCCTCGCGGCCCAGCGTCTGTCGCACGAGGCCGCAGAGGACGCTGCCCGCGCCGACTTCAAGGAAGGCGGTGGCTCCGTCGGACTGCATGTGGCGGAGGCTTTGTGCCCAGCGCACAGGAGCTGTCAGTTGGTCGAGCAGGCGGGTGCGGATGTCTTCGGGATCGGTGGCAGGCTGGGCCGTAACGTTCAGGTAGACGGGGCAACGGGGCGGGTGCATGGGCAAGGCTTGGAGGGTCTCGGCCAGCCCTGTCCGGGCAAAGGCCATGAGGGGGGAATGAAACGCCCCACTCACAGGCAACGGGACGACCCGCCTGGCCCCGCGCTGCTTCATGGCCTCCATTGCACGGGCCACGGCCTGCACATCACCGGAGATCACCACCTGTCCCGGCGAGTTAAAATTGGCCGGCTGGACGAGGTCGGTTTCATCGGAGACTTCCTCGCACACAGCTTCGAGGGTGGCGTCGTCGAGGCCGAGGATGGCCGCCATCGCGCCGGGTCGGACGTGCCCGGCCTGGGCCATGAGCTGTCCGCGTACCTGCACGGCCTTCAGCCCATCCTCAAACGAGAGCACCCCGGCGGCAACCAGGGCGCTATACTCGCCCAGGCTGTGCCCGGCGGCCATGTCCGGGCGGGTGCCCTGCTGTTCCAGTACCGCCAGCACGGCCATGCTGTGGACGTAGAGGGCGGGCTGGGTTACCTCGGTTTGCCGCAGGGCGTCGGCCTCGGCGTCAGGTGGGCCTCCCGCCCCGAACATCTTCTCCGTCAGGGCAAAGCCCAGGAGGGCATCGGCGGCGTCGAAGCGGGCGCGGGCTTCGGGGAAGTGCGCGTACAGGTCTTGCCCCATGCCCACGAACTGGGACCCCTGGCCGGGAAAGAGAAAGGCAGTCTTCATGGGGTGGGGCTTACCGGTGGTTTTCGGCCAGCACCGTGACCTCGGCAGCTACGCGTGCCATGCGGTCGCCGTCGTAGGCCCACTTCACATAGGTGGCGCCCCAGGTGAAGCCCCCGCCGAAGGCTGCCAGCACGAGGTTATCTCCCCGCCGCAGGTCTTTCTCCCAGTCGGCGAGGCAGAGCGGGATGGTGGCGGCGGTGGTGTTGCCGTACCGTTCGATGTTGAGCATCACCTTGTCCAGGCCGATGCCCATCCGCCGGGCGGTGGCGTCGATGATGCGGAGGTTGGCCTGGTGAGGGACGAGGTAGCGCACGTCGTCGCTGGTGAGGCGATTACGCTCCATGATGAGCGCGGCGGCCTCGGCCATGCCCTCGACCGCATAGCGAAACACCTGTTTGCCTTCCTGGTGGATATAGTGCATCTTCGCGTCCACTGTCTCATGGCTGGGGGGGTTGAGGCTGCCCCCGCCCATCATGCAGAGCAGGTCCCAGTTGGCTCCATCGATAAACTCAATGCTATCCTGGATTCCATAGCCGTCGGTATCGGGTTCGAGCAGGACCGCTCCGGCCCCGTCGCCGAAGAGCACGCAGGTGGTGCGGTCGGTGTAATCGACGATGGTGCTCATCTTGTCCGCCCCGATGACCAGCACCTTCTGGTGTTTGCCGGATTCGATGAAGCGGACGCCGGTGGAGAGGGCAAACAGGAACCCGCTACATGCCGCCGAGAGGTCAAAGCCCCAGGCATTGACCGCCTCGATGTTGGCCTGGACGAGGCACGCCGTTGCGGGAAAGAGCATATCCGGCGTGACCGTTGCCACGATGATCAGGTCGATCTCGCTGCTGTCGATGCCCCGTTTTCGGAGCACATCGCGGGCGGCCTCGGTAGCCAGATAGGAGGTGGCCTTGTCCTTGTCCCAGAGCACACGGCGTTCCCGGATGCCGGTGCGGGAGTAGATCCACTCGTCGTTGGTGTCGACCATCTGTTCGAGGTCGGCGTTGGTCAGCCGAGTTTCCGGCACAAAATGACCGACGGCGGTAATGGCAGCGCGTACCATGAAGCGGTGGGGTGAGGGTGGGAAACGGCAGGACCTGTCGCTTCCGATGTCTGGTGGTAGAGGGAGCAGGGCGCGGACCAGCGGGGAATGCCGGAGCCTACCGCCGGAGCCTACCGGTTGTGGGTAACCAGCAGGCTGTTATGAAGATACGACGGGGGGCGCTAAAAAATCACATGCACGTTGCACGCCACCGGATGGGTCCGGTCCTGCGCGAACGTGCATGGCCGTTGTAGCGGGAAGTGGGGGCGTCTCAGGCCTCCTTTTTCACTTCCGTCAGCTTGCGTCCCCGGTAGTGCCCACAGTTCGGGCATACATGGTGCATCATCTTCGTATTGCCACATTGGGAACAGGCGATCATCTGCGGGGCGCTCACCTTGTTCATGTATTGGGCACGGCGGGTCCGGGACCGCGTCTTGGAGTGTTTGCGCTTCGGGTTGGGCATAAGGTCACCTCCGGAAGAGGAGAGAGCGGGGTTTCAGATCAGGGATGGGGGTGGAGCTTGCGGAGGGCGTCCCACCGTGGGTCGGTCTCAGGCGTGGTTGCATCTGGGCCGCCAAACTGCAATGACAGGGCTACCTCCTCGGCACCGGGGGCGATCCGGCGCACCGGCAGGGCGAGCATGAGGGTG
>CAZLRO010000033.1:0-21357 GCA_964561865.1 uncultured Rhodothermaceae bacterium | reverse complement strand
CCTGCCGTTGCCAGCAACACCACGAGCGTGAAGTCGAGCTGCCCCAGCCCAACGAGGTAGCCCCCAAACACGATCAGCAGGTCGCCGGGGATGGGGGGCACCACGTTCTCCCCGTAGGCCACCACCAGCAGGGTCAGGTAGAGCCAGAGCACCGGCAAGGCCCCCATCCATTGCACCAGGTCATTCAGCCCTTCAGACATGGCCTCAGCGGTTGTGCAGACAGCACGAAAAGACAAGGCGGGGCATCACACAGGCGATCCTGCTTCCAGGGTGCAGATGGCATAGGCAGCGGCACCGGCCTCGCTGCCCACAAATCCCAGCCGTTCGGTGGTGGTGGCTTTCACGGAAACTTGCCCGAGGGCTAGTTGTAACGCTTGTGCAATGTTCTCCCGCATGGCGTCGATATGGGGCCGCAGCCGGGGACGCTGCAACGCTACTGTGGCATCAATGTTCACAATCCGAAAGCCCGCTGCGGCGACGAGCGTGCCCGTCCAGGCCAGCAGGTCCAGGCTGTTGGCCCCGTGCCAACGCTCATCGGTATCGGGGAAGTGCAGCCCGATATCCCCCAGTGCGGCGGCACCGAGGAGGGCATCGCTGATGGCATGGAGCAGGACATCCGCGTCGGAATGGCCGTCTAACCCGGTTTCATGGGGGATGGTCACACCGCCTAGGATGAGCGGACGCCCAGCCACAAGCCGGTGTACGTCGTATCCGATGCCGGTACGCATGGGGAAAAAGTTGTTAGCTGCCGACTGTTAGCTGTTGGGTGCTTGGAAAAATCCGCAAGAGATTGCCACGTCATAGTCGATCTCATGAGATCGACTATGACGTGGCAAGGACATGATCCGCAATCCAAAATCCCTCACCGTTCCCGTTCGACTTCCCAGTAGGGCCAGAGGACCTGGGCGACTTCCCAGTCGTCGGGGGTGGTGATCTTGATGTTGCGCGTGCTGCCGGGCACGAGTTGCACTGCATAGCCCAGCCGCTGTACCAGCTCCACGTCGTCGGTGCTGCGGTGGCCCTGGTGGGCAGCCTCAACGTGGGCGGCTTCCAGCCAGGCCCGCCGAAACCCCTGCGGGGTCTGCATGGCAAAGAGGCCCTCGCGGGCGACGGTCTGGCCGAAGCACTCGTTCTGGCCCTTGCGCAGGGTGTCGGTGATGGGTACGGCCAGGGCTGCCGCCCCCGCCCGCCGCACCATGTCGATCACCCCCGCCACCTGGGCGGGCCGCACAAACGGCCGCACAGCGTCATGCACCAGCACAATCCCGACGGGCTCCGGGGTGGCCCGCAGTGCCGCCGCGACGGACGCCTGCCGGGTAGTGCCTCCCGCCACCACCGTTGCCAGCTTGGTGATGCCCACCGCCCGCAACTCCCGCGACAGGGCTTGCACGGCCTCCGAAGGGGTCGCCACCAGGATATAATCGACGTCCGGGTGCCGCTCGAACACCAGCAGGGTCTGCACCAGCAGCGGCTTGCCCCCCAGCATCCGGAACTGTTTCCGACGCCCCCCCATGCGCGTACCCTGCCCCGCAGCAGGAATCAGGACGGCAACTTTCTCTTTGTGCATGGAGGCAGTCGTTCAGGAGCGGAGAGGAAATCGCATCCACCATCGCCGGTCCGAAGGAGCGGCCCTGCCCCGGCAGCCAGCAGTAGCCTGGATCAACCGCATTTTACAGAATCAGCATCGCATCCCCAAACGAGAAGAGCCGGTATTCTTCCCGGATCGCCTCTTCATAGGCCGCCATCATCAGCTCGCGCCCGGCAAAGGCCGACACCAGCATCAGCAAGGTGCTCCGGGGCATGTGGAAGTTCGTGATCATCCGCTGGACGATGTGAAACTCATACGGGGGGTAGATGAACTTGTCTGTCCATCCCGCCCCGGACTTGAGGGTGTGCGTCGCCGAGAGGCTCGACTCTACGGCGCGCACCACCGTCGTGCCCACGGCGGCAACCGTCCTACGGGCTTCCAGGGCCTGGTTGACGTGGCAGGCGGTGTCGGAAGAGACCACAAAATACTCCGAGTCCATCCGGTGCTTGGTCAGGTCTTCCACCTCTACCGGCTTGAACGTGCCGATGCCCACGTGCAGGGTCACCGGCTGGACCTGCACCTGGCGCGCCTTCAGTTGCTGGATCAACCCTTCGGAGAAATGCAGCCCGGCGGTGGGGGCGGCCACGGCCCCGCGATGTACAGCAAAGATGGTCTGGTACCGCTCGCGGTCCTGCGTCTCGGCATCCCGCTTGAGGTAGGGAGGGATGGGGGTCTCGCCGATTCGGTCGATCAGGTCGAGGAGTTCCTCATTCGACCCGTCGAAGATGAACCGGATGGTGCGCCCGCGCGAGGTGGTGTTGTCGATCACCTCGGCCACCAGGTCCTCGTCGAAGTACAGCTTGTTGCCCACCCGTACCTTCCGGGCCGGATCGACGATCACATCCCAGAGCATATACGGAGCGTTCAGCTCCCGGAGCAGGAAGACTTCCACCCGTGCTCCGTTCTTCTCCTTGTTGCCGAAGAGCCGGGCCGGAAACACTTTCGTATCGTTCACCAGTAGCACATCACCCGGCTGAAAATAGTCCACCACATCCTTGAACAGACGGTGCTCGATGCGCCCGAGTTGGCGGTCCACCACCATGAGCCGTGCCTCCTCCCGCGGCTCATGCGGGTAACGTGCGATCAGGTGCCGGGGGTACTCGTAGTGGAAATCCGAAAGTTTCATACGGAACCAATCCAACAGGAAGGCAGACCATCAGGTACAAAAACAGCAGGACGCACGGTCACGGCGCGTCCGGACCAACGAGGTGGGTGGGCCACAGGGCAGTACCAGGGATCGCCAGAGGAAGAGGCCGGGAGCCATTGGGACGCTTCACCTGGGGACAATCTGCGGCCTTGCACTCCTTATCCAGCCTTCCCACTCGCCCTCCATTATTTCCGTCCTATCTCGGGGGCTTCGCATTTTTTGGGGCGTAAATATAAGACTACCGAATGCCCGTACCAAACCGTGCCGGGGCCTGGTTGCCACCATGACAGGCACACCCTCCGAATTCATACTCAGGCGGTGTCTCTTCCTCCGATGCCCGGTGTGCCTCCTACCCGGACTACGCCGGAACTTGCCCTGACCTGCCAAAGGACTTAGCTTTGCCCAAACCGGTGTTCCTGACCTGCCCGACGGCGGGCTGCCCTCCATGTTGTTCCGTGCTGGTCTTTTGGCCCTGCTGCTCTTCGCCCGGTGCGACCACGGCCTGGAGCCGCCCACTGAACCGCCCCTGGGGGCCATCCGGGGCATCATCACCTATCTCGACACCCCGGCGGCCTGGCCCCCGCAGGAAAGCCTCTTCGACCTGCGCTTCGTCGGGATGCGCTTCGTCCCACAGGATACGGCGGACTTCCTCCAGCTCAACCGGATGGCGATCAGCCCCACGCTGGCGTTCTACGTGCCCAGCGACACGTTCCTGATTGCCAACGTCGCCGCCGGAACGTTCTTCTACAGCGGGGTTGCCCAGCGCTTCGGGCAGGACATTCTGGCCTGGAGACCCGTCGGGTTGTACACAGAGAACGAGGGAATCTTCGAGGTACTGCCCGGCGACACCACCCTGCTGCGGCTGACAGTGGACTTCCGGTCTCCCCCGCCCTTCCCTCCCCAACCCCGATGAGGCCCCCAATGGCGAGATTTGTCTCGACGGCGCTGCTGCTGCTCTCCGTCCTGGCCGCCCAGGCCCAGACGGGCACGATCCGGGGGCGCGTCCGGGATGGCCTGGGCACGCCCCTGCCAGGGGTCAACGTGGTAGTGGAAGGCACACTCCGGGGGACCGCCACCGACGCGGAGGGACACTACCAACTCGACCAGGTGCCAGCGGGCCGGTACACCCTCGTCGCCTCGGCCATCGGCTACCGACGGGAAGCCCGCGTAGTGACGGTGACCGGCACCTCTCCGCAGGTCGTAGACTTCACCCTGTACGAGGCCGTCCTCGAAGCCACCGAGGTGGTGGTGACGGCGGCCCGCCGGGAACAGGACGCCCGGCAAGTGGGCGTGAGCATGGCCGTCATCACCCCACGCGAGCTTGAAGCCCGCAACGTCGTCGCGCTCGACGATGCCCTGCGCCATGTTCCGGGCCTCCAGATGCAGGAGAACCAAGTGAACATCCGGGGGTCTTCCGGCTTCGCCTACAACACCGGCAGCCGGGTGCTGCTGCTCGTCGACGGCGTGCCACTGCTCACCCCGGACAGCGACGGCATCCCCTTCGAGGCCGTCCCCATCGAGCAGATCGACCGCATCGAGGTGCTCAAAGGCCCCGGCTCGGCGCTCTACGGCAGCGGCGCCCTCGGCGGCATCGTGCAGGTGCTGACGAAAGCCTTCCCCGACACCCCGCAGACCACCGTGCGGCTCTACGGCGGGGTCTATGCCCCCGCCCGCTACCAACTCTGGCGCGACGCCTGGGAACACGGCGACGAATACCGGCGGCTCGGAGGCCTCGCCCTCTCCCACGCCCGGCGGCTCGGCGGCGCATCCGGGCTGTGGGCCAACCTGACGTTCCGGGACGACACCGGCTACCTCAACCTGGCCGCCACCCGCTCCCTGCAAGGCTATGTCAAGTTCGGCACCACGCTGCGCAAAACCCTGCGGCTCGACGTCCTCACCGGGGTGCTCCTGCGGGAGAAGGACAGCTTCCTGTTCTGGAATGGCGGACGCGACGCCCTCAACCCCGGCAGCATCGACCTGGGGACGAACAGCAACGCGCAGGACGGAGCCGACCGGACCGGCTCGAACGACAACCGCAGCAACCAGTTCAGCCTGTTGCCCACGCTGACGCACCTGACCGGCCCCACCCTGTTCTACACCGTGAAAGGGCGGCTCTTCGGCTCCCTCATCCGCCCCATCGACAACGAGACCGGCAAGCCCCGCCCCCTCGAAGACGGTACCCTCGGCTTCCGTTACGGCGCCGAAGTCCAGGTGAACCACCGCCCCCACCCTGCCCACTACCTCACCTTCGGCCTCACCGGCGATGCCAACACCACCGAGTCGTCGTTCTTCGTCTCCAGCGACGGCGACCGCATCGGACGGCAGCCCGAAGGGGCCGCCTTCGCCCAGTGGGAACACCAGGCGCACCTCCGGCTCCACCTCACCGGCGGACTCCGGTTCGACACCTACCGCATCGACGCCAACGACACCGTCCGCAAGCTCAGCCCGAAGCTATCCGCCACCTGGGCGCTGAACCCCCTGCTGAGTGTGCGGGCCGCCTTCGGACAAGGGTTTCGGGTGCCCAGCTTCGCCGAACGGTTCACCGACAACCAGGACTTCTTCCCCATCGTCCGCAACCTGTCGCTGCGACCGGAGGAGAGCACCAGCTACGAGGTGGGGCTGCGGGGCGGGGTGCCCTGGCGGGACCGCCACCGGCTGCGGCTCGACGCGGCGCTGTTCTGGAACACGTTCACAGGGCTGATCGAACCCCGCTTCGTAGCCGCACTGCAATCCTTCCAGTTCGTCAACCTCACCGAAGCCCGCATCCGGGGAGCCGAGACCAGCCTCGAAGCCACCCTGGCCGGGAACCGCGTGCAGGCGCGGCTGGGCTACACCTGGCTCGATGCCGACGACCGGACCGACGCCTCCCAGGTGCAGCCGCTCGTCTACCGCCCCCAGCACCTGCTCCTCACCGCGCTCGACGGCCGCCTCTACGGCCCGCTCTCCCTCGGCTTCGACTACCGCTTCGCCAGCCTGCCCGAACGGGTGGACTCCGACTTCAGCCGCTTCGTGCGCGATGCCGACCTGCTCGTCGCCACCCGCGTGCTCGACATGCGCCTGAGCATACAGGGGCGACGCCACCGGGCAGCCCTGCTGCTCAAGAATGCGCTGGATTACTACTACCTCGAACGTCCGGCCTACCTCGCCCCTCCCCGTCATTTCATCGTGCAGCTCCAGACCATGCTCTGAGCTTATATCGGCAGCCTGTCTGCCAAATTATAGTCATTTTGACGATATTATAGTCATTTTGACGATATTTCTGGACAAGAAGCGCAGGTTCTGGTCAACGGGGGCGTGGATGAGCCGACGATCTCACAGCCGCTGTATCGTTCCGGGTTCGAGGACGAGGTCGGGGGCCGATCGATCCGGGTAGAGGGCGTGGGACAGCAGTTCGATGGCACGGTAGAGACGGGGGCCGGGGCGGGTCAGTGCGGCGCTTTCGTTGAACTGCCAGACGCGTCCGGTGCGAACGGCCCGCAGGGGTTGCCCGTCCAGCCAACGGTGAACAGGAGCGGATGCAAGGGGACAAGAGAGGAGCACGATCACATCCGGGTCTGCCGCCAGCAGGGTCTCCGAGGCCAGTGCCGCCGGGGGGTGGCCGGGGGTTGCACAGAGGGCGCGCCCGCCAGCTTTCTCCACGAGGTCCGGTATCCAATACCCGGCACTGACGAGCGGGTCCAGCCCTACAAGGCACACGACCGAAGGAAAGGTCTGCGGGTCACTGCGCTTGCTGAGGCCCAGTTGGTGCCAGCGCTGCTGCAACCGCACTTCGTTCTGTGCCAGAAGCTGCATTGCAGTGGGTGCTTGCCCAATCCTGGCGGCCAGTTGCAGGGCAGCATCCAGCACCTGCTTGAGCGTAGACGGGGCCATGGACAAGACGGCAGGCCGGGGGTCTTCCCACGTAGCCAGCGCAGCTTCGAGGTCGGCAACCGGGATGCCTGGCTCGAACCGTGTTGCCCCGGTCACGATCACGTCGGGGTGTGCCTGGCGCAGCGCCTCCAGGTCGAGCACCGGGCGGGCTTCGCCGACGGGGTCTACTCCGCCAATGGGTCGGGTGACGGACGGAAGGGTACGGACGAAGGGCGGGTGGTCGCAGCCGTGCGACCGGGCGACGAGGCTGGCCCCGGCTCCGAAAGCACAGACCCATTCCGTTGCTGCCGGGAACAGCGAGACGATCCGCACCGGAGATGGCAGGGCTTACTTGAGGAGGATCATGGAACGCTGCTCCTGGTACGAACCCGCCTCCAGCCGGTACACGTACATCCCGCTCGGCATGCCCGTCGCATCCCACAGCGCCGTGTGACGGCCCGCCTCCACCGTCCCGTCCACCAGCACCGCCACCTCACGCCCCAGCCCATCGTACACCAGCAGGCGTACCACTCCGGACTCCGCTACCGTGTAGGCGATCTCCGTCGTCGGGTTGAACGGGTTCGGGTAGTTCTGCCCCAGACCATAGGACACCGGAACCCCCTCCGACGACTCGGTCAGCGTCCAACCCTCGGCCTCGAACCGACCGGCCACCGGCGGCTCGTAGACCTCGGCCTTGCCGCGGGCTGTGCCCTGTTCCACGACCACCGACCGGTTGACGGTCAGGCCCTGGGTGATGGTTTCTTGCGTCCCGTCGGGCCACATGATCTGGAGCGAGATGACCTGGTTGGCATCGCGCAACCCGAAGAAGAGGTCGAACCCGTTCTGGGCCGAGAAGCAACTCCCGGCGTAGAGCGTGCGGCGGAGCGTCCAGGTCTGGCCCATCTGGTTACGCACGGTCAGGGCGAGGCGGGTGTTGACGGGGGTGCGGGACGAGGTGGTGCCGTTGCCGACGGGGCGAACACGCAGCCAGTTCGGGCGCGGGTTGACGTAGAGCTTGAAGAGCCGGTTCGGCTCCTGCACCGTGTCGTCCAACCCCGCCGGTCCGCCGTTGTTGACGGCGATTTCGGGCAGTCCGTCGCCGTCGACGTCGGCGAAGGCGACGCCGTGCGTGCGGTAGGGGTAGGTTGGCAGGGTGATGTCGCTGCGTTCGACCGGGTAGTCGATCAGGACGGTGTTGTTGGTGAAACGCGGATCCGCGTTGACGTTGGAGAACAGGTTGGTGTAGAAGCGGTCGTTCATCCCGGAGGTAGGCCCACCGTTGCCGATGTAGACATCCAGAACGCCATCCCCGGTCACATCCCCGATCATGCTGCCCATCACCCCGACCAGAATGTCGCTCACATAGTCATCGTTCAGCCCGGCCTCGGTGGCGATGTTTTCGAATTCGGTACCACCCCGGTTCATGAAGAGGGTATGGCCGGCTGGATAGGGGCTCCCCTGGTTGTTGTTCTGGTCGCCTCGCATGAACGTGACCAGGTCTTCCCAGCCGTCGTTGTTGAAATCCCCCGCGCAGCTCACAAAGGAACGGTTGGGGTAGCGGATATCGTCGGTGGGCGTGACGAAGTTCATCGACACGTCGGTGAAGGTAGCCGCACCCGTCCCGATGACGTTGTTGCGCCAGAGGACATTCAGCGTGCCGTAGTTGTTCTCGTAGAGGTCGAGGTCGCCGTCGTTGTCGTAGTCGACGAACGTGGAATGGCGGGTGGGGAGGCGGGTGCTCATCCCGGCAGCCAGCGTCACGTCGGTGAAGGTGCCGTCGCCGTTGTTGCGCCAGAGGATGTTCCGCCCGAAGAGTTCGTCCGGGATGTCCTCTGCTGCTTGCGTCATTCTGAGGTACTGGCTTTTGTGCTGGGGCGCGATGAAGGGGAGGTCGGCGCAGGCATCGCCGTGCATATTCAGGTCTATGCCCTGGCCGTCGTCCATCACCGGCATACTGCCAATCGTTCCCGCCCAGGTGTTGACACTGACAAAGACGTCGAGGTCCCCGTCCAGGTCGTAGTCCCCCCACACCGAGTTGGCATTGGAAACCGAATATGGGCCATTCCCCTGCGAATCATACGGACCCCGAATCCCCGCAAAGTCCGACACGTCCTCGAACCGCAACGCCCCCTCCTCCTTCAGCATGTTCTTGAACAGGTAGTTCAGCCCGATACCTTCGTTGGCACCACAGGTGATGAACAGGTCGTAGTCCCCGTCGTTGTCGTAGTCGGCGGCGGTGGCCCCCCAGGCGATCGAGTCGGCCACGAGCACCTGTCCCATCTCGAAACGGAGGCGGCCCTGGGACGAGCGGTTGAGCAGGATGAAGGACTCGTCGCCGGGGTTGCCCATGTAGAAGTCGGTGCGTCCGTCGAGGTCGAAGTCGGCGGCGACGGTGGCCCGCCCGCGCTTGAAGTGCCCCAAGTAGTCGTCCTGGAAACCCGACTGATAGCCCAAGTCCCGAACCTGGAGGGATTGAGCCGCAGCGCCTGGCACTATCAGGCTACCCAACAGCCCGAACAGCAGCCAGCACAGGGTCCAGGTACGTTGTGCCGTCCGGGAATTGTCGATACATTTCATAGAAGCACCACAGGTTCGAATAGTCTGAAGGACAGACGTTGCTCCTCCGCACTTCAGGCAGGAGCCGTCCCCTCCGGATGGGTTTATTTTGTCAGCAACATGGCCTGGGTTTGCAGGATCGTGCCCGCCTCCAGGCGATAGACATACAGTCCACTGGGCAAGCCAGCGGCATCCCAGGTGAAGGCGTGCCGTCCGGCCTCCACTACCTGGTCGACGAGCACGGCCACCTCGCGTCCGAGGGCATCGTAGATGGCGATGCGCACCGGGCCGGATGTGGGCACTTCGTAGGCGATCTGGGTGGTGGGATTGAACGGGTTCGGATAGTTCTGGCCCAGGCGATACTGTGTGGGGGCAGTGGCCGTCTCCATCAGGTGTGGGGCGGTGTCGGCGTCGAAGAGGGCTGCCACTTGCTGCTCGTAGACCTCGGCCTTGCTGCGGGCCGTGCCCTGCTCGACGACCATCGACCGGTTGACGATCAGGCCCTGGGTGATCGTCTCCTGCGTGCCGTCGGGCCACATGATCTGGAGCGAGACCACCTGGTTGGCGTCGCGCAACCCGAAAAAGAGGTCGAAGCCGTTCTGGGCCGAGAAGCATTGGCCGCCATAGAGCGTGCGGTGCAGCGTCCAGGGCGTGTCGCCGCCCTTGCGAACCGTCAGGGCGAGCCGGGTACCGATGGCATCCCGGCTGCTGGTGACGCCGTTTCCTACAGGCCGCACACGCAGCCAGTTCGGACGCGGGGTGATCGTGAGCTTGAAAAGCCGGTCCGGCTCCTGCACCTCATCCGAATTAAAGGAAGGACCTCCGTTGATCACCCCGATTTCGGGCAACCCGTCGCCGTCCGCATCAGCGAAGACCGTCCCGTGCGTCCGGTAGGGATAGGTGGGCAGTACCAGGTTGCTCTGTTCTACGGGATAGTCGATCAAGCTGGTACGGTCCATGAAGACGGGGTCGGCATCGATGGCGTTCATCCCCACAAAAAACAGGTCGGCCACGCCGTAGCGCGGCCCGCCGTTCCCGACGTACACGTCCAGGATGCCGTCGCCCGTCACATCCTCGATCATGCACCCCATGACCCCGCCCAGGGGGTCACCGATGTAGTTGGTGTTCAGGCCCGATGCCGGGGCCACGTTCACGAAGCTGGTCCCCGCCCGGTTCATGAAGAGGGTATGGCCTTCCGGATAGGGGCTACCCGGTTCCGGCCCCTCGCCCCGCATGAACCCGACGATGTCCTGCCAGCCGTCGTTGTTGAAATCGGCGGCACAGCTGGCAAACGACAGGTTAGGGTAGCGGATATCTTCCACCCCGGGGGTTACAAACGACAGGCTTGCATTGGTAAAGGTCGGCTCCCCGGTACCGATGATGTTGTTGCGCCAGAGGAGGTTCAGATCGCCGTGGTTGTTCTCGTAGAGGTCGAGGTCGCCGTCGTTGTCATAGTCGAAGAAGGTGGAATGACGAGTGCCATTGCGTGAGGTCAGCCCTGCGGCCAGCGTCACATCGGTGAAGGTGCCGTCGCCGTTGTTGCGCCAGAGGATGTTCCGCCCGAAGAGTTCGTCCGGGATGGTAGCAGCCACAGCGCTCATGCGCTGCACGGTGGAATTGTGGCGGGGTGCGATGAAGCGCACATCCCCGCAGGCATCCCCGTGAATCCCCAGGTCGGTCGTGGGCGAGATGCCGGAAGGCATGTCCATGAGCGGGGCCGACTGGTCATTGGCACCCCAGTCGTTGACGCTCACAAAGATGTCCACGTCTCCGTCCAGGTCGTAGTCTCCCCACACTGAGTTCGCGTTCGATACCTGGTAGGGACCGTTCCCCTGCGAATCATACGGACCCCGGATCCCCGCAAAGTCCGACACGTCCTCGAACCGCAACGCCCCCTCCTCCTTCAGCATGTTCTTGAACAGGTAGTTCAGCCCGATACCTTCGTTGGCACCACAGGTGATGAACAGGTCGTAGTCCCCGTCGTTGTCGTAGTCGGCGGCGGTGGCCCCCCAGGCGATCGAGTCGGCCACGAGCACCTGTCCCATCTCGAAACGGAGGCGGCCCTGGGACGAGCGGTTGAGCAGGATGAAGGACTCGTCGCCGGGGTTGCCCATGTAGAAGTCGGTGCGTCCGTCGAGGTCGAAGTCGGCGGCAACGAGGGCCCGTCCGCGCTTGAAGTGCCCCAGGTAGTCATCCTGAAACGTGCTCTGGTAGCCCAGGTCCCGGACCGTGATGGACTGGGCCTCGGCCTGAAACCCGGATACCAGCAACAGGATCAGCACTATTGTCAACCCAGAGACTTTCCGGAGGCAGAACGGCTCGACGGGCTTCATAGAGACGACCGGATTTGTTTGCTGGAAAGCTTGCGCCATCCGGGTGGGAGTCCTTACACCTGTGCAATCCCGCTGGCGCTGCTGAGGGTGGGCAACAATTACTTTTTCCCAGCCTAACAAGCACGATCACTACAGGTTGCGAAGATACGAAGGTGGCCCCTGATTCACAATAACATCCGGGGCCTACTTGAGCAACAGCATGGTGCGATGCTGCGAAAATTCACCTGCTGCGAGCCGGTACAGGTACACCCCGCTGGGCAGGTTGTCGGCCCGCCAGGTGGCCGAATGCCAGCCTGCCTGCAAGATGCCCTCGACCAGCACTGCGACTTCACGCCCTAGCAAGTCGTAGACCGAGAGCCGCACCCGTGCCGTCTCCGGCATCCCGAAGCGGATAGACGTGGTGGGGTTGAATGGATTCGGGTAGTTCGGCAGCAGGGTCCAGGTCCGGGGTACGCCTTCCGTACCGCTCAACTGTTCGCCTTTGCCTGCGGCTGCCTGGATGGTAAAATTGGTATTGGACGCATCCTTGATGGCGGTATTCTCCACGCTGGTGACCCGGATCTTGTAGTTCGAGGCTGGAACGACGTCGCTCGAAACAGTCCAAGTGAACTCCCCGTCGTTGGTTGTCGAACTGTTGATTACTTTGATCGAAACGTCGTTTTGCAGGAGCCGAAGCTGGACGTTGCCGGTGATGTTGGCGCTCGTCCAGGTGATCGAATGGGCCTGCCCTACCGTCCACGTCTCACCCCCATTCGGCGTCGTCACCGTGATGACGGGGGTGGTGTCTGCCTGGATGGTAAAATTGGCATTGGACGCATCCTTGATCGCGGTATTCTCCACGCTGGTGACCCGGATCTTGTAGTTCGAGGCTGGAACGACGTCGCTCGAAACAGTCCAAGTGAACTCCCCGTCGTTGGTTGTCGAACTGTTGATTACTTTGATCGAAACGTCGTTTTGCAGGAGCCGAAGCTGGACGTTGCCGGTGATGTTGGCGCTCGTCCAGGTGATCGAATGGGCCTGCCCTACCGTCCACGTCTCACCCCCATTCGGCGTCGTCACCGTGATCATCGGGGCATTTTCGATGGTAAAGTCGGCGTCGCTTTCGTCGGCCACGCCGGGCTGGTCGGCGCTGCTGATGCGGAGGCGGTAGTCACTGCCGGACACCAGCGAATCCGGCAACGTCCAGTCGTAGCTGCCGTCGCTGAGGGTCGAGGCAACGATTTCGGTGACGACGGTGCCGCCCTTGAGGAGCTGGAGGTGAACCGGCCCGGCCAGGTTGTCCGTCCAGGTGAAGGTGAGGGGATCGCCCTGTTCGAAGGTTTCCCCGCCGTTCGGCCCGGTGATGGTGATGCTTGCGTCGGGGTTCTCCTCCACCACCGTGATCCGCTGGTTGGCCGCGATGTTGGTGAGGGTCTGGACGGCTCCGGAGGGCCAGGTGATGACCAGCGAACTGGCAACGGTGTGTGTCAGCAGTCCGAAGTACACCCCCCGATCGTCGCCTCCGCCGAGGCTGGTGCCGCTGTGAGACTCCATGAGCTGCGTGCGGTTGTCCGGGGCCGTCAGGAGCAGTTGCGCCCCGATGCCATCTCGATTGCTGACGGTGCCCACCAGGTCCACGATCAGCCAGTTGTAACCGCTGGCGTTGTCATTCCGGTACAGATGCGCCTCATCCCCGTAGTTGACGAGGAACAGGTCCGGGTCGCCATCCTGGTCATAGTCGCCGTAGACGCTGGTCCGGCCCTTCTTCACATCATTCAGCCCGCTGATGAGCGAAACGTCGGTGAAGGTGGCATCGCCGTTGTTGTTGTAGAGGATGTTGGGCTGCGGGTTGGTTTCCCAGGCGGGCTTGAGCGAACCAGCGGCGACAAACAGGTCGAGGCGGCCATCGAGGTCATAATCGAAGAAGTTAGCTCCCCAGGTGACCCGGTTGAGGGTGGTGCCGGGCACAAACCGTTCGCCAACCCCGGCGGCTGTGGCCGACTCAGCGAAGGTGTTCGGGTATCGGTTTCGCAACAGGATCGGCTCGGTGATGTTGGTATAGAAGTAGTCGAAGAAGTTGTTCAGGTTGTAATCGCCGATGGCAACCCCCATCCCGTTCTGGCAGTGGTCTGCATTGTAGAGGTCGCTTACTTCGGTGAAGACCCAGGTGCTCCAGTCGGTGCCGCCGTCGTTGCGAAAGAGCTTGGTATTCTCCGGGCCGAACGGGCAGTCGTTGACGAGGAGGATATCCAGGTCGCCATCCTTGTCAAAATCACTCCAGGCCCCTATGAACCCGCCGCCGGAGAGGTCGTCGATCCCATCGTTGTCCAC
This sequence comes from uncultured Rhodothermaceae bacterium, assembly GCA_964561865.1. Classification (GTDB taxonomy): domain Bacteria; phylum Bacteroidota; class Rhodothermia; order Rhodothermales; family CAZLRO01; genus CAZLRO01. The sequence goes on along the minus strand of CAZLRO010000033.1, from coordinate 7,574 downwards.
GTCCCCGGCCAGGAGATTGGTCACATCGGTGAAGGTACCGTCGCCGTTGTTGTGGTAGAACCGGTCCTGGTAATCACCTTCCACCCCAATCATGGGCAGGTGGTGTGCGATGTAGAGGTCGAGGTAGCCATCCTCGTCGTAGTCGCCCCAGGAAGGAGATGTGGCCCGACGCGACCCGGATGTTTCCAGGCCTGACCCGGCATAGACATCTGTGAAGGTGGCCACCCCGGTCTCTACCAGGTTGTTGCGTAGCAAGGCATCTTCGGTCGAGTTGGCGAGGTAGAGGTCGGGGTCACCGTCGTTGTCGTAGTCGGCCACGACCACCCCGGCCCCATCGTGGGCGGCATCGGCGGCGCCAACAGCGTCGGCCACATCGGTGAAGGTACCGTCTCCGTTGTTGCGGTAGAGCAGGTTGGCCCCCAGCCGCTTGGTCACATACAGGTCCAGATCGCCGTCAAGGTCGTAGTCCAGCCAGGCGGCCCCGGTACCGATGGGTTCATCCAGCTCGTCATCGCCATCGAAGACATTATCCCCGTCGTGGATGAAGTCGATGCCGACCGTGGTAGTCGCATCAGAAAAAAGGAATTGTGCCTGGAGGGGAGACTGATGCCCTCCCAGCAGCAGGCATACAAACAAACCTGAGGCAAACGGTAGCGTGCAGGTGCGTTGCAAGACTGGATTCATAAGGCAAGTATGCGATCAGGGGTGAAAATTGACCATTCCCGGAAATGAGGCAACCGACGGCAAGGGCTTGCACACCGGAGGATCTAACCGATCTTCTGCCCGTTCCTGCCCCTACCAGATCGGATAATCCGGGAAGACCCTTAAACCTAATATTCTGTGTGCGGCCGATTCCAATTACTCAATACGGCCTTTTCGAAATTTTTGGAAATCGTTACCGGGAAAAGCGTGGAGTGACCCGCCCGAAGCAGGTATGCCGCCCTTGTTCACGAAAGCTTGTGTGGACAAACATTGGCCCATCTACTCGCAGGCCTAGGAATTTAAGAAAGAGCTGTAAGGTTTTCAATTTCAGCGGTACCTATTCTTGAAGAATCTGCCAGCCACAAGCGGCTGCAGCCGGACCGACCGGCCATTGGCAGCCACGTGGATCAAGCTGCAAACACATGAATTTTGCCGGGCGACCTTGCAATCGGTCGGACAATATTTATTTTCTGGCGTATTGTCCGATATGATTCCTTGTTGTTCTGCATCTCCACTGGTATTTCCTGAGGATCCCGCATGAAAGCTGTCGTCTCATCGGAGACACCTGTTCTGGAGCCTGTGGCCTCACCCTTTACCCTGGACCGGAAGCGCTTCCAGGAAGCGTTGCCACCGCATGTGCCCACGATGGTAGAGAATTCAGAGGGCCTGGTAGAATTCACTACCGCAGCCGGGCGTCACCTGCTCGAATACCGGCCTGACCAGTCGATGGAGCCGTGCTTCTTCTCGATGGTCCACGCCAAGAACCTGTACCAGGTGATGCGCGACGTGGCCGACATGGTGTGCCACGGCAAGCCCAAGGCCACCTGGCTGGTGCGGCTGCGGACGGGCCAGGGACGCTGGCGCTGGTACAACGCTGCGGTCAGGAACGATCTCCGCAACAGCGCCATCCTGATCACCCTGCGCGACATGCATGAGTGGTGATCTTTGCTCGGCTTGACCACAACCGCGAAACGTAAGGGCCTGCTGCCCCTGCGTTTCGCGGTTTGTGTTGAGTGAAGATCCTGAAATCGATTTCAGATGGAAGCGCGGCCACCTACCTTTCTGTTGGTTCGGGCGGCGGATTCGATTTGCAAGGTTCCTACGGACTGCGGAGGAAGAAAGCCTTGCGGTCGGCCGGGGGCAGGAAGCCGCCCTGGATGGTGCGTACTTCCTCGACGCTGATGAAAATGTCCGGGTCCAGGCCCTGCATGACGGCGGTCACATGCGGCACATTGCGGGTGGGCACGACCACGTTCAGAATGTCCACCTGCTGGTCCTTGCCGCGCCCGGAGACCTCGGTGACGGCATAGCCTTCGGCCCGTAGCCGTTCCGCCACCGGATGGGCAGCCCCGGACGGGCGCCCGGCGAGGCGGCTGATCCCCCGCACCACATTCAGCCCGAAGGCAAGCCGGGAAGCGATTGTGATGCCCATCCAGGTACCGGTCGAGAAGCCTGCTGCATACCCCAGCAGGTGCATCCACGAATCCATGTGCCGGAGGGCATTGCCCACCCCGATAATCCAGACCAGCACTTCCCCGAAGCCGATGGTAGCCGCCAGGATGCGATGTCCGCGCACAGCGGTGATGATGCGGGTGGTCGAGAGTGAGACGTCGACGATGCGCAGGAGAAAGATGAGCACGGGTCCCCAGGGACCCGCAAAAAGGGCATCCATGCTGGTGAGGGTTGGGTTTGCTTGCCAACGGGAGCCTTTCCAGCCAGGTTTCAGATCCAACGGTACATTTCCTGTTAAGAAGAAAGTCGCCGCGTTGTGAAATCGCTTTCGCCTTCTCCCTGTAGGCTTTATCTTCTCTTAATAAAATCAGGATGCCTGTCGGAACCCTCTCTGTTCCAGATCGGCGCCGTCGTCTCTTTTGCCTCCATCAACCTCCACAGCAGCACCTCAACACCATGGCTTCATACTTTGTTCGAAAGCCGGTACACCTCGCAGAGGCCGAGCGATCTGGCCTCAAGCGGGTGCTCGGCCCACTCGAGCTGACCTTGCTCGGCATCGGGGCCATTATCGGCACCGGGATTTTCGTGCTCACGGGCACGGCTTCGGCCGGCGAGTTCGACGCGGCGGGCAACATGATCCGGGCCGGGGCCGGGCCGTCGCTGACCATCTCCTTCATCGTGACGGGCATCGCCTGCGGGTTTGCCGCGCTGTGCTATGCTGAGTTCGCCTCGATGATCCCGGTGGCCGGCAGCGCCTACACCTATGCCTATGCTTCCTTCGGTGAACTGGTAGCCTGGATCATTGGCTGGGACCTGATCCTCGAATACGCCGTCGGCAACGTGGCCGTTGCGATTGGCTGGTCGGCCTACTTCCAGGGCCTGCTTCAGCAGATCGGCACCCCGATGCCCGTCTGGCTTAGCGTAGATCCGATGACGGCCAGCCGCAGCCCGGAACTCCTTGCCCAAATTCCTACCATTGCCGGGATCCCGCTCTCGTTCAACCTGTCGGCTATGGTGGCCGTGTTTCTGGTGACGATCCTGCTGGTGGTGGGGATCAAGGAGAGTGCCCGCACCAACGCGATCCTGGTCGTCATCAAGCTGGTAATGATCGCGCTGTTTGTGATTGTAGGGGTGGGACATATCGACCCGGTGAACTATGAACCTTTCTCGCCCAATGGCTGGCAAGGGGTGATGACGGGCGCAGCGCTCATCTTCTTCGCCTACATCGGCTTCGACGCCGTCAGTACCACCGCCGAGGAAGCCAGGAACCCGCAGCGCGACCTGCCCATTGGCATGATCGCCTCGCTGCTGGTCTGCACAGTGCTGTATATCCTGGTCACTATCGTGCTTACCGGGCTGTTGCCCCTGGGCAAGATCGCCAGCGGGGACATGCGGGTGGCCGAACTGGCAGGTCAGCTCGGCCCCACCTGGCTGGCCTCACCGGTAGCTTCCGCCTTGCGCCTGGTCGGGCAGGGCTGGGCGGCTTCGATCATCTCGGCCGGCGCCATCCTCTCGATCTCCAGCGTGCTCGTGGTCATGCAGATGGGCCAGACCCGCATCTTCTTTGCCATGAGCCGCGATGGCCTGCTACCGAAGATCTTCAGCAAGGTCCACGACAAGTACAAGACACCGGCTACCTCCACCATCCTCACGGGGATTCTGGTGGCGATCCCGGCAGGCTTCATCGACATCTCGGCGGCAGCAGACCTGTCCAACATCGGCACCTTGTTCGCCTTCGTGCTGGTGTCGGTGGGCATCATCATCCTGCGCCGCACGAACCCCGACGCTCCGCGCGGCTTCCGCGTCCCGTTTGCGCCGGTTACCCCCATCATTACTGTGCTGGTGTGCCTGTACCTGATGTCTGCCCTCCCGCTGGTGACGTGGGAGCGGTTTATCATCTGGCTGGCTATCGGCCTGGTGTTCTACTTCGCCTACGGGGCACGCAACAGCGTGCTGCGCAACAAGGCGGCGGCCTGAGCGCGCTTGACCGGTGCGCCGGAGTCGGCAGGATCGTGTGGGTCCAGCCTGCTTCGGCGCACGGGTTTTATCGCTCAAAATAGTTGTATATGCAACCATTTGTGCAAAAAAGCACCCGGCTTCAAGGGTTATGGGGACTAGCGGCGGCGGGAGACGGCTTCGAAGAGGCGCAGGACGACGGCCACCACGAACAGCACCACAAGGACTTTCAGGGCGAACCGGAGCAAGAAACCCGCCGTTTGCAGCACCACACTGAGCAGCACGACAGCTACCATCATCACGATGGCAATCACGATCCAGCGCAAGACCTGCTCGATGCTCATCACCCGTCGGATCCGGTTCATGTTCATGGCGTCACAGGTCGAAAATAAAAAACTCGGCGCTGCCGAGGGCATTGCCATCTGATGAAAATCCGCCCAATAACAGTATTCGGGAGGGGAAGAGTTTTGTTGCGGTATGGCCGAACCTTTTCGTGGCGCGTCCGGTGCCCTGTTCAATGGGCAGCCGGAAGTAGCGTCCGGCCTCCTCGCTGTAGAGTTCGGCATCGTCCAGCACGGCCTGTGGCTGTCCCTGCCACCCACCGAAGAGCACGACGAGTTCATCGACGAGCAGGGCAGCGGCATGGCGGGTACGCGGGGTGAAGTTGGTCTCGGTGGGCAGCAGGTCTACGCCCAGCGGGTTGGTATAGTCCATCACAAAGCTGGTCTGTTCGACCTGCTGGTCGATAAAATAGCTGTCGGTGATAAGGTAGCGGGCGAGGGTGCCGAGGCGTGCTTCGGCCAGGGCGATCTGGGTATGCCCGGTGATGGCCTCGACGAACGGCCCGGGAGCCGGGGTCAGGCTGATGAGCGAGTCGTTGCGGAGGAGGTAGGAACTGAGGTCGCGCCGGATGCCGAAGCGCGGCGGGCTATAATCGATATCCCCCTGGCCGCCCAGCAGGTCGACCACTGGGCCGACGCTGGTGGTGCGCAGCAGAGCGGTATGCCCGGCACGGCGGATGGGTGGGCCGGAGACGGGCACGGACTTGAAGGTGTTGGTGAGGGGATCGAACACCTCGGCGGCATCGACCAGGTCGTCGAGGGCATCGGGGGTATCCTGGCTGCTGCCACCGACAATCAGGACGCGCCCGTCGGGGAGCAGTGTGGCAGTATGGCCCGTCCGGGCCGCTTGCAAGAGGTTGGGCAGGGCTACAAAGCGGGGGTTGCTCGAAGAGAACAGGAGGGCGCTGCGCTGGGCTTGTCCCCGCCAGGTGCGTGCCCCGCCGGTGACGAGGACGCGCCCGTCGGCAAGGCGCGTGGCGGTGTGCCCGCCCAGGGGCTCGCCGAGGCCGGGGCCTGGCTCGACGCTAAAGGCGAGGTGGAGGGCGTAGAGGGTGTCGGCGCCCACGACGTCGCCCTCGTCATAGGCCGAGACGACCAGCCGGTTGAGGCCCGGCGAGAGGCGCATCGAAAGCTCCCAGGCATCGGCGGTGGCGTTGTAGGCCATCGGGGCGCTGCCCACCTGCACCCGCTGCACCGCCCGAAACGACGAGGCCCGTACCTGGAGGCGGATGCTATCCTGGGCCTGGACGACCGACAGGTCCGGTGCGAGCACCTCGATGGCGGGCGGGCGCACCTCGACGAACGGACGCTGGCAGGCCACCAGCCCGCCCAGGCTGAAGAGCAGGAACACAAACCGGAGACACATAACCTTCAGAAGCCGCTTGCAACACTTCCGGTTGAACGTTCGCGGGTCGAATCGGCTCCCGGAGGCCGGGGGGCGCGTGCAGCGGAGCCTCAACCGTGTGCTACGCCCAGTTGCTGCACGGCTGCTTCCACCAGCGTCCGGGCGCGGGCCTCGGTGGCGGCTTCGGCATAGACCCGCAGCACCGGCTCTGTGCCGGAGGGGCGAATGAGCAGCCACCCTCCTTCCACCCGGTGCTTGTAGCCATCGAGCGGGTCTACCGACAGCACGGCCTGCCTGTCGAGGTGCTTCAGTCCCCCCTCGTTCCGAAGCACCTCCAGCACGTGTTGCTTCTGCGCGGCGGTGAGGTGTACATCCACGCGGTAGTAGCCATGCGGGCCGAACTGGTCGTAGAGTTCCTGCACGAGGGCCGAGAGCGTCTTGCCCCGGCGCACCATCATCTCCAGGATCAGCAGGCCGATGAAGAGGCCATCCCGTTCGGGGATATGGCCTTTCACCGCGATGCCGCCGGACTCCTCGCCGCCCACGAGCACGTCGTGCTGCACCATGAGCGGGCCGATGTACTTGAAGCCGATGGGGGTGACGTGCAGCCGCAGTCCGTAGGCGGCACACATGCGATCGAGCATGTCGGTGGTGGAGAACGTCTTGATGACATCCCCCGTCAGCCCCCGTTCTTCATACAGGTACTTGACGAGCAGGGCGAGAATCCGGTGGGAGTCGACGAACTGCCCGCGTTCGTCGTACATCCCCACGCGGTCGGCGTCGCCGTCGTTGGCGATCCCGGCGTCGCAGCGGTGGGCACGGATGGCATGGCGGAGCGGCTCCAGGTTGCGTTCGATGGGTTCGGGGGCAGCCCCCTCCATGCCGGGGTTCTCGATGCTCCGCAGTTCCACCACATGTTCGCTGCCGAGGAGTTCCGAGAGCAGTCCCTGCCCGGCTCCGTACATGGCATCGTGGGCAATGGTCAGCCCGGAGGCCTGGATGGCGGCGATGTCGATCTTTTCCCGGATCATGGCGAGGTAGGCCCCGCGAAGGTCGAACAGTTCCACCTTGCCGGAGGCCACGAGGTCGGCGAAAACGGGTAACGGGGCGCGGTATTCGTCGAACGGCGGAATCTCGCGCTCGACGGCAGCAATAACCTCCGGGGAGGCTGGCCCACCAAAATCCGCCTTGATCTTGAAGCCGTTGTATTCGGGCGGGTTGTGGCTGGCCGTGATGGCGATGCCCGCGCTGTGCCCGTAGGCTTTCGTCCCCCATGTCACCGCCGGGGTAGGCACGAAGGTATCGGCAAGGCGGACGCGCAGGCCCTCACTGGCGAAGACACAGGCTACGTGCTCGGAGAACAGACGTCCCAGAAAGCGGGTGTCATGCCCCAGGATCACGCTTGCCTGCGGGCCGTAGTGCTGGCGCAGCCACCGGGCCGTCCCCCGTGTGACGCGCTCCAGGTTGTCGAAGGTGTAGTCTTTCGCGATGATGGCCCGCCATCCGTCGGTGCCGAACTTGATCTGGTACATGGAGTGGAAAAGGGCTGTTAGTTGAAAGCTGTTGGCTATTTGGTACTTGGTACTTGGAGGGCAAAGAGGGCTTTCGCCCCTATGGGTGCTTGGTGCTTGGAGGGCGAAGAGGGCCTTCGCCCCTAGGATGCTTGGGGCTTGGAAAGAGGGCGACAACATTCCTACCCATGTCATCACGAGGAAGCCATTGATCGATCTCATGAGATCGACCAGGCTAGAGCCTGCCCCGAGGAACGAGGGGTCTTG
>CAZLRO010000032.1:0-21466 GCA_964561865.1 uncultured Rhodothermaceae bacterium | reverse complement strand
CGGCCCAGATGCCGAGGTAGAGCCAGCCATTGGAGGCCCGTTCGAGCGCGTACGTCCACAGGTTCTCCAGTCCCCGGTTCAGGCGTGTCCAGCACTGGCCGCCGTCGTTGGAGTAGAGCACGCCGTAGCCGTAGCTGGCGGCGAAGAGGTCGCCGTTGGGGGCGACGACGAGGTCCTGAATGACCGCGTGTGCCAGGAAGCTGCTCACCTGGTGCCAGAAGTCGATCACGCCGTCGGCGTTGGGGTCGGCGCTGCGGTAGATGCCACTGCCGGCCGAGCCGAGGAAGTACTGCCCGGCGTCGTTGACGGTGACGGCGCGGACGGTGTAGACGCCGAGGTTGGCGAAGGACTTCGAGACGAAGGCGTTGGGGACGCTGTCGTACTCGTAGAACCCGCGCTGGCGCGTGCCGACGAGGAGTTGCCCGCCGACACCGATCTCGATGGTCTCGATGGGTTCGCTGTCGAGGCCGGTGCCGAAGCGCACCCAGGTGCCGCCGTCGAAGCGGAAGATGCCGTCGTTGTTCGTGCCGGCGAGCACCTGGCCGCTGGCAGTGTAGGCAAGCGTGTTCACCGTCGAGGGCAGGCCGGTGGCCGTGCCACTCCAGGTGCTGCCGCTGAAGCGGAAGGTGCCCACGCCCGCGCCGGGGGCCGAGGCGAACACCGCGCCACCGGTCTCTTCGACCACGACGGCCTTCACTTGCTTGCCTGCGAACGGGTTGCTGCCCGCACCGACCTCGCTCCAGGTGCTACCGTTCCACACCTGCACCTTGCCGCCCATCGCGGCGTAGAGCAGCCCTGTGTTGCTCAGGTCGAGGTCGTCCACGAGCGCACCGGCGGGACCGATGCCCGTCCATGTAGTACCACCATCGGTCGAGCGGTAGACGCCGTCGCCGAGGGTGCCAGCATAAGCCGTGCCTGTGCTGGTGACCACCACGTCGCGCACCGGGGCGTCGCCCGCTGTGTCGAGGAAGGGCGGCCAGTTCTCCCCGTTGTCGGTGGAGACGTGGACGACGCCCTCCTCGGTGCCCGCGTAGATGACGCCGTTCACCGGGTCGAAGGCCAGCGCGTTGATCGTCCCGGCGTCGGCGCATTCGGGGCGCGTCACGTCGCCGCCGTTGGAGCGGGCCGTCACGAGCGCGTTGTCCTGGTCGTTGGCCGGGTTGGGGTCGTTCTGGTTGAGCGAGATCACCTGCGCGATGTTCTCGAGGGTGTTGACGACGATGACCTGCGCCTGCATCTGAAGTGTGGCGACGCTGCCGACGGGCAGGCTGCCGAGCGTCCAGAAGCCGTTGGCCGGTTCATACGTGCCCTGCGAGGGGGTGGCCGAGACGAAGACGAAGCCGTAGGGCAACTGGTCGCGGACGATGACGCCGGTAGCATCGTCCGGGCCGAGGTTGGTGGCCGTGATGGTGAGCGTAACCACCTCATTGAGTGCGGGGGCGGGTTCGTCCACCTCCTTCGTCACGCCCACGTCCGCCGTGCCGTTCTTGTCGCCGCCGATGACGTTGATATAGAGGACGGCGTTGTCCTGGTCGTCTTCGGTGAGGATGCCGTTGGCAGGGGTCGAGTCGGGGTCTTGCTGGTCGACGAACACTACCTCAGCGACATTCTCGACGACGTAGCCGTTGACGACAGGCTGCACCTGGGCGATGATGGTGAGCGTGGCACTGGCACCGTTGGCAAAGGTGTCGAAGCTCCAGAAGCCGGTGGCCGGGTCGTAGGTGCCCGCCGATGTGCTGGCGCTGATGAACGTCAGGCCGAAGGGCATCACGTCGCGCACCTTCACGTTGGTGGCGGCATCGGGGCCGTCGTTCCGCAGCGTGATGGTGAACGTCACCTGCTCGTTCACGTCCGGGGTGGTGTTGTTCACGTCTTTGGTCACGCTCAGGTCGGCCTCGCCTGCCACGGGCGGCTTGTAGCCGAAGTCGCCCGCGTTGTAGTCTTCGTTGGTCGAGAGGTTGACCGTGAGCGGATCGACGTTGAACGTGAGCACGTAGCCCGCCGGGATGGTGGACTGGTCCACGTCCACGCAGTAGCTGCCAGCGGCCAGCCCGGTGAAGTCGTAGCCACCGTCGCCGCTGGTGGTCTGGGTGGCGAGTGCCGTGCCGGTGGGGCCGCAGACGCCACCATAGAGCCGGATCACCACGCCGTTGAGGCCGGTCTCGCCCGCGTCCTGCACGCCGTCCCCGTCCAGATCGGCCCAGACGCGGTCGCCGATGCTGCCGTTGGTGACGGGTGGGGCTTTGTAGCCGAAGTCGGCGGTGTTGAAATCCTGGCTGGCGGTGAGCGTCACCGTGAGCGGGTCGTTGCCCGTCGTGAGCACGTAGCCCGCCGGGACGGTGGACTGGTCCACGTCCACGCAGTAGCTGCCAGCGGCCAGCCCGGTGAAGTCGTAGCCACCGTCGCCGCTGGTGGTCTGGGTGGCGAGTGCCGTGCCGGTGGGGCCGCAGACGCCACCATAGAGCCGGATCACCACGCCGTTGAGGCCGGTCTCGCCCGCGTCCTGCACGCCGTCCCCGTCCAGATCGGCCCAGACGCGGTCGCCGATGCTGCCGTTGGTGACGGGTGGCTTGTAGCCGAAGTCGGCGGTGAGGAAATCCTTCGCGGCATTGGTGAGGGTGAGGGCTAGCGGGTCGTTGCCGGTGGTGAGGGTGTAGCCGCCGGGCACGCCGCCGGTCACATCCACGCAGTACCGGCCCTGGCTGCCGCTCGCACCGCCGTAGGAGAGGCCGGTGAACAGGTACGCGCCGTTGGCATCGGTGACCTTTGTGCCGACGGCCACGTCGTCGCCGGTGGCGCAGGTGCCGTCGGTGCCAGGGCGGGTGAGCGTGAGCGTCACGCCCGCGAGACCCGGCTCGGCGGCGTCCTTCACCTGGTCGCCGTCGTCGTCGCGCCAGACGAGGTCGCCGACGGTGCCGGGGTTGCAGGCCGTGCCTTCGAGGAAGTCGGCGTCGATGAGCACGCCCGTGTGCGGCGGGGTGACGATGACCGGGCCGACGTAGAGGTCGGTCTGCCAGCCGCAGCCCTGCGGCAAGTCCACCGTGAGGGCGTAGGTGCCCGGCCCATAGGTGTTGGTGACGTTGTCTTCGAGCACCTGCTGGTCGAACGGCTCGATGAAGCCGCCGGGCAAGGCGTAGGAGGAGAAACTGACCTCCACCGGGCAGGCGTTCGCGGGCACGACGAGCGTGGCGGTGCTGCCACCCGTGTTCACCTTGCTGCCAGCGTCGATCAGGTCTTGCAGCGTCACGACGGTGCAGTTGCGGAAGCCGAAGTTGTTGTTGGGGTCGCTCTGCCCGAAGCCGGAGAAGCTGGCCTCCTCGGCGTTGTCGGTGGTGAGGAGCGAGCCGACGGGCAGGTCTGCCGTGTCGATCTCCAGCGCGAAGTCGCCGGTCGAGAGCACCGAGAAGGTGTAGGTGCCGTTCAGCCCGGTATCGAGCGCGCTGATGAACACGTCGCCCGCATCGACGAGGTTATTGTTGTTCGTGTCGCGGTAGAGCTTGACGGTGACGCCCGCCTGGCCGGTCTCCCCGGCGTCGAGCACGCCGTCGCCGTCAGTGTCGAGAAAGACAGTGCCGCTGATGGTGTTGGGCGCATTGGTGATGCAGGAGGCAGCCTCGTAGTCGCGGTTGTCGCCTGCGCCGAGCGTAGCGCGCGTGGTGGTCTGGCCGGTAACCGGATCGATCTCGACGAGGTAGGTGTCGGTGTCGCCGCGCACACCCAGGATGGTGCCGTCGGGGTCGAACGTCAGCCCCTCCACGTTCTGCACATCGAGCGCCACCACGTCGGTGGTAGCCCCGGTGGCGGCATTGATCGTAGCGAGGCGGCTGCCGGTGCCGTCTTCATTGATGACCGTGTAGAGTGTACCGTTGGTAGGGTCGAAGGCGATGTCGTCGATGTCGTCGAGGCCCAGGAGCGGCGCGACGACGAGGTAATCGACGCCAGAGCCGAAGGCGTTGTTGACGGCGTCGCCGGTGGCCGGGTCGATCTGGATGAGCAGGTCCTCGTTCGTGCGGCGGACGGCGCCGTAGAGCTTGCCGGAGAACGGATCGAAGGCCAGGCCGTCGATGTCGTTGAACGTGATAGTACCCAGAGCGCCCGTGCCAGAGCCGACGTTGCCGATCTTGGTGAAGGCCCCGGTGGTGAGGTTGATCGTGCCGAACTCGCCGGTCGCGCCGTTCTGATTGGTAGCGTAGAGCGTGCTGGCCCAGGGACTGTAGGCGATGGCTTCCACGGCGAAGGTACCCAGCCCGCCGATGACGGACTCTACGCCCGTCAGCTTGTTGACGAAGGTGAACTCGTCGGCGCTGTTGTTGCGCCCGTCGTTGTCGGCCACGAGGTAGCACACCTCCCCGGCAGGCGGGGCGATGGGAGTGATGGTGCGGCAGTCGTCGTCGTCCTGGCCGCCCTTGTTGCCGCTGCTGGGCGTCGAGTCGTAGTCCTCCTGGTCGGCGTCGGTCACCTCGGCGCAGTTCTCGATGCTCGCCAGCCCGGTGACGGTAGCCTTGAGGGTGAGCGTGGCACTGGCCCCGTCGCCAAGACTGGCTATGGACCATGCGCCGGTGCTGCTCGTGTACGTGCCGGAGCTGGCCGTAGCCGAGAGGAACGTCAGGCCCGTCGGCAACACGTCCGTCACCACCACGCCCGTGGCAGCGGTGGCGGCGTTGGTGCCGTTGTTGGTGAGCGTTAGCGTGTAGGTGACGGTGCTGCCCACGGTCGGGCTGGCGACATCGACGGTCTTGAGCAGTTCGAGGTCGATCAGCTTGTGGGCGGTGAAGATCCAGTCGGAGGCATCGACATGGGTGAGCGGGCTGCCCGCCTTGCCGTGTTCGAGCCAGCCCCAGCCGGAGATGCCGTTGAAGCCGCGGTGGCCGAGGTCATTGTCCTCGTTGCCGAGGCGGAAATACTGCACGCCGTCGGAGTAGTCGCCGAGGTTGAACACCTGCCCGTTGCTGAAGTGGGACGTGGAGAACAGCGCCTTGATCGTGCCGGTGTTGCTGCCGCCGTTGGCGAGCGTGACGGTGAGGTCGTCGTCCCCACCTACTGTTGTCACGGCGTTGTACGTGAAGTTGAGTTCCCAAAGTCCCGCATTGGCCGTGTCATAAGCCGAGCCGTTGTCACGCCCACCGTAGACGGTGCCGGTGATGGTGATGACTGTGCCGTTCACGGTCATCAGCACATTCGAGCTGGGGTGCTCGAAGTCGAACGAGATCACCGCGTAGTTACCGAAGAGCTTGTCCAGCCGCATCCCGTAGTTGGGTGGCTGTGTGCCTGTGTGGGTATTGTGGTTCTTCAGGCGGTAGACGCCGTCGGGCACGAGCGAGGAGCCCACCCGCGGGGCACTGCTGGCATACACCCAACGGGGGAGGAGCAGATCTCCAGCCACCAGGAGCAGTAGCACGGTGACCACCAGTTGAATCCGTCCACCTTTTGAAGGACGGTCGCAGAACGGGCGACGTACCTTTTGAAGCACCTGTGTAAACGTACACATCATGGTATTTGTGGGAGTCAGGGTGTTCAGGTTAGCAGGTTCAAAGGAAGTGACTGATGCTTCCTGAACCAGGGTATCGCGCAAGCAATCCAGTATCAATACTGCACAGGATACATATCCCCATGTCAGACGGTCTTGTGTCGATCCACAGGGTGGTTATGGTCAACGAGTGTCGTGGTAGCAACGGGTCAGTGTTTCGAACTGATACACCATCACACCCGGAATGCACCGGAACGCGGTTATTCAAACACCATGCCCGGTTGAGTTGGGAGCTATCCAACCCGACTGAACCACCCTCCTTTCAGAAAAAAGTCTTAATTTCTCGATTCTACTTTCGAAGCATGTGCATCGAATTGAAAGTCAGCTTTATCATTTGCAACCATCATTTTACATGATATGCACAAACATAAAAATGCCCTCATGCCTGCAAGCTATCCCCATTTTCGGGGATGCCGGGCAAGACGGGAATGGCGGTATTCGCTGGTGCGGGTCGGCCGGTAGTCCGGTCTGGACAAACACCATGCCAGGTGCCGGGATGGGGTCGGTACGGCGGTACACCCCTCAAATCGAGACGCACCGGGGGGCGGCTGTCTCAGGATGAACCAGAATAAGGTGGGGTTGTCGGCGAGGGTTTATTGACTTTCCGGCAAGGGGCTGGTAGATTACTGATCCAGTTCTGTGCTGTCAGGATCGGTATTCCTGCTTATCCAGGGCCTTCCGGCCGCTTTCCTTCTCGTTCATGGCCTGCCTTTCGGCATGATTCGTATCCTGCTTGTGATTCTGGCGGTAGTGACCGCGTTGTTGGCCTTCGTCCTGCAATGGCCTGCCTTATACCTGGTAGCCCTGGCTGCCTTGCTGGGGACGCTGGTAGCTGTTGTAGTGTCGCTGGTACGGCGACGGCAACGGACGACGGAGCCTTATGCTCCCCGCCCGACCCTGTCGGTGGAATCCCGCGAAGACCTCGGAGCGCTGGGTATCTCGGACGTCCGCGTCCGGGAGAGCAGCCGCCCGGACAAGCCTTCCGACGGCGATCCGGCACCGTCGACACCACCCGTGGAGGAGTCGGAATCCGCCGTTGTGGCAGCCCCTGCGGAAGTGCCTGCTCCCGAGGTGTCTTCCTTGGCTGAGGCGCGTCTCGGCCCAACCCTTATCGATAGCGGCATCGGGCTGGTAACCCCCCGCAAGAAGCCCCGTCTGCCCGTCGAGGCGGTGAACCCGCCCCACCTGGAGGACAGTGTGCTCCCCTGCCTGCTGTCGTTGCGGGCCGCCGTCGATGCCACCACGGTCTGCATCCTGAGCCAGGAAGAGATGACGTTGCGGTATCAGGTGGAAGCCATCGTCAGCCGCAACTCCTATGCGCGCACCCACGGACGGTTTTCCACCCGCACCCCACTCATCGGGGCAACGATGGCCCAGAAGCCCATCACCGTCCAACGGGTGGACGCCCAGGACTTCCCGCCCGCCCATCTAGGGTACTACACCGAGACCATCGCCATCCGGCAGGTTGCCTTCGCCCCTCTCCCGCTGGTGCTGGACGAACGGAGCTACTACCTGGTGGTCGATACCATGATGGAAGGCGGGCTGGACGCTGCCCGCAAGCAACACCTGATCCCGCAATATGCCCGGCTGCTTGCCAGCCTGATGAAGCCGGATGCGGACGAGACGCCCCGCCTCGAACCATCCAGCGCGGCACCGGCCCAGCCCCGTCCCCGCCGCGAAATCGTCGCCGAGGAGATCGCGCTGGCTCGGCGGCTGCGCCACCCGCTGGCCCTGGCGCTGGTCTATCTCAACAGCCCGGAGACCGAGACGGAACAGGTCACCGCCGTCGAGGCGGCCCTCGAAGCCTCGCTGCGGCGACATACCCCGCAGGGACGGATCGAACGCTTCGGTGAACTGACCTTCGGGGTGTTCTACCGCAACCAGGCTCCCGAGGTGGAAGCCTGGGCGATGCAGCTCCAGGACGAGGTGACCCGCCAAAACGGCCTGCTGGCTGGCGAACTCTGCGTCGGGGCGGCCCTGCTCCACGACCGCCACGCCTCGCCAGACGACCTGCGGGCCGATGCCACCACCGCCCTGCGCGAAGCCTACGAGACCGGGATGTGTACGATTCTGGAGTGAGCCAAGACGCTTCGTTTTGGTGCTTGAGAAGATAGCTGTTAGCCGTTAGCTAGTGGCTGTTAGCTAGTGGGGGCTTGAGGATAGCGACGTTCCCACCCGTGTCATCACGAGGAGGCCATCAGGCATCTTGATCTCCAGGTCGACGACGTGATCTCGCCCTTTCTATCAAGCAGTAGCGTTGAGATTGCCGCGTCGCTGCGCTCCTCGCAATGACATGATCCGCAATCCGCAATCCCCATGTCCCTCTTTGTGACCATCGTGCTCGACGGCGTGGGGATCGGGGAGCAGCCGGATGCGGGGGAATACGGGGATGCGGGGAGTGACACCCTCGGCCATGTCTGTGCGCTGGCCCGGCCCTCCCTGCCGCACCTCACCCGGCTCGGACTCGGCTGCATCGCCCCCCTCGAAGGCGTTCCTGCTGTCTCCGTCCCCCAGGCATCGTTTGGCCGGATGCAGGAGGCTGCGGCGGGCAAGGACAGCACGACCGGGCACTGGGAACTCGCCGGGCTGACCCTCACGCGCCCTTTTCCTACCTACCCGGACGGGTTTCCGCCTGCGCTGGTGGAAGCCTTCCTCGAAAGGACCGGCTGTGCGGGGGTCCTCGGCAACCGGGCAGCCTCCGGCACGGCCATCCTCGACGCCCTCGGCGAGGCCCACCAGCAGACCGGCTGGCCCATCGTCTATACGTCTGCAGACAGCGTGTTTCAGGTGGCGGCGCATGTGGAGACGATGCCGCTGGCGGAACTCTACCGCCTTTGCCAGACCACCCGCGACGCCGTGTGCGTCGGCCCCCATGCGGTTGGACGGGTCATTGCCCGGCCCTTCGAGGGGGTTCCCGGTGCCTGGCGGCGGCGCTCTGCAGACCGCCGGGACTATGCCCTCCAGCCCCCGCGGACGGTGCTACCCCAGGCCCTCCAGCAACACGGCATCCGCACCATCTCGGTGGGGAAGGTGTACGACCTTTTCGGCGGCGCGGGCTTCGACGCTACCTGCAAGACCTCGTCCAACGTCGAGGGGCTGGCCGAAACCCTCCGTCTGATGCGATCCTCGCCGGGCACGCCCACGTTCCTTTGGGTGAACCTGGTGGACTTCGACCAGGAATACGGGCACCGCAACGACGTCTCCGGGTTTGCCCGTGCCCTCGAAGCGTTCGATGCCGCCGTGCCCGACCTGCTGGCTGCCCTGCCTGCGGGTGGGCGGCTGGTGCTCACTGCCGACCACGGCAACGACCCGGCCACCCCCAGCACCGACCATAGCCGCGAATACGTCCCGTTGCTGGCCTACGACGGAACGCCCGGCCGCAACCTGGGCCTGCGCGCCACCTTCGCCGACCATGCCGCCACGGTGGCCCACTTCTTCGGTGTCCCGTTTGCGTCGGGGGGGACGGCGTTCTAACTTGGGGGAGATAGCTGTTGGCTGTTAGCCTTTAGCTATTGGCTGTTGGGGATTGGGAGCGTGCGGTACGTTCCCGCCGGTGTCATCACGAGGAGGTCATTAGGCAGTCTGATGATCTCGCCCGTTCCACCGGGCAGCAACGTCGCGATGATTCGCAGCGTCGAGATTGCCACGTCTGACCGATCTCATGAGATCGGTCAAGCTCCTCGCAATGACAC
This sequence comes from uncultured Rhodothermaceae bacterium, assembly GCA_964561865.1. Lineage (GTDB taxonomy): Bacteria > Bacteroidota > Rhodothermia > Rhodothermales > CAZLRO01 > CAZLRO01. The sequence goes on along the minus strand of CAZLRO010000032.1, from coordinate 12,247 downwards.
GGAGAGGGAGGGGGGCATCCCCAATCCGAGATCCACAATCCGAAACCCGCAATCCCTCCATGATCCTCGGCAAAGTCATCGGAACGGTGTGGGCCACACGCAAGGATGAGCAGCTCGTCGGGATGAAGCTGCTGCTGGTGCAGGAGGTGGACTTGCAGTACCAGCCCCGGAGCGGCCTGGTGGTAGCCGTGGACAGTGTGGGCGCGGGTGTGGGCGAGGTGGTGCTGGTGGCCCAGGGGTCCAGCGCCCGCCTCACCGAGGTCACCCGCAACAAGCCTGTCGATGCCGTCATCATCGGGATCGTGGACAAGCTGGACGTGGTCCGGTCGTCCGAGGCAGCGCGGAAAGCCCCGGTACCGGCATGAACCTGGGGCGGGTCATCGGCAGCCTCTGGGCCACGCGCAAGGATACCTCGCTGGAAGGGCACCGGCTGCTGCTCGTACAGCCGCTCTCGTTTGTGGGCGAGGACAGCGGTGCGCCCTTCATCAGCCTCGACACGGTCGATGCCGGCCCTGGCGATGTGGTGCTCTACGTCACGTCCACCGAGGCGGCGCTGCCTTTTCGTCCCCACCTGACCGCCACCGATGCCACCATCGTCGGCATCGTAGACCGCATCGACCACCAGGCCCGGACGTGGCGGCGCACGCAGGAGGGGTGAGGTCATGGCCGGGGGTTCCGCTGCACCCCGTGCAGGAGTGGGACGAAGCGGAAGGTGTCGTATCGGAACCGCTCGTACGTTTTCGGGCCGGTACAGACGATCCGGTTCATCGTCTGGCTGTCTCCGTGACCGACCGGGATGACGAGGCGGCCACCGGGACGGGTGCCGTCGGGTTCGCGCAGTTGTTCGAGCAGGGCTTTGGGAATCTCCTCTGCGCCGGCGGTGACGAGGATGCCGTCGTAGGGGGCCGAGGCTGCCCAGCCGAGCGCCCCATCGCCGTGCCGGAGCACCGCATGGTATCCCAACTCGGCGAGCAGGTGCCGGGTTCGTTCGTAGAGCGGACGCAGCCGTTCAATCGAAAACACCCGTGCGCCCAGCTCGCACAGTACCGCCGCCTGGTAGCCACTGCCCGTGCCAATCTCCAGAATGCGATCGTCCTTTTGGACGTCCAGCAGCATCGTCTGGTAGGCCACTGTGTAGGGCTGCGAGATGGTCTGTCCATGCCCGATGGGAAGCGCTTCGTCGTGGTAGGCCCGTTTCACCAGGCCCGGATCGACCATTCGGTGCCGGGGTACCCGCCCGATGGCCGCCAGCACCCGCTCGTCGCGGATGCCCTGACGGCGCAACTCCTCCACGAGGCGCGCCCGCTGCTGCTGGTAGAGCCAGTCCTCTGGCAGGGCAGTGCCGGAAGGGCGGGACGACGGCTTATCCACGGTCCTGGGGGAGTGAAGGTGACGGGGCAGGGGGGGCCTCTGGCGACGACAACGCTTGCGGCGAAAGGGCTACATGGAGGTACTGCCGCAGTTCAATGGGCGAGAGGTTGGCCCGCAGTTCCCCATCCTGCGAGACCGAGATGATGCCGGTCTCTTCTGAGACCACCACGACGAACGCATCGGTCTGTTCCGACAGCCCCACGGCCGAGCGGTGGCGTAGCCCCAGTTGCGAACTCAGTCGCATGCTCGTGGACACCGGCAGGATGCACCGGGCCGCCTCGATCCGCCCGTTGCGGATGATGGTAGCCCCGTCGTGCAGCGGGTTCTGGTTGAAGAAGATCGTCAGCAGCAGCTCCCGGCTGATGTCGGCGTGCAGGTACGTGCCGGTCTCGATGTAGCTGCGCAGGCCCGTCGAGCGCTCGAAGGCGATCAGCGCCCCGATGCGGCCCTTGCTCATCTCGGAGACCGCCCCCACCACCTCGTTGATGAGCGACTCCTGCGCCGGGGAGGTGACAAACCGGCGCAGCAACGGCGTCTGCCCCACCAGCAACAGCAGCCGACGGATTTCCGGCTGGAACAGGATGATCACCGCCAGCACAAACACGTCGCTGATGGAGCCGAACAGGGCGCTCAGGATCGTCATGTCCGCCGCATTGACCAGCACCTGCAACAGGTAGAGCGCCATGATGCCCGCGAAAATCTGCAACGCAATCGTCCCGCGCATCAGCAGGTAAAGCCGGTAGAGTACATACGCCACCAGGACGATCTCGATCAGATCGACCACACGTATCGGGATGACCCACGGAAAGATCGTCATGGCACAAAACCGGCGGTGTCCGAAGAAAATACCACGCCACAACCCCAGATGGTATGGATCGACACGGATTCTTGTGCGTTTGCTGGTAAGCTGTTTGCTATTGGCTGACAGCTACTGGCCGATAGCGGTTGGCGGAGGGCGTAGAACGCGCTCATGCCCCGCCTTGTTGGGATGCCCCACCTTGTTGTCATTCCGAACGTAGTGAGAAATCGACCGAAGGGAGATTGCGCGCCAGCGAACATCGTCCGAAGAGAGATTGCACCACAGTGAAATCTCGTTTCCTGACGTAGGCGTGAGATTCCTCACTTCGTTCGGAATGACAGCAGGATTGGAAGGCCAGCAAGACCAAAGGCCGCCAGGCTGAACAAACGTCGAGATTGCCGCGTCGCTGCGCTCCTCGCAATGACACAGAGAGATGTCGCCCCAAGCCCCTGTGAAGGCCCTCCAAGCCCCAAGTACCAAGCACTACCGGCTAACGGCTAACAGCTAATGGCTAACAGCTAACAGCTATCTCCCCCATGCAAGCCCTGGCACGCCTGACCCCTTATTACTGGCACTACAAGCATCTGTTCGGGCCGGGGCTGCTGGCCGCGATGGTCTCTGCCATCTTCGCGCTCGTGGTGCCCATCGTGGTGCGCGAGGCCGTGGACACCATCCCGCGCATGGTGAGCCTGTACACCCTGTACCGGGATTCGGCGGTGGCCGAATACCTGTTCTGGGACTTCTTCGCGACGTTGTTGCTGGCGGGCGTTACCATCGTCGGGCTGAGTGCGGTAAGCGGGTTCTTCTCGTTCGTGATGCGGCAGACGCTGGTGGTGGCCTCGCGCCATGCCGAGTTTGACCTGCGCAACCGCCTCTACGCGCACCTGCAAACGCTGCCCCCGTCGTTCTACCTGAAGCAGTCCACTGGCGACATCCTCACACGGGCTACGAGCGACATCGAGCAGGTGCGCCGCTACATCGGCCCGGCGCTCATGTACGCCGCACGGGCCGTCACGCTGATGATTGCGGCGCTCACGGTGATGCTGCTCATCTCCCCCACCCTCACGGGCTGGGCGGTGATCCCGATGCCGTTCCTGGGCGTGGCGGTGTTCTTCCTGGCGAAGATGGTGAACACGCGCAGCGACGCCTTGCAGGCCCAGTATTCGAAGCTCACCAGCCGTGTGCAGGAGGCCCTCTCCGGCATCCGCGTGCTCAAGGCCTACACCCGCGAGGAAGCCGAGGCCCAGGCATTCGAGGCCGAGAGCCGGGCCTACCAGCGACGCACGCTCGACCTGGCGCGGGTGGAGGCCGGCTGGTCGCCCGTGTTCATCGTGCTCATCGGGCTGTCCACCATCATCGTCGTGTGGAAGGGTGGGCAACTGGCCGCCGCCGGGCAGATCACCATCGGCAACATCGCCGAGTACATCATCTACGTGGCGCTGATGACCTGGCCGGTAGCCTCGGTGGGCTTTGTCATCACCATGATCCAGCGGGCCGCCGCCTCCATGACGCGCCTCAACGAAATCTTCGACACCGTGCCCGACCTGCGCGACGCGGCCCATACCAACCACGCCCTCACTACCATCGCGGGCCGGATCACGTTCGAGCACGTCTCGTTCCGTTACGCGCCGGATGGCCCGGACGTGCTACGTGACCTCGACTTCGACCTGCCCGCCGGGAAGACACTCGCCGTCGTCGGGCGCACGGGCACGGGCAAGACCACCCTTGTCGAACTGCTGCCCCGCCTGCTCGACCCCACCGACGGCGTAGTGAAGATCGACGGGCACGACGTGCGCACCCTCCCGCTGGCCGTCCTCCGCCGCCATATCGGCATGGTGCCGCAGGACGTGTTCCTGTTCTCGGACTCGGTGGCAAACAACATCGCCTTCGGGAAGATGCAGGCAGCACCCGACGAGATCGACCGCGCCGCCGACGAGGCACAGCTCCTCGACAACGTGCGGGACTTTGCGGAGGGCTTCGAGACGCTGGTGGGCGAGCGGGGCATCACGCTCTCCGGCGGGCAGAAGCAGCGTACGTCTATCGCCCGTGCGCTCATCCGTGACCCCCGCATCCTCATCCTTGACGATGCCCTCTCGGCGGTGGATACCAACACCGAGCGGCAGATCCTGGCGGCGCTGCGGGCGCACTACGGGCGGCGTACCATCGTGATCGTGAGCCACCGCATCTCCGCCGTGCAGGAGGCCGACCTCATCCTCGTGCTCGACCAGGGCCGCATCGCCGAGCGCGGCACGCACGACGAACTCACCCGGCAAGGCGGCCTCTACGCCCGGCTCCACCAGCAGCAGTTGCTCGAAGAGGAGCTGGCGGCGCTGTCGTGAGGTCATGGGCACCACCACCCTCATCCCCCTCGGCACGTCGGCGGCCCTGCCGCTGCGGAACCGCCACTTCTCGGCGGTGGCGTTGCAGCGGGCGGGCCGCCTGCTGCTGTTCGATTGCGGCGAGGGCACCCAGTTCCAGTTGCTCCGGGTGGGCCTGCAAGCCCCCCGTATTGAGGCCCTCTTCCTCACCCACCTGCACGGTGACCACTGGTACGGCCTGCCGGGGCTGCTCGCCACGCTGGGGATGATGGGCCACGCGCGCCCGCTCACGCTCGTCGGCCCACACGGGCTGGCCGCCTGCCTCGCAGCGCTGCCAGGGATGGACGCCCAGCCGTTCCCTCTCCTCTTCGTCGAACTGGACGAGGGCTTCGGGCAGGGCATCGTGTATGAGACGGCAGCGTTTACCGTCGAGGCGCGTCCGCTGGCCCACACCGTGTTCACCGTCGGCTACCGGTTCCAGGAACGTACCCGGCCCGGCAACCTCATCCCGGACGCCCTGCGCCACCTCGGCGTGACGGACTACGCCCACCTGCGCCAGCTCAAGGCCGGGCACGCCGTCACGCTGCCGGACGGGCGCACGGTGCGCCCGCAGGATGTGACCGGGCCGTCGAAGCCCGGCGTGTCGTTCGCCTACGTGACCGACACCCGCCCGTGCGAGGGCGGACGGCTGCTCGCCCGTGGTGTCGATCTGCTCTACCACGAGGCTACGTTTGCCGAGACCCACCGCGACCGCGCCGTCGAGACCGGGCACAGCACCGCCCGCGAAGCCGCTGGCATCGCCCGGGCCGCCGGGGCGCGCCGCCTGCTCCTCGGCCACTTCAGCACCCGCTACCCCGACCCCGCCGTGCTCGTCGCCGAAGCCCGCACCGTCTTCCAGAACACCGAGGCGGCAATGGAACTGGAAGCCTATTCCCTGCATGAAAACGAAGAGGACGTGGCCTCCCCTCCCCGAACCTGACACCCCACGGCTGTAAACATGGATATCATGCTTGAAGCCGCCTCCACCGAACGGCACTTCGAACAGATCCTGGACCTGCAACGGCAGAACCTGCTGGGGGCACGCAGCAAGGCAGAGCAGATGCGGGAAGGGTTTGTGTTTGCCGTCCATACGGTGGACTTGCTGAAGAAGATGGCGGCGCAGCTCCCCCAGGTGATCGCCCTCTGCAACGACCAGGTGGTAGGCTATACCCTGGCCATGCCCGTCTCCATGCGGTACGAGATACCGAGCCTGGTACCGATGTTTGAAGCGTTCGAGCAGTGCACCTACCGCGAAAAACCCCTGACCGCCTATCGGTTTATGGTGGGTGGATAGGTATGCGTCGCCCGGGCGTTCCGGGGGCAGGGACTGCTGCGACGGCTGTACGAAGAGACCCGGAACCGGCTGCCATCGGGCTACCAGCTCTGTGTGACCGAGGTGGCCGAACGCAACCCGGTGTCGTTACGGGCCCACCAGAAGATGGGGTTCGAGGTGGTCGGCACCTACCACGACGGCAAGGAGCAATGGCACGTGGTGGTGTGGGAGATGGAAAAGGCTACAACCGGCTCCTGAACGGTTTGCACCCTAATCATCACCGGGCTGATGGTCCGGAACCGCCACCCGGTGAAACGGCCTCTGTACCTTCCAAGCAACGATGGCGCGGAGGAACCAAAGCCTTGCCCACTCGGTGTCAGCCCTGCCCTTTTGATCTCAGCATCCTGACGTCCTCTCAACTTGGCCGACGATTTCAGCGACGACAAGAAGCCGCCTAACCTGGACGGCAAGCTGCTCCGGCGGATCATCACCTACCTGATCCCCTACAAGGGCTGGGTGGCCGTGGCCTTCGTCACCGTCATGACGGCGGCATTCCTGGGGCCGCTCCGCCCCAAGCTCGTCCAGCTCGCCATCGACGAACATATCGTGGTGGGAGACCTGGACGGGCTGATGCGGATGATCGGGTGGCTCGTGCTGGTGCTGCTGGGCGAAGGCGTCCTCTCTTTCCTCAACGCCTACCTGACCCAGTGGATCGGGCAACAGGCCATCTACGATGTACGGACGAAGGTCTACCGCCACATCCAGCACCAGTCGCTGCGCTTCTTCAACCGGATGCCCGTCGGGCGGCTCATCACCCGCGTCACCAGCGACGTCGAGTCCCTCAGCGACGTGCTCTCGGCCGGCATCGTCACCATCCTCGGTGACCTGTTCCGGATCCTGTTCATCGCCTGGTTCATGTTCTCGCTCGATGCCACGCTGGCGCTGGTGACGCTGGCCGTGCTGCCGCTGATGATCTTCATCACGGGGTGGTTCCGCCGCAAGGTGCGCGACCAGTACCGCGAGACGCGCAAGCAGGTGGCCCGGCTGAACGCCTTCCTCCAGGAGCACGTCAGCGGGATGAAAGTAGTGCAACTGTTCAACCGCGAAGAGGAGGAACTGCGGCGGTTCCAGGGGGTCAACGACGAGCACCGCATCGCCCAGATCAAGACCATCTTCTACTTCGCCCTGTTCTGGCCGGCCATCGACATTGTGGCCTCCATCGCCCTGGGCCTCGTCATCTGGGTGGGCGGCCTCGATGCCATGCGCGGCACCCTCACCCTCGGCACGCTGGTGGCCTTCATCCAGTACGCCCGGCAGTTCTTCGAACCCATCCGCAACCTCTCCGACCAGTACAACACCCTGCAAAGCGCAATGGCCGGGGCCGAACGCATCTTCGGGCTGCTCGACGAAGACCACGCCTTGCCCCAGCACCCCAACCCCGTACGCCGCGACACCATCCAGGGCCGCATCGAGTTCCGCAACGTCTGGTTCAGCTACGACGACCCCGGCAAACCCGCCGACAACGGGCAGGAACCCAACTGGGTGCTGCGCGACGTCTCGTTCACCGCCGAACCCGGCCAGAGCATCGCCATCGTCGGGGCTACAGGGGCAGGCAAAACCACCATCATCAGCCTGCTCCTGCGCTTCTACGACATCCAGAAGGGCGACATCCTCGTCGATGGCGTGAACGTGCGCGACTTCGCCCTGGCCGACCTGCGGCGGCACATCGGACTGGTGTTGCAGGACGTGTTCCTTTTCTCCGGCTCGGTCGAGCGGAACATCACCCTCGAAAACCCGGACGTCACCCCCGAACAGGTGCGGGCTGCCGCCCGGCTCATCGGGGCCGAGGCGTTCATCCAGCAACTGCCACACGGCTACCAGCAGGACGTGCGCGAACGCGGGATGTCGCTCTCGCACGGCCAGCGGCAACTGCTCTCCTTCGTCCGTGCCCTCGTCTACCACCCCGCCATCCTCGTCCTCGACGAAGCCACCTCCAGCGTGGATACCGAGACAGAACAGGTCATCCAGCATGCCCTCGGACGGCTCATGCAAGGCCGCACCTCGGTGGTGATCGCCCACCGGCTCTCCACCATCCAGCACGCCGACCAGATCCTGGTCCTGCACCGGGGGCAGGTCCGCGAACGCGGCACCCACCAGGAACTGCTCGCCCTCGGCGGCCTCTACCGCAAGCTGTACGAACTCCAGTACCGGGAGCAGGAACGGGTGACGGCAGGATGAGCACTCACATTTTTTCATGCCGCATGAAACCTTCTTTCAATTCATCGTATATTGCCAATGAACGATTCAAACAACACACCATGCCAACCGCCAAAACCACAGCGTTCACCCCTGCCGACGTGCAGCAGGCGGAATGGGCCAAAGCCCTGGCCCACCCGGCGCGGATCACCATCCTGAAGGTGCTGGCCGCAAAACAGACCTGCCTCTGCGGTGAGATCGTGGACGAACTGCCGCTGGCCCAGGCCACCGTCTCCCAACACCTGAAGGTGCTCAAGGACGCCGGCCTGATCGCGGGTGAGATCGAAGGCCCCCGCGTCTGCTACTGCCTCGACCGCACCGTGCTGGCACAGGTGCGCGACACCTTCGCCACCCTCTTCGCCAGCCTCGACCACCCCGGCTGCTGCTGACCTTCGACCAGGCCAGCCAGGGAATGCTGTAAGCCAATTCATCGTACATCGACAATTAACAATAACCCTAACCCGGAAGATCCCCATGGAAATCCTCATCACCGCCGAGAAAACGCCCTGCTGCGGGCCAGACTGTTGCGCCGCCCCCCGCGTCGAGACGACCACTGTCGAGACGACCACTGTCGAGACGACCACTGTCGAGACGACCACCGTCCTCACGCCGGACGAACTCAAATCCGCCGTGCGCGACAAGTACGCGGCCATTGCCGAGGACCAGGTGCAGGGGTGCGGCTGCGGCTCCTCCTGCTGCGGTAGCGGCGAGGTGGATATGATCGGCGACGCCTACGCGGGCGTCGAAGGCTATGTCGCCGAGGCAGACCTGGGCCTCGGCTGCGGCCTGCCCACCGAACTCGCCAACCTCCAGCCCGGCAACAGCGTGCTCGACCTCGGCTCCGGCGCCGGCATCGACGCCTTCGTCGCCCGCCGCATCGTGGGCGAGACTGGCGAGGTGCTGGGCGTGGACATGACCCCGCCGATGGTGGCACGGGCTACTGCTAACGCCGCGAAGCTGGGCTATACCAACGTTCACTTCCTCCTCGGCGACATCGAGGCCCTGCCCCTGCCCGATGCCCGCGTCGATGTGGTCGTGAGCAACTGCGTGCTCAACCTCGTGCCCGACAAGCCCAGCGCCTTCGCCGAGATGTACCGCGTGCTCAAACCCGGCGGGCACTTCAGCGTCTCGGACATCGTCGTGCGCGGCAACCTGCCGGAAACCGTGAAGCAGTCCGCCGAACTCTACGCCGGCTGCATCGCAGGGGCCATTGAACAGGACGAATACCTCGAAATGCTCCGCCAGGCCGGTTTTACGGACGTCCGGGTGGTGCGGGAACGGGAGATCGTCCTGCCCGATGCCCTCCTGCTGGAATACGCGACCCCGGAAGAACTGGCCCTGTTCCGGGAACGCCAGTGTGCCATCCTGAGTGCCACCATCTATGGCGTGAAGCCCCTCGGTTGAACGACAGGACGCCCCGGAGCAGGTTAACGCGTCGAATTATAGTCAATTTGACTATATAGTCAAATTGACTATAATTTTAATGATGCTTCCGAACGTAGGTTGGGTGATTGGTACTTTATGCACCCACCGCGAACCATCTTGCATATTATCTTTCATTATTTCCCCTTCCCCATGCCCTTGAACCCGACTGTCCTCCGGGCGCAGTTCCCGGCCCTGTCCCTGACCGACGAAGGCCAGTCCCGTCTCTACTTCGACAATCCTGGTGGGACGCAGGTGCCCCGGCAGGTGCTGGACCGGATGCAGGACTACCTCATCCACACCAACGCCAACCACGAAGGCCCGTTTCGCACGTCGGTGGCCTCGGACGCGGTGCTGGCGGCGGCCCACGCGGGCATGGCCGACCTGCTCAATGCCCCCTCTCCGCACGAGATCATCTTCGGCCCGAACATGACCACGCTCACGCTGGCGATCTCCCGTTCGCTGGCAACGACGTTCCGGCCCGGCGATGAACTGCTGCTCACCCGGATGGACCACGACGCCAACGTGGCCCCCTGGCTGCTGGTGGCCGAAGACCTGGGCCTGACGGTCAAATGGCTCCCGTTCAACCGGCAGACCTGCCGCTACGAACTCGACCAGCTCGACGGGTTGCTCACCGGGCGCACGCGCCTGGCGGCGGTCAACTACGCCAGCAACGCCCTGGGCACGATCAACGACGTGAAGGCCATCGCCGAGCGGGTACATGCCGTCGGGGGGCTGGTGTATGTGGATGCTGTCCAGTATGTGCCCCACGCCCCGACGGACGTCCAGGCGCTGGACTGTGATTTCCTCGTGTGCTCGGCCTACAAGTTCTTCGGCCCTCACCAGGGCATCCTCTGGGGCCGGACAGCCCTGCTCGAATCCCTCCGGGCCTACAAGGTTCGGACGGCGAGCGATGCCCTGCCCGGACGGTTCGAGACCGGCACGCAGTCGCACGAAGGGCAGGCCGGGACGCTGGGGGTGATCGAATACCTGACGTGGGTAGGCCAGACCTTCGCCTCCGCGTTCGAGGCCGCTTTCCCGCACCTGTCCGGGCGGCGGCGCACCCTGCATGCGGCGATGGCGGCCCTGGCAGCCTACGAACGCGACCTCTGCGCCTACCTGCTCGACGGCCTGCAACGCATCCCTGGCCTGACGCTGTATGGCATCATCGACGCCCTGCACGAACGGGTGCCGACGGTGGCCTTCACCCTGGCCGGACAGCACCCGGCCGAGGTCAACCGGAAGCTGGCGGCGGCCAACATCTTCGCGTGGGACGGGCACTACTACGCCCTCGAAGTGGTGCGGCACCTGGGCCTGGAAGACCAGGGCGGGATGGTGCGCGTCGGGCTGGCCCACTACAACACCCACGACGAGATCGACCGGCTACTCCATGTACTCCGAACGATTTCATAAGACCCGTCTCCTGCTGACAGCGATCCCGCAAAAATCCCCCTCCCATGAACCCCTTTGTGTTTCGCCCGGCTACGCCGGAGGATTGGCCGTCTGTAGCCCGGCTGCTGAGCCTGCATGACCTGCCGCTGGAAGCCGCCGAGGCCCACCTGAACACCTTTGTCCTGGCCTTCGATGCTGCCGGGCACCTGGCAGGGATGGCCGGGCTGGAATGCTACGACGATGCCGCGCTGCTGCGTTCGGTGGCCGTGGACCCAGCTTACCAGGGCCAGGGACTAGGCCGCCAGATCACCGAGGCGGCGTTGTACCTGGCCCGTCAACAGCACGTTCAACGCCTGTACCTGCTCACCACCACCGCCCCCGATTTCTTCGCCCGCCTCGGATTTGAACGAATCCATCGGGCAGACGTAGAAGCCCCGGTGCGCCAGTCCGTCGAATTCACTACCATCTGCCCCGCCAGCGCCGTGGTCATGCGGCGCACCCTCGAACCGGACGGCGAGGTCTCTGCCCCCACCCTGCCCTGAAATTTCCTTGTAACGAAACCGTTTTGTGATGCACCAGCAGGAAGAAGCCCGATCTTGACGGCTCCGTCCCGGACGATCTGGAACGGCGATCCCTGGTGCAGCACCCCACCCCGGTCCTGGAGTACCTCCTGCATGGAAACCTACTACAAGCCTGAGCATCTTCCCCGTTTCGGCGAGATCGCCGAGGGCAGCAAGCCGCTGGCCGACGCCTTCTTCTCGTACTATGGCAAGGTCTTCGCCGATGGTGCCCTCACCGCCCGCGAGAAATCCCTCATTGCCCTCGCCGTCGCCCATACCGTGCAGTGTCCCTACTGCATCGATGCCTACTCTTCGGACTGTCTGCAGAAGGGGGCCGATCTGGAGCAAATGACGGAAGCAGTGCATGTGGCCGTTGCCATCCGGGGTGGGGCCTCGCTCGTCCATGGCATCCAGATGCTCGATCACACGAAGAAGATGGTGATGTGATGCGGGCAGGCAAGGCCGATGGGAGTGGGAGTACGACCCTTCTCTCGCTTCTGGCGGGCGCGCCAGCGCTGCGCTGCACCGTGCCTGCACCCTGCGTTCGTTTCTCCTGCTCTATTGCGACTGCCGCTTTCAACCGCTCATGGCCGATATCACCGAAACGTTTATCGAACTGCACCTCCTCACCGGGGACGGGGCGAACCTGGACGTGGAAGGCCCGCGTCGTACCTCCAGCCTGCACGCCCGACACGTCCCCCTGACTGAGCCGGAGGAGCAGTTCCGGGCGCTCAACGCCACCACGGTGACGGCAGGCCCCTCCGGCACCGGGCAGTTCATGACCGCGAGCCTGTGCGGCAAGACCGATTTCGACACC
>CAZLRO010000031.1:12712-21594 GCA_964561865.1 uncultured Rhodothermaceae bacterium | reverse complement strand
AGGAACCACTCAACAACTTGTTCAGTCACCTGGACGGGGAGATGCTGCTGCTGAATCTCGACCTGGCGGGCATCTGCGCCTCATCCGGCTCGGCCTGTACAAGCGGGGCCATCGAACCCAGCCATGTACTGCTGGCCCTGGGCCTGCCACCGGAAACCGCCGCGGCTGCCCTCCGGTTCTCCCTCGGCAAGGATAACACCCCCGACGACATCGATTATACCCTCGACCACTTGACGACGGTGGTGAACCGTATGCGAAGGGAGAGGTAGCGGTTGGCAAGTAGCTGTTAGCCGTTAGCTTTTAGCTATTGGCTATTTGGTGCTTGGGAAAAGGGCGGCAACCTTCCCACCCGTATCATCACGAGGAGGCCATCAGGCGATCTCATGAGATCGCCTTGCCGACGACGTGATCTCGCCCTTGCCACCGGCCAGCAGTGTCGCAGTAGCCCCAGCGTCGAGATTGCCACGTCTGATCGATCTCATGAGATCGATCAGGCTCCTCACAATGACACGAGGGAAGGCAGCACCTACAATCTCAAATCCGCAATCCCAAATCTGAGAATCGACCTCCCCCATGACCGATCTCATGAGATCGGTCATCCTCCTGTTCTCAGGAGGGGAGATAAGATCCGCAATCCCATGTCCCCGGCCCTCATTGTGTTTGCCAAGCTCCCGGTTCCAGGGCAGGTCAAGACCCGGCTGACAACCGTACTCTCGTTGGAAGACGCGGCGCGGTTGTATGCCGCCTTTCTGCGGGATGCCCTGGTCCAGTACACGTCGCTGGGGGTGGCCGTGCGGTTGTACCTGGCCCCGCCCGTCATGGAGGTGCCACTGGACCTTGTTCCGCCCGGCATCCCGATCTTCTGGCAGCAGGGGGACGATCTCGGTGCCCGGATGCAGCGGGCTTTTCTTGAAACCTTTGCGGCGGGCTACGAGCGCATTGTCATTATTGGTACCGACCACCCGACCTTGCCCAGTGCTTTCCTGCACCTGGCCTTTGAGGCCCTTGCCGCACCAAATAGTCTCAGCATCGGCCCCAGCGACGACGGTGGCTACTACCTGCTCGGCATGAACGAGTTCTACCCCCAGGTTTTCGCCGACATGACCTACAGCCATCCGGCGGTGTTCGAGCACACGCTCGACCGCATCGCCCAGACCTCTGCTGCCTGCACCGTGCTGCCCGCCTGGTACGACGTGGACACGCCCGAAACGCTGGCGCGGCTGGTGGGGGACTTGCAGGACCCGTCCGTCGAAGCCCCGGCAACCCGGCGGCTGGTGCAGGCCCTGGGGCTTTAACCTTGAGGTATCGCTATGTCCACCCGTTCCATTCTGGTGGTAGAACCAGGGTATATGCTGCGCTGTTTGCTGGAATACCGGCTCTCCCGGCACTACCACGTGGAGGTTGCCGCCAATGGTCTGGAGGGCCTGGAAAAAGCAGAAGCCTCACCTCCGGACCTGATTATCTCGCGTAACTTCATGCCTCACCTGGATGGCCCCGCGCTTTTTGAGGCCGTGCGCCAGCGGGAAGCAACCCGCGACGTTCCGTTTATTATCACCAGTTTGCTTGTTGATATAAAGGAGCGTGTGGAGCGGCAGGTAAGCAGGATGGAGGGCCTCTATTTTATTGTAATACCCTTCGATGTCGACGACTTGGTGTACCAGATCGAAAGGGCACTGGCCGATCAGAACCGGCCTTGAGTCGATGGACAGAACGCACGTCTTGCCTCCGCGTTAAAAGCCCCAACCGACCAGTCCTGTACGATGGAAGCATTGCCTGTCCTCGACCCTGCCATCGGCTTCATCCCGGAGCCTGTGGACCCAACCCTCGACCTGTTCGCGGAAATCCGGCGGCTCAAGCAGGAGAAGAACGCGGTACTGCTGGCCCATTACTACCAGGAGCCGGACATCCAGGACCTGGCCGACTACATCGGCGACTCGCTGGGCCTTGCCCGGCAGGCTGCCCAGACCGGGGCCGACCTGATCGTGTTCGCAGGCGTGCATTTCATGGCAGAGACCGCCAAAATCCTGAGTCCGCAGAAGAAGGTGATCTTGCCGGACCTGAACGCCGGCTGCTCGCTGGCCGACACCTGTCCGCCCGATGTGTTTGCAGCGTTCTGTGCGGCGCATCCGGGGCATACGGTGGTGACGTATGTCAACTGCTCGGCGGCGGTGAAGGCCCTGAGCGACATCATTGTGACCTCCTCCAACGCGGAGCATATCCTCCGCCAGCTCCCGCCCGATCAGCCTGTCATCTTTGCGCCCGACCGGAACCTGGGGCGCTACCTGGTGCAGGTGACCGGGCGCGACATGGTGTTGTGGGACGGCGTCTGCATCGTCCACGAGACGTTCAGCGAGCAGAAGCTGGTTCGCCTGAAGGTGCGGCACCCGGAGGCCCTGGTGCTGGCGCATCCGGAGTGCGAGGCGGTGGTGCTGCGCCATGCCAACTACATCGGCTCGACGAGCAACCTGCGCAAATATGCCCGCGAAAGCCCGCATACCGCCTTCATCGTGGCGACCGAGGAGGGCATCCTCCATGCGATGCAGCGGGACAGTCCGCACAAGACGTTCATCCCGGCCCCGCCGGAGAGCGGCTGTAGCTGCAACCAGTGCCCGCACATGCGGCTGAACACCCTCGAGAAACTCTACCTCTGCCTCCGGTACGAGCAGCCGGAGCTGGTAATGGACGAGACAACCCGCCTCCGTGCCCTGCGTCCCATCGAGCGGATGCTGGCGATGAGCACCGGCGTGTCATAAAGTGGTCATACGGTGGAACCCGGTCGTTTCCCCGCCATACAAGTCTGCATCCTTTCGAAACGCCGCATGTTTCTGCCCCTCCATAGCCCCTGGTGTGACCCGTCTGCCAAGCGATGTAGTGGCGGGCAGGAGTGGAGCTAGACCATCCCGTCCGGCCTTGGTGCCTTTCGAGTTCCTGCCCGCCTTTCCTTGCTGAACCTTGCTCCGGTGCGGTGTGTACCGGGTGCCCGGTTCCAGGTTGTTGAGCTGGCCCCTGTGCCTGTGCAGGGCAGTATTCTTCCCCTTCTCTTCGGTGGTGTATGAACCACGAGACCCGTGTGTACGACAGCGTCGTGGAGATGCTGCCCAACGAGCAGAACCCGTCGCCGCTGGTGCGGATCAACCGGCTGAACCCGTCGGCGGCGTATACGCTGTATGCGAAGCTGGAGTGGATGAACCCCTTCGGCTCGGTCAAGGACCGGGCCGCCGGGGCGATGCTCGCAGACCTGGAGCAGCGCGGCGAACTCGGTGCCGACCAGCCCGAGCGCGGCCTCGTCGAGCCGACCTCGGGCAACACCGGCCTCAGCCTGGCCGGGCTGGCACGGGCACGCGGCTACTCGATGCGGGCGGTGGTGCCCAACCGCGTCCCACTCGAGAAAAAGGTGCTGCTCAAGATTGCCGGGGCCGAGCTGGACGTGGTGCGCGATGAACTCTGCCCAGCTCCCGGTGCAGGTGGGGAAGGGTCGATCAACCTCGCCAAGACCTACGCCAAGGCCCAACGCCACCGCTATGTGATGCCCAACCAGTACGAGAACGAGCAGAACATCCTGGCCCATTACCGCACGACCGGGCCGGAACTCTGGCGGCAGACCGACGGGCAGATCACCCATGTGTTCGTCTCGCTCGGCACCTGTGGCACTGTGGGTGGGGTGGCCCGCTACCTGCGCGAGCGCAAGCCGGGCGTGAAGATCGTCGCCGTGCAGCCGAGTGAGGGCCACGACGTGCCGGGCCTGCGCAACCTCAGCCAACTGGAGGTCTCGAAGCTGTTCGATCCTACCCTGATCGACGACCTGCTGGAAGTGGACTATCGCCTGGCCTACACGCAAGCCCTGGCCCTGTGCCAGCAGGAAGGGCTCCTCGCCGGACCGTGTTCCGGGCTGGTCTACGAAGGAGCACGCCGCATCATCGAACGCGACCAGACGGGCCTCGGCGTGATGATTTTCGCCGACAATGTGTTCAAATATGTCTCGAACATGATCAAGCACCTGCCGTCTCTCCTCGAAGGCACGCAGGTGTGAAAAGTGAGCAGCAGAAGGTGGATAGAAGGTGGAGGGCGGTACGGCAGAGGTGCAAGTGGGGTTGAGATGAACCGCAGCGCTGGCGTCCACCAGATACCCAATAACCCATCATTACCCACACCATCAACCCCGGAGGTTCCCATGGAAACCCTCGCACCTGTAGACGTTTCGGCAGCGACCGAAGCCTACGCCCATCCGGAGGTCCTCGTCTCCACCGACTGGGTCAAGGCCCACCTCGGCCAGCCGGGCATCCGCCTCGTCGAGATCGACGTGGACACGAAGCAGTACGAGGCGGGCCACCTGCCCGGCTCCGTCGGCTTCAACTGGCAGACGCAGTTGCAGGACCAGCTCAACCGCGACATCCTCGACCAGGCAGGCTTCGAGGCGTTGCTTGGCAGCACCGGCATCACGCCGGAGGACACAGTGATCGTCTATGGCGACAACAACAACTGGTTCGCCGCCTACGGCTTCTGGCTGTTCAAGCTCTACGGCCACCGCGACGTGCGCCTGATGAACGGTGGACGGCAGAAATGGCTGAATGAGGACGACAAGGAACTCGTCACCGACGTGCCCACCTTCACACCTGGCCTCTACACCGCGCAGCCAGCGGACCTGCGGCTGCGGGCGCGCCTGCCGGAGGTGTTCGACGTAGTGCGCCAGCACACACATAACCTGGTGGACGTGCGCAGCAACGACGAGTTCACGGGCAAGGTCATCGCCCCGCCGGGCATGACCGAGACGGCCCAGCGTGGCGGGCACATCCCCGGCGCGAAGAACGTCCCGTGGAGCACCGCCGTCAACCCCGACGGCACGTTCAAGTCCGCCGACGACCTGCGGGCGCTCTACCTCGCGGAGAAGGGCGTCGATCCGGCCCGGCCTACCATCGCGTACTGCCGCATCGGCGAGCGCTCCAGCCACACCTGGTTCGTGCTCAAGTACCTCCTCGGCCTGGACGACGTGAAGAACTATGACGGGAGCTGGACCGAATACGGCAACGTCATCGGCGCACCGATTGAGAAGTAGAAGCCGTTCCTGGACGCGCACCCGTCGTCACCACGCCATCCGTAGCCCGGCCACCGGGGTGTAGCGGCGTTGCGGGGTGTAGCGGCGGGTGCCGTCCGGGGCGTTGGGCAGAGGGGCATAGGTATGGCGGGCTTCCACCTGTAGCCAGAGGGGGCCGTGCAGCCGATACGCGGCCTCAAGGGCAAGGAGCGCCCGGTGGCTGTCCCGGCTCGCCAGGGTGAACCAGCCGTTGCCCTCCCCCCAGTCCCGCGAAAACCGCAGGCGCAGGTTCGGGGTCTGCCAGAACAGCCGCAGGTGGTATTCGCCGAGCGGCTGGTAGCCGTAGTGCCGCCGGTGGAAGTACCAGGCTTCCAGGCGGTCGAACAGGAGCAGGCGCAGCTCGGCATCCCGCGAGAACTCACCCGCCGAAGCCGCCAGCGGGACGTCCATCGTGGTGCCGATGGTGGCCGGGTTGTCCAGGAGATAGAACGCCCCCACATAGCCGGGGATGAACCGGCGGCTGTTGTACTGCATGGCGAGGCGGAAGCGGAAGCGGGCCAGGTCCAGCAGGTTGTCTGTCTCGAAGTCGGCCCCGAAGTGGAGGCCGCGTCCGTAGTGGGTGTAGCGGGCAAGGCTGACGAACGGGTTCAGCGTGAAGGCCCCCGTGCGGAAGGCTCGCAGGCGGGCATCGGCACTCCAGGCTGTCAGGACGGGGAAGGGCTGGTGCCAGGTAGCCCGGTCGGTCACCAGGCCGAAGCCGAGCTGGAGCGTGCGGGCCGGCTCTGTTTGTGCGAAGGCCAGCGGCTGCACCCCGATCCGTGCTCCCGTCACGCCGGTCAGCCGGACGTCGGTGGTGAACGCCTGCCACTCAGCCCACCGGTGCCGGGCTTGCATCTCTACGCCCACCGTCCGTTCGTCCCATACCGCCTGGCTGCTGAGGAAGTTTACCACCTGCCCCGTCCCCAGGCGGGTCCGTTCCAGCGGTCCGGCCCGTAGGTAGAAGCCGGAAGCAGGCGGGGCGTTGTACCGCAGCGCGGCCAGCAGCCGCAGGGCATCGTAGGGTTCATCGGCGTCCGGTGTGCGCAGGCCGTCGGTGCGGGCGTGGAAGGTGCCGTCGAGTCGCAGCGTGAAAGGGCGGGTGAGGAACGTCGCCGTGGTGTGTGTGGCGGCATAGCCCGTCCCACCGATCCACGACAGCCCCCCGAACAGGTCGGCAGTGTGCTGGCGGTGCCACCATTGCGCCGGGATATGCTCGGCGGGATCGTCCGCCGAGCCGAACGACGATGGCTGGGCCACGACGACCCTACAGCACAGCGCCAGCATCCCGCCGAAAAGCATCCGTCGTCCCATTGTACCGCGTGGTCGTGGATGGTTATGTTGGGGGTTGGGAAAACAGGGCGGTTGTCGCCTGCGATCTGTTGCTGGTACCTGGTGCCCGGTTCTTGGTTCTTGATACCTGGGAAAAGGGCAGTATCTTCCCTCCCGGGTCATCACGAGGAGTCCATTGGGCGATCCTGGGCGATCTCATGAGATCGCCTCATCGCCAGGCCAGCGCCTGCCCCGAGAAACGAGGGGTCTTGATCTCCCCCTTGCCACCGGGTAGCAGCGTCGAGATGGCGGCGTGCTCTCCAGCATGAATTATAGTCAAATTGACTATAATTTTATAGTCAATTTGACTATATTGCAAGGTCTAATGTCGAGATTGCTTCGTCTGACCGATCTCATCTGGTCGATCTCATGCGATCAACCATGATCGACCAGGCTTCTTGTAAGGACACGGAGGGAAGGTCGCGGCATCCGCACTCCGAGATCCGCAATCCAACATCATCAATGCAACTGCTGGACTGGCTGATCATTGCGGCGTACCTGGGTGCCTCGCTGTGGATCGGGGTGTACCTGTCCCGGCGGGCCTCGAAGTCGCTGGAGGATTTTTTCGTGTCGGGACGGTCGTTGCCCTGGTGGCTGGCCGGGACCTCGATGGCGGCTACCACCTTCAGCATCGACACGCCGCTGTATGTGGCCGGGGTGGTAGGGAACCGGGGGATTGCGGGCAACTGGGAATGGTGGGCCTTTGCGATGAGCCATGTGCTGATGGTGTACCTCTTCGCCCGGCTGTGGCGGCGCAGTGAGGTCGTCACCGATGCCCAGCTCATCGAACTGCGCTACGGCGGGCGCCCGGCGGCCCTCCTGCGGGCTACAAAAGCGTTCCTGTTTGCCGTGCCCATCAACTGCATCGGGATCGGCTATGCAATGCTGGCCGCGGTGAAGGTAGTGGGAGCACTGGGGATCGTCGAGGGCTTCGGCCTGGCCGAGGGGGAGACCGTCTCGGGCCTGGAGCCGAAGCTGCTCACCGTGCTGGCAATGTCTGTGCTGGTGCTGGTCTATGCCGGGTTTGCCGGACTCTGGGGCGTGGTGGCGACCGACTTCTTCCAGTTTGTACTGGCGATGCTGGGGGCGGTGGTAGTGGCGGTGTATGCCGTGCAACATCCTGCGGTCGGGGGGCTGGCCGGGCTGGTGGCACGGGCAAAAGACGCCGCCGGGTTCGACGTGCTGGCCTTCGTCCCGCTCACGCTAGACCTGTCGGATGGGCTGCGGATCGGCTGGAGTGCGTTCGCGGGTATCTCGGCTTCCACCTTCTGTGCCTACCTCCTGCTGCAATGGTGGACGTTCCGGCGCTCCGACGGCGGGGGCGAGTTCATCCAGCGCCTGGTGGCTTCGAAGGACGAGGGCGAGGCCGTGAAGGCGGCGTGGCTTTTCAACCTGCTCCACTATGTGGTACGAACGTGGCCCTGGGTGGTCGTCGCCCTGGCAGCGCTGGTGCTCTACCCGGACCTGGCCGACCGGGAGCTGGGCTATCCGATGCTGATGCTGGACTTCCTGCCCGCCGGGATGCTGGGGCTGGTGGTGGCCTCGCTGCTGGCGGCGTTCATGAGCACCGTCTCGACACAGATCAACTGGGGGGCCTCCTACCTGGTCAACGACCTCTACCTTCGCTTCCTCCATCCGGAGGCTACGCAGCCGGAACTGGTCCGTGTTGGGCAGGTTGCTACCGTCATTATCACCTTGCTGGGGGCACTGGCAGCGTTTTACGCGACGAACGTGGCCGACGTGTTCCGGCTGGTCATTGCCATTGGCACCGGGCCGGGGGTGGTGCTGATCCTGCGGTGGTTCTGGTGGCGCATCAACGCGGCGGCAGAACTGGCGGCGATGGTGACGGGCTTTTGCATCGGGCTGCTCACGAGTCTCTTTCCCCAGTTGGTGATTCCAGACTTCGGACTGCGGCTGATGGTCATTACGGCCCTGACCACGGTTGTCTGGGTGACGGTCCTGCTGCTGACCCGGCCCGAAACGGACACCACGCTCCAGGCCTTCTACACGAAGGTACGCCCCGGCGGCCCCGGCTGGCGGCGGCAACAGGCACAGACCGGGCTGGCCCCGGCGCATTCGCTATCGCACGACCTGAAACGCACGCTGGCTGCGACGCTCCTGCTCTTCGGGCTGATGTTTGCCGTCGGTGGGACCGTGCTGTTGCGGGGGGAAGTGGCTGCCCCCATGGCTGTGCTGGCGCTCGCAGCAGGAGGCTGGCTGTGGCATCTGAATCGGCAGGTGTCCCAGGAAACCACCACCTCCGGCTGAGGGTTGGATTCCGAAGGATCACCCCTGGGGAGAGAGCTGTTGGGGCTTGGAAAAATCCACAATCTGCAATTCCCCTCCTTAGCCAAGGAGGGGTCAGGGGCGGTTGGATCACCGTCTGTCATCGACCACCCCGACCAATCTCATGAGATTGGTCATCTCCTCCTGTCCAGGAGGGGCACTCGCTAGGGCCATTGGAATGGCCTGCAATCCGCCC
>CAZLRO010000031.1:0-12612 GCA_964561865.1 uncultured Rhodothermaceae bacterium | reverse complement strand
TCCGAGATTCGCCCTCCGAGATTCGCCCTCCGAGATTCGCCCTCCGAGATTCGCCCTCCGAGATTCGCCAATCCCCATGCCTCTTTCCACCGAAATTCCGCTCTTCCCCCTGGGGGTGGTGCTGTACCCGGATGAGCGGATGGCCCTGCACATCTTCGAGGAGCGGTACAAGGAGATGATCCGGTATTGCCTTGACCAGGGCGAGCCGTTCGGGATCATCCTCTACAACGACGGGCGGCTGGCGGATGTGGGCTGTACCGCCCGCATCCAGGAGGTGATGAACCAGTATGAGGACGGTCGCTACGACCTGGAGGTGCGGGGCGAGATGCGGTTTCGGGTGCGTACCCTGCATGAGGAGAAGGTATACCTGACAGCCGAGGTAACCCCGCTCCCGGAATCCCGCGACCGGGTGTTGCAGGCACAACGGGAACGGCTCATCACCCAGCATATGAAGCTGCTCGAACTGGCCGGACGCAGCCTTCAGCCCACCCAGTACCAGGGCCTCGAACGCATCTCCTATTTTATCGCCCACAACGCCGGACTGACCCTCGAACAGAAGCAGGAGGTGCTGGAGATGCCCGGTGAGAACGCCCGCATCACGTACCTGGTCCGCCACCTGGAAGCCTTCATTCCCAAAATTGAAGAGGCGGAAGAGGTTCGCCGCAAGGTCCGGTCAAACGGACATTTCAAGGATATCCCGCCGGATTCGTGAGGGATTGCGGGTTGTGGATCTCGGATGGTGGATTTGGACAAGCGATCTTTCCCCCTCCTGAGAACAGGAGGATGACCGATCTCATGAGATCGGTCATGGGGGAGGTCGATTCTCGGATTGAGGAGTGCGGATTTTCCCAAGTACCAAGCCCCAAGTACCAAATAGCCAACGGCTAACAGCTTGCAGCTATCCCCATGCCCCGAATTGGCCCCTACACCCTGCATACCATTGAGACCGGGCGCTTCGCGCTGGACGGCGGTGCGATGTTTGGCATCGTGCCCCGCGTGCTGTGGGAGCGGCAGATGCGCCCGGATGAACGCAACCGTATTCCGATGGCAATGCGGTGTCTGTTGCTGGAGAGCAGCGACCGGCTGGTGCTGATCGACAACGGCCTCGGCAACAAGTACGATGCGAAGTTCCAGCAGCTCTACGCCGTCGACGACGAGACCTCGAACCTGCACCGTTCGTTGCAGGCGGCAGGGTTCCAGGCTGCCGACGTGACCGACGTGGTCCTCACCCACCTGCACTTCGACCATGCCGGTGGCAGCGTCTCCCGCGCGGGCGACCGCCTGGTGATGACCTTCCCCCACGCCCGGCACCATGTGCAGCGCCGCCACTGGGAGTGGGCGGTGGCGCCCCGCCTGCGCGAAGCTGCCTCGTTTCTGAAGGAGAACCTCGACCCCCTGGCTGCCTCCGGCCAACTCGTCCTCTGCGACGGGCCAGGGACCTTGTTGCCCGGTATCGACGTGCAGGTCGTCGACGGGCATACCGAGGCACAGCAGATCGTGCGGGTCTCCGGGCCGGAGGGCACCCTCGTCTACGTGGCCGACCTGCTGCCGACCCACGCCCACCTGCCTGCCCTCTGGGGCATGGCCTACGACATCCGGCCCTTGCAGACCATCGAAGAGAAGCATGCGTTTCTCACCCAGGCCGAGGCCGAAGGGTGGACCCTGTTCTTCGAACATGACCCGACTGTAGTGCTGGCCGGTGTTGCCCGCACCGAGCGGGGCTTCGTGGCACGAGATCCCCGTCCGCTCGTGGCACTCTAGCCATTACGCTTTCCAGAAGGGGGCATTTATCTACAGGCGAAAAGGGCCGATGATTCCCTTGAGTACCATCCCCCGGCATGGAATTTGGGGATGTGGCGAACCGCTTGAACGCATCTCAATCTGCGACGCATGGGAACCACAACCGCCCGCCCGCCCCGTAAGGATGGGACTGTTATGCCATTGACGGTTCGCCTCCTGCTTCCTTTTACCCTCTTCTGCCTCCTGGGTACGGTTACCTTGCTGGTGCAGACGTGGCAGCAACACCACGAACAGCCCTGGGAACGGCTGGATGTGGTAGCCGAGACAGCCCTTTCCCTGGCGCAAAGCCCCGGTATTTCTCCGGGTTTGAACACCCTGGCCGAGACCGGGGCGTTCACACGCCTCTGGATCGTGCAGGCAGATGGACGCATCCTCGCCTCCAGCAACGAAGCAGAGGTCGGGACGATGATTGAGCCGGCCTGGGGACGCTTTCTCTCGGAATCCAGCCAGCGCATCGTACACAGCGAAGCCCGCTGGGGCGACCGCATGATGCGGTTCGTCGCCCGGCAAAGCCCGTCGGAGGGGCGCTGGGCCGTGATCCTGGCCGATGCCACCCTGGGTGCCTCCATCCCCTGGGCCACGCTCGGCCTGATCCTCGTTGCCGGGGTGGCAGGCTGGGGCCTGACCCTGCTCCTGGCCCGCCTGGCCTTGCGCAGTACGGTGGTTCGCCCGCTGGGGCAGGTGCAGGAGATGATTGGCAAGCTGGCGGCGGGTGAGATGCCCTCCGAGGCCACGCTCGACCGCCTCTGGGCTGAAGCTGGTCCGTTCGTCCAGGCGTACACCCGTACCCTGGGTGAACTGATACGGCACTACCGTGCCCTGCATGGGCAGTGGCGCGAGGCTGAGGCCCGCGTCCAGACGCTCTACGACCTGATGCCGTCGATGGGACTGATTGCAACGTTCGAAGGGCAGGTCGTGGATGTCAACCCCGCCTTTTGCACCTTGCTGGGGGTAGAGCGCGAACGGTTGCAGGGCCAGCCCCTCTCCGCCCTTGCACGCCTCTTGCCAGTGGACGGCATCCTGCGCCTGGCCCATCGCAGCCGACAGGGAGGCCTCTCCTTCAGCAACCTCGACACCGAGTTTACCGCCCTCGACGGCCGGATCATCCCGGTGCGCGTCTCCCTCCAGCTCGTCCGCTACAACGGCGTCTGGTCGTTCCTGATGATTGGGGAAGACCTCTCGGAAGCCAGCCGCGACCAGTCGGCGCTGGGCGGCGATGCGGCCTTCGTCGGAAAGCGTCCGGCCCGGCATGTGGAACAGCTCCGGCAGGAAGTGGACATGCTCACGCGCATGGTGGATGCCTCCGGGCTGCTCATCGTAGCCCTCGATGCTGCCGGGCGCACCGTCCACTGGAACCAGGGGGCCGTCCAGCTCACCGGCTACGAAGCCCAGGATGTGCCCGACCTGCCGACGATGGTGCGGGTACTCATGCCGCAGACAGATACCTGGCAGCAGTTCAAGGGCTGGCTCGCCAACCAGTCCTACGAGACACCCCTCGTGGGGACGTTCACCACGCGGCAGGGCGAGACGGTGCCGGTACGCTGGCGGGCTGTTCCACTCACCGGCACCCATCTCTCCGGCATGTTGATCGGGCAGGTCGTGGCCGAGCCGGTGGCGGCGCGGCCGGAGGTGCTGCCGGTGCCCGTCCCGGCACCGACGGTCGCACCGAAGCTGGAGTCGGCGGTAGAGCCGGCGGTTGTCCCGGATGCCTCGGAAGAGGCCACGGTGATCGAACAGATGCTCTGCCAGTTGCAGGACGAGGTGGCTGCGGTGGCGAACCTGGCCGAGGTAGTGTATCAGAAGACCGACAAGCGCCGCAAGGACCGGGAAGCCCTCGTCCGACTCCGGGAGGCCACGCGCAGCCTCGACACCCGGTTGCAACTGCTGCACGCCCGCTACAACCTGCACGCGGGTGCCGCCAGGATGCAGGCGCTGGACCTCGCCGCCGTGGCAACCGAAGCCATTGCCTTGTGCGTCGCTGATTTTGATTTGGAACACCGTCCGGTAGAGATTCAGACAGAATCCCACCTGCCCGTAGTGCATGGCGACTCCTTCCAGGTACGCCAGTTGCTCCGCCACCTGTTTCATGCCGCCGTACAGGCCTGTCCGGTGGGTACCGTGGCGATGCACGTGCGGGGGCAGCGCGTGGCAGGTGGGAGTATTCTGTGGGTAGAAGCCCGCACGACCGGCACTGTTGAGATGCCCGCTGCAACGCCGTCGCCCGAAGTGCCTCAGGAGGCCCTTTCGGAAGCGGGGTTGCGGCAGGCCTTCTGCGAAAAGGTGGTGCGCCTGCACGGTGGACGCCTGTGGGTGGACGTGGAAGGGAAAAATCGTGTTACCTTCTTCATCCACCTGCCCGACCAGCCCGGCTTGCCGGTGCCCGCCCTGCGGGCCGGAGCCGAGCCGGAAGTAGGGCGCGACCTGGTGATCCCCGCCCGGGCCATCCCCGTCGAAAAAGTCCGGTGGGGACGTTCATCGGCTGCTTCTGCCTCCTGATGCGCGTTTGATCTGAAACACCCCAGGACGGATGCAAGACCTACTGACCCCCTCGACCACTGACGCGAAACCTGCCCCGGGTAACCGGGATCACTGGAATGCCATACGGACCGGTATATCCCAGATTCACCACGACCTGGGCAACCCCTTGTCCATCGTTTCAGGGAATGCCGAACTGTTGCTGGCGATGGCCTCACTGATGCAGTTCGACGACGACACGGTGCGTTCCCTGCATGACATTCGGGTCGCCAGCCGCCAGATGGAAGCCCTGCTGGATCGGTTGATCCGGTTGCGCGACCTCGTTCCCAAGCCTGCAGAATCTGATCCGTCGGCCCTGGCGGAAGACGCCGGGTAACCTGTAAAATTTGGGTCAGTGGGAACCTGCTAAGGCGATGTGGGTCTCATGCTTCCATCTACCAGGGCGTCTTTTCGCCCTTGTGCGTCCTGGCAGGACATGCTATCTTACGCCTGCGTTGCACGTTTCTTTCGTCTTTTCGTCCTTGCGCTTATCGAGAAAATCGGTTACGAATCGAACCTGAATCCGCATCGTCCGTTGATGCGGCCCAGACCGTGATGCCTGTTTCGTAACCGTGTCGGACGTTTCGGCCAGTTCCGGGGGTTCCAGGGCGGGGTTTTCTCGTCCGGAGCTGCGTACCCGCAGGCCGATGCACCGGCTGTCGTCTCCATGTACACCCTGTTTTTCCGGTTAAGGCGGTTGATCCTGGTGACGGGCGTGCTGCTCGCAGGGAGCGCTGTGGCCCTTGCCCAGGTTCCGACGATACAGGTCGTCGAGGAGACGCCGGAACGGCTGGTACTGGACGTGGCGGCGGCGTGGGCATGGCCCCTCCCGGCTGCGGTGGATTCGGCCCGCCTCACCCGGCTGACCGATGCCGGCTTGTTTACCCTGGCGCAGGGCACCCTGGCCGTGTCGGAGACCGTCGCCCTGGGCCGGCTCGTTCTACCGGTTGCCACCGTGCTGTCGGCGGAGTATGACGCAGTCCCGCTCCCGGCCGATACTGCCGGGGTGTTGATGCGGACGGTGATGCAGGAGCCGGTGGAACTGTTGGGCCTGGGGCTGGAACGCAAACGCCCGGTGGTCACCGCGCAGGTGCGGCTGTTCCGATATGACGTGGCTACCGGGCAGCTATGGCGCTACCGCCGCCTGCGGGTGCAGATAGACCGGTCTGCCGCCCGGCTCGTCGCCAAAAGCCGGTTTGAGGCTGGGGACAACCCCCACCTCGCCGTCACGCAGAGCATCCTGGCCGACGGCACCATCTTCCGCATCCAGGTCACGCAGGAGGGGGTTTACCGGATTGACCGGCAACTGCTGACAGAGTTGGGCCTGACGCCTGCCAGCATCGACCCGGACCATCTGCGCCTCTATGGTAACGGCGGTGCCCCGGTGCCTGGCCCCAACAGCACCTTCCGCTATGCCGACCTTGTTGAGAACCCGGTGTGGGTCCGGGGGGGAGGAGACGGGGCTTTCAACGAGGGCGATGCCGTGTATTTCTACGCGGCGGCCCCCAGCGGTTGGCGCTGGGTGTTCAACACCGGGCGCAACGCTTGGGAATGGCAACACTATACCCATCCGTTCTCCAACGAGAACTTCTATTTCCTGAAGGTCGCCACCGCGGTTGGGGTACGGGTGGAAACACCTCCTTTCCCCAACTACCCGGATGCCGTTGCCGTGACCAGCGTGACCGGGCGGCACCTGGCCGAGTTTGACGACTACATGTGGAGCAAGGAGCATGGCTCCGGCCACACCTGGGTGAGCAATCCCATCCGCCCCGGTGGGTCACTGAACGTGTTGCAGAACGTGGACCTGCCCGGCCTCGTCGAAGGTAGTGTGACCTACCGTGCCCGTGCAGGCATCAAGTCAAACCCCCGTGCGACGGTGGTGTTCGAGCAGGGAGGACAGCGGTTGGGTGAACTGCTGGCCTCGTCGGCCGTGCTCAACGCTGAAGACGCCCCCATTGCCGTAGCCGGAGAGGTGACGTTCTCGCAGGCCCTCACCAGCACTGCCCCCGTGTCCCTGACCATGCGGGTGCTGGAACAACTGAACGAGCCGGAGGCGGCGCTGGACTGGCTGCGGGTCTTCTATCCCCAGGCCCTCACTGCCCGGAACGACCTGCTGCGGTTTGCAACCCCCGGCGGGCAGGGGGGGCGGCTGGAATTTACCCTGCAAGGGTTCTCGCAGGAGCCGCAGGTGTGGGACGTGACGACCCCCGATGCCATTCGCAGGCTCGCCGTGCAGCCGGGCGGGAACGGGTATCGGCTCCAGGTAGCGGTGGTCGATGCAAACCAGCCGCGCGAACTCATTGCCTTTGTCGAAGGCGTTGCCACCCGCGTAGCCCAATCCGCCACTACGCGGGTGACGGCCCAGAACCTGCATGGTCTCCCCAACTACCCCGACCTGGTCATCATCACCCCGGCGGCATTCCTGGAACAGGCCAACCGCCTGGCCGAGCACCGGCGGAGCCAGGGGCTGGACGTGGCCGTCACGCCCATCGAACAGGTCTACAACGAGTTCTCCGGCGGCCTGCCCGACATGCGGGCCATCCGCGACTATTTCCGCTTTCTCTACGACCGCGCCGCCACCGACGACCAACTGCTGCGCTATGCCCTGCTCTTCGGCGACGGACATTACAACTTCCGCAGCCGTGGTGCGATAGCCGCCACGCTCCAGAACTGGATCTTCCCCTACGAGACTGAACTCTCCTTCGACCCGGTGGCCTCCTACACCAGCGATGACTACTTCGCCTTCCTGGATGAGAACGAAGGGGTTTGGGCCTGGGATGGCATCAGCAGCACCACGCGCGCTGAGCGGATGGACATTGGCATCGGGCGGCTGCCCGTACAGACGGCGGCAGAGGCCCAGTTGATGGTGGACAAGCTCCTTCGCTACGACGACCCGGCCACGTTCGGCGCCTGGCGCACCAACTACCTATTCCTGGCCGACGATGCCTTCAACGGGTTGCGAGGGGATGACTTCGAGGCGGACTTGCACCTGCGCGACATCGACTTCGTGGCCGAGCTCGTGCGCACACGGGTGGCCCCGCAGATCAACCCGAAAAAAATCTATGCAGACTCCTTCGACCGGGTTTTCCTCAACGGATTCCACATCCCCGGCGCGAAGGATGATCTGCTGAACACCCTCGAAAGTGGTGTGCTGCTGTTCAACTACAGCGGGCATGGTGGCCCGGATGGTCTGGCACAGGAAGAACTCCTGACAAAAGAGGATGTGGAGGCACTCACCAACGGAGACCGTCTGCCGGTGGTCATCACTGCCACCTGTTCGTTTGGCTGGTGGGACCAGGACCTGGGGCAGAGCGGGGCCGAGGCCATGCTGCTTAACCCCGACGGTGGTTCCATCGCCATGCTGACCACCGTGCGGTTGGCATACACCTCGGGCAGTGTGGCGACCCTCAACCCGGCCCTCAACCGCGCCCTCAACGAGCAGTTGCTCAAACAGGATAGCGAAGGGCTGGTGCGGCGGCTGGGCGACAGCTACCGCGACACGAAGAACACCCCGGAAGGCTTGCAGGGTAACAGTCGCCGGTTCAGCCTCCTCGGCGACCCCTCCATGCGGCTGGGGCTACCTGCCCAGCAGGTCGTTGTCGAACAGCTCAACGGCCAGCCCCTCGACCAAGGCGTGCCTCGCATGCAAGCCCTCGACCGCGTCACCTTCACCGGGAGCGTCCGCCGGGCCGACGGACAGGTGGATGAAGCCTTCACCGGCCCCATCGACGTGTCTGTATTCGACGGCGAGCGCCGCGTCACCATCAACTACCACGATTTCAACCCCACACCCTACTACGTCATCCGCGAGGACCTGATCTGGCGCGGGGAGGTCCAGGCAAGTGCCGGGCGGTTCTCTGCCACCTTCGTCGTGCCCAAAGACATCGCCTACAGCAACCTGAACGGGCGCATCGCCGCCTACGCAGCTTCGGCCACCCGTCAGGCGCTGGGCTACAGCGAGCAGTTCACCGTCGGCGGCACCTCCAACACCCCGCCACAGGATGCCGAAGGGCCGCGCCTCGAACTGTTCCTCAACGACACCACCTTCGTCTCTGGCGGCCTGACCCCCCCCGTGCCGGAACTGATCGTGCGCCTGTTCGACGAGAGCGGGATCAACACCGTCGGGGCCGGGGTGGGGCACGAGATGCTGCTGGTGCTCAACGGCGACGAGAACAACGCCGTGGACCTGAGCAGCGCCTTCCGCAGCGCCGCCAACTCCTACCAGGCCGGGGAAGTCCGCTGGAAGCTGGCCGAGCAGCCGACCGGGCCGGGCAGCCTGACCGTGCGGGCCTGGGACGTGCTGAACAACTCGGCTACCGCAGAGCTGACCTACCTCGTGGCCGAGGCACAGACCCTTTCGCTGCGCAACGTGTATAACTACCCCAACCCCATGAGCCGCCAGACGCGGTTCGTCTTCGAGCACAACCAGCTCCCCGGAACCCCGGCGCAGGTGCAGCTCCGGATCTATACCCTCAACGGGCGACCCGTCCGCACGCTGGAGTCCGAAGAAGCCCTGCCCAGCGGCACCCTCACCGCCGGGCCGGTGCAGATTGCCTGGGATGGACGGGACGAGGACGGCGACCGGCTCGCCACCGGGGTCTACCTCTACAAGCTGCGCGTCGAAGTCGAGTCGGCAGAGGGAGGGAAGCAGGTGGTTGAACAAATTGAAAAAATGGCGATCATTCGCTGAAGGGGGGGCGGCCTGGCCGGAATGTGCAGAAAACTTCGTATCCTGATAAAAAACAGGTTTTTTCTAAACCATAGCATGACCATGCGTACCATGAAATCTTTTGGCCGCGGGCTGGCGATGCTGCTGCTGCTGGCCGTGTTCCTGTTGCCTTCGGTACAGGCCCAGGTGGGTGGGGCAGCCGTCGTTTTCCTCAAGATCGAGCCGGATGCCCGTGCCGCCGGGATGGGCAATGCCGGTGTTGCCCTGGCCGACAACGCCAGCGCCATCTTCTGGAACCCGGCCGGGCTGGCCTTCCAGACAGGCACCGAGGCCTCGATCACCCACTCGAACTGGCTGCCGGAGTTCGATGCCGGGCTGTTCTACGAGTACCTCACGGTGAAACACCAGATTCCCGGCTGGGGTACTTTCGGCGGGCACGTCACCTACCTGTTCCTCGGCGAGCACGAGCGGCGCGACGCCCAGAACGTGTTTCTCGGTACGTTCCGCTCCTACGACCTGTCGGTGGGAGCCTCCTATGCCGCGAAGGTGAGCAAAAACCTGGCGGTGGGCCTTGGCTCCCGCTTCATCTACTCCAACCTTGCCAGCGGACAGGTGGGCGAGCAGGAGACCAGCCCCGGCATCTCGGCAGGCTTCGACCTCTCTGCCCTTTACAAGTCGCCCAAGTTCAACCTGGGCGGGATGAAGGGCAACGTGAACCTGGGGGCGAACCTGAACAACATGGGGCCGACGATCCAGTACTCCGACGAAGCCCAGGCCGACCCCATCCCGACGAACCTGCGCTTCGGCTATGCCCTGAACCTGGAGTTCGACGAGTACAACGCGCTCTCGATTGTCACCGACTTCAACAAGGACCTGATCCATGTGGAGCGGGATACGCTGGCCGGCGAAAACGTGGTCGATCCGTTCTACAAGGCCATCTTCAGCGGCTGGCAGTCGATTGACGTCTGCACGCTGCCCCAGGGCCAGTGTGAAGATGGGGAAGGGTTCGAGTCGCTCTCGGCCCTGGACCAGATGACGATCGGGGCGGGCATGGAGTACTGGTACAACAAGCTCTTCGCCCTGCGGACCGGCTACTTCTACGAGAACCCGTACAATGGCAACCGGAAGTTCCTCACCCTCGGAGCCGGGGTGCGGTACAACATCGTCGGGGTGGATTTCTCCTACATCTATGCCCTGCAGGAGGACTCGCCGCTGGCGAACACCATGCGGTTCTCGCTGCTGCTGAACTTCGGCAAGAAGTGAAACGGCGGGTGTGGGTGGCACAGGCAGGGCGAACCCCGGCCTGTTGCCACCTGCACCCTGCCGACGTCTCCGTCCTCGCACCGCCTTTCCCAACCAGCACGCGTCCATGCCGCCTCGAACCCCCGTCACAGGGTTGCGCACGTTTCCGGTAACGGGTTTCGGAGTGGGGATGCTGGTTGGGCTGACGGCGTTGGCACTGGCTGCCCAGCCGGTGGCCTTCTCGGCAGAAACCCTACGGATACGGCAGTCCGCAGGGGGGGGTGAGGCCGTCTCGTCGGTCTCGCTGCAGAACCCGGCGTCTCCCCACTACGACGTGGTAGCCCTGCGTGTCGAGTTCCAGCCCGACACCACACGCTTCACCACGGGCGAGGGCACCTTTGCCGGAGATCTCTACAGCGGCCTCACGCCCAGGGTCGATCCGCTCCCGCACGACGCCGCCTATTTCCAGGCCCACCTGGACTTTCTGACGGACTATGTGGCCCGCGTCTCCGACGGCCAGACGACGCTGACGACCCGCCTCGCGCCCGGCGTGGTGCGCGTCTCGAAGCCGATGGGCGATTACAGCCCGACCGGGCCAGACAGCCAGCAGGACGACGAACTGCGCAAGCTCGCGGCCCTCGTGCAGGAGGCCTGGACCACCGCCGAGGCCCAGGGCCTGCTCGACCTCACCGGCCTCGACCCCGCCACCACCGCGTTCGTGCTATTCCACGCCGGAGTCGGGCGGGACATCGAGCTGATCGGCACCACGCTCGACAAGACGCCCCAGGACCTCCCCTCCATCTTCTTCAACCCGCAGAGCTTCCAGCGCCTCCTCGGCACCGAAGCCCTGTCGGTGGGTGGCTTCCCGATCAATCACACCCTCGTCCTTCCCCGCACCGAGACGCGACGGGGATTCAACTTCATTACCGACGAACCCTTCCTGGCCGAGTTCTCCATCAACGGACTGCTGGCGGCCAGCTTCTTCAACTACCTCGGCGTCCCCGACCTGTTCAACACCGAGACGGGTGAGAGCGCCATCGGACCGTTTGGACTGATGGATGCCCTGGGCATCTTCGCCTACAACGGCTTGTTCCCCCCCGAACCCGATGCCTGGACGAAGCTCTTCCTCGGATGGGCCGCCGTGACGGACGTCCTCGGTACGACGGAGCAGACCGTCACCCTCCCTTATGCCGCCCACCCGGACAGCCACCGGGTGGCGCGCGTCCGCATCGCCAGCGCCGAATACTTCCTTGTCGAGAACCGCAACCGGGACCCGGAGGGTGACGGGGTGGTGCTGCGCGTGTGGCAGAACGGCCAGACCATCGAGCAGCGGGTGCAGAACGGCGATGCCACCTTCAACAACGTTACCGTTGAAGGCTTCGTCGGTGGGGTAGTAGTAGGGGTGGACAACTACGACTTTGCCCTCCCTGGTGGCGTAGACGAGGACGATAACCCGCTCAACGGCGGCCTGCTCATCTGGCACATCGACGAGCGTGTGATCCAGGCCGGGCTGGCCGACAACCGCGTCAACGTCGATCCCCAGCACCGGGGGGTGGACCTGGAGGAGGCCGACAGCGGCCAGGACCTCGGCTTCCCCTCGGGGGGCCTCGGCCCGCAGAATGAACTCGGCTCTCCGTTCGACTTCTGGTACGCCGGCAACCCCATCACGGTTATCACCCCTTCCGGCCAGGAAGTACGCCTCTACCAGAACCGCTTCGGGGCCGATACCCAGCCAAACAGCCACAACAACGCCGGAGGGGTGAGCCTGGTGGAACTGGACCAGTTCTCGCCCCCGGGGGCCGAGATGCAGTTTCGGTACAACCGGCAGGAAACGGTGGGCATCGTGCCGCTGTTCACCAGCTTTCCTGTGGATCCCAGCGCAATCCTGCCCGACCGTGTGGTGGAGGGTAGTTCCATCACCACGGTGGGAGAACCCGAAGACCAGGTAGCCCTCATGCGGGTAGGAAGGGGAGGTTTAGCAGCCCTCGACCTGCTTCAAGGCACCCGATTCCTGCAAGCGAATGCCTTCACCTTGCCCGCGGCGGTCACACCGGACCAGCGGGCCGCTGTGCTGGAAGACCTCGGCGACAGGCATGAGCTGCAACTCTTCAGAGAACGTATCCCCTTCAGCCGGTTCACCTTCTCCTTGCCCGAAGGCATCCGCTACGATGGCCGCCATTCGGTGCTGTTCTACGACGCCGTAGGCGACTTTTTCTATGCCTTCTTCGGCGATGGGCCTGTCAAGGCCATCGGGCGCTTCGAAGGTGACGGGAATAACGACAGCCAGGTGGTCGACTACGTGGCGTTCGCGGAGGTCGATCCGGAGCCGCTCTCGATGGCCTACGCGGGCAACGGCCTGCTGGGCCTGGTCGGGCGTACCCGCGCCG
>CAZLRO010000030.1:0-21692 GCA_964561865.1 uncultured Rhodothermaceae bacterium | reverse complement strand
GGCCGCTGGTGGTGCTGGCGCTTGGGATTGCCACGTTTCTGGCGATAAAGCCGGTGATGGAGGAATACTTCGTTGCCGTGGTACGCAAGCAGGAGCAGCAGCAGGTGCAAGACCTCCTCCTCCGAGCCGACGGGTTCTATAGCAACGAGCAGTTTGCCGATGCCCTCTCGGCCTATCAGCAGGCCGTGTCGATGGGGGCCTCCATTACCCAGACCAAGATTGACCTTTGCCAGGCGATCATCGCCGCCGACAGTGCCTTCAACGTGTACTGGTATGCCCGTGCCATCGAGCGGTATGCCCCACTGCGCAGCCAGATCAACTACGCCGCTCGCCAGCATGAAGAGGCCGAGGCACGGTTGCAGGAACGGCTCCAGGAGGCCGTCCGCTTTGCCTACGCCTACGAGGAGGCCCGCAACGCACGCAACCTGAACGCGCTCTACGCCCAACACGCCTTTTACGAAGAAAAGGGACGACAATCCCGCGAGTACATCATCCAGGATATCTTGGAGACAATCAACCGCTATGAAGCCTACCGGTACGCCGTGGCCAATGAACCCAGCGCAGCCCCACACGAGCAAGAAAACCTCTATCGGGTGAACTTCACGGAACGCTTTGTCGGCCAAGGGAAGGACTTCACGACCGACTTCTGGGGCAACCGACGGTATACCTGCTACAGCTTCGAAGCCAATAAACGCCTGACCCTGAGATGGGAGAACGGCCAGTTCGTCGTCACTGCCGACCTTGGGGATCGGATCGGCGACCCAATCAGGGAGCCCTGTTAATGACGCCGCCGCAGTACTCACTTCTTTCCCCGCCACACCACACACCATGTCCACACCGCCTGCTGCCTTCGGTCCACATCTGAAATCCCACGGCCTTTCGGACCAGGGCCGACAGCGCCAGGACAACCAGGACCGTTTCATCTCCCTGGAACGGCAGGGTTTCGGCATCTATGCGGTCATCGACGGGGTGGGCGGGTATGCCGGGGGAGACCGGGCCGCCGAGATCGCCCGCCAGCACCTGGAACAGCGCCTCACCCTGCTCAACGACCCACCCGAGCGGATGCTGCGCGAGGCCGTCGTGACGGCCAACAACGCCATCTACGAGGCCCGGCAGCAGGACCCGCGCTTCGGCGCGATGGCCTGTGTGCTCACCGCCACACTCGTCCACCCGGCCCAGCAACGGCTGTACTTCGCCCACGTCGGGGATACCCGCCTCTACCGCTATCGCCAGGGCGAACTGACCAAGCTGACGCGGGACCACTCGTTCGTGGGCATGCGCGAGGACAACGGCCAGCTCAGCGAGGCCGAGGCGATGGCCCATCCCCGCCGGAACGAGATCCTGGCACAGGTGGGCGAGCGGCCCTACACGGTCGAGACCGCCGAGTTCATGGACCTGGGCGAGGACTCCTTCATCCCCGGCGACGTGCTGCTCCTGTGCAGCGACGGGCTGACCGACCTCGTGCCCCGTGCGGGCATTGCCGACATCATCCGGAACTATCCAGCCCCGGACAGGATGGCGGCCTGGCTGGTCGAGGCCGCCAACGATGCCGGGGGCAAGGACAACATCACCGTCGTCGTGGCCCGGTATGCCCAACCGAACGAACCCCCATCCAGCCTCCAGCCCCCCTGGACCATCCCCGACACCCGGACGGCCCCGCCCCCCCCCCCCCCCACCCCCCCCCCCCTACCCCCCCCCGCCCCCCCCCCCCCCCCCCGCCCCCGAAAGCCCCACCTTCACAACAGCGATGGCTCTGGCCTGCGGTGGCGGGCTTCCTCGCGCTCGGCGCCCTGACGGCGCTGTTGTTCCTGTGGCTAAACCGTTCACCCATCCCGCAACAATCCGCGTCCCCGCCAGCCTATCCGTCCCTGATGGACACCATCCGGCAGTACCTGAACAACCCGCAGGCAGAGCAGCGAAAGCGGGTCTCCCTGGAAGGCAATCGTACCTATGCAGGCGGTGGCTTCTTGTCCGGGATCGGGATCGACTCACTCCTCCTGGAGGGGCAGGGCGACACCCTCTGGATCGCACCGGGGGACACCGGGCTTTCGGTTGGACCTGGCCTCCGGTACCTCGAACTGCGCAACTTCGTCGTGCGCAGCGACTCGTTTGCCACCTTGCTCCAGGTGCAGGACTCCATGACCCAAGTAGTGTTGAAGGCGGTGAGGCTGGAAGGCCCCATCAGCCCGGTGGCAGGGCCGGTGTATACCCTGCGGTTCGGCCCCGTCCGGCAGTCTGTCCCCGCACCGGCGGGATCGCCGCTTGCCCGGCCAGCCCCGCCGCCTACTCCTCCTGCCTCGCGCCAGCCCAACACCACCCCTCGCACCGACACCACACCGCCGCAACCGGAGCAGCAGGCGCCTCCCTCCATCCCCGAAGGAGACTAGCAGCCCTGACCCATCTACGGCCTACGCCCACTCGCCCATGCCCAGCGAACTGCGCGAATACGACATCACCACGCTCCACCGGAAGCCCGTGTGGAACAGCCGGGCGGCCGAACTCGTGCTGCTCGCGCTGGCGTCGGCGCTCCTGTTCTGGGGCTTCCGCATGGTGCAGGCCAGCCACCAGGACACGTTCGCCGAAGCCGATGCCGGGTATGCCGACAGCACGATGCTCAACCTCGGCACCCTCGACCCCGCCAACCTGCGCGCCCTCGACTTGCTCCTTGCCAGCGGCCAGTACATGCCCGACCCGAAAGACCGGGCGCTGGTGGTGCAGACCCTCGCGGCCTACCTGAACAGCGAAGGCGACTGCGATGGCAGTTTCCCGAACGTAGGCAAGCTCAACACCACCTGCCTGCGCGTCCGGGTAGGGCAGGCCGACAGCCTCGGGGGACGCCTCTACGCCCTGCGCGTAAAAAATGCCCGTACCAACCTCGGCTTCACCGATGCTCTCTATACCCGTGAGCAGACGACTCCCCCCGCCCTTCCCGACACTTCGGGCACCGGCGAGCCGTCTCTCCGGGGCACCGTCCGGGATGCCCAGGGCCAGCCCCTGCCCGGCGTGCTTGTTACCCTCCGCCATGTCGTCCCCTTCTACGCCGACTCCCTGCAGTACCTCAACCCCGACACCCTCCAGTGGGGGCCTTTCGAGCAGAAGATTACCTGGAGGGACAGCACCGGCACGCACCTCTACGCCCACACAAGCACGGTGCGAACAGGGGCGGACGGACGGTATGCGTTTCATGGCCTCGAACAGGGTGCGGGTTATACCGTGCTGCCGATGGCCCCCGGCTACGACTTCGGCCCGCGCCAGGGCACAGACGCCCTCGGGGCCGAAGGGTTGCTGGCTACCCTCAAACGCTGGGCACGGCTGCACTTCCGGGCCTCCTACGACTTCACCGGGCAGCCCCACCGCCTGACGCTGCTGGACCGCTACACCTTCGACCGGCTCAAACCCGTCCTCACCGCCCGTACCCCGTCGGAATACCGGCGGGACGTATGGCTGATCCTGCTGCTGTTCTTCGGCCCGTTCTACCTCGTTCATGCCCTCTGGCGCTGGAAACGGTTCGGCGGCGACCCGCTGCTGCTGCCGGTCGTCCACCTGCTCACGGGCCTGTCGCTGCTGATGATGCTGAGCATCCCGGACCCATTGCGCGACCGGTTCCTGGCCTGGGACACCGCCTGGGGGGTGGCCGTCGGGGTGCTCGTGCTGGGGGGGGTCGCCCTGCGCAACCCCACCACGCTGCGCTACGCCGAAATCCGCCTCCCCGGCTGGCGGCAGGAAGGCCAGGACACACCAGTGAACGGCATGTCCTGGACCTGGTTCGGCCCGCAGGACGGCCGCCGGTGGGTGTGGCTGGCGGCGGCCACCTCGGTGCTTGTGCTGCTGTTCGGCACCGGGCCAGAGGGCAGCGGGGTGAAGGTGAACCTGAGCCTCGGCCTGTTCTCGTTTCAGCCCAGCGAACTCATCAAGCTGTTCATGGTGCTGTTCTTCGCCGGGTTCTTCGCCACCCACCTGCACAAGCTGCGGGTGCTCACCCTGGCGAAGAGTGGCTCCTATGCCGTCCGGGTCACCCTGGCCCTCGTGGCGATGCTGGGGCTGTACCTGGCCCAGGGCGACCTCGGCCCGGCCCTCGTCATCGGCCTGACGTTCCTCGTGCTGCTGGGGATCGCCTGGTCCCGCTGGTGGGTGATCGGCGGCGGCCTTGCCCTCCTCGTCGCCGGCTTCGGGCTGGGCGGATTGCTCGTACCCCGCGTGCAGGACCGCGTGTCCATGTTCCTCAGTCCCTGGAACAACCCCGTCTACGGCGGCGACCACCTCGCCCAGGCCCTCTGGACGCTCTCCACGGGGCAGGTGTTTGGACAGGGACCGGGCGAAGGGTATGCGGCCTGGATGGCCGAAGCCCACACCGACATGGTCCTGCCCAGCCTCGGTGAAGAGCTGGGGCTGGTGGGACTGCTGGCAGTGTTCCTGCTGTTCGCCCTGCTGCTCTACCGGGCACTGCTGATCTCGCTGCGCACCGGCAACGTGTTCCTCAGCTTCCTGGGCATCGGACTGGCGGTGGTCACCGGGCTGCAACTGTTCCTCATCGCCGGCGGGGCGTTTGGCCTGTTACCCCTCACCGGCGTCGTGGTGCCGCTGCTGAGCTATGGGAAGGTGGCCCTCATCCTGAACCTGGCCGTGGTGGGCTTCTGGCTGAGCCTGTCCGCCCTTCGCCCCGAAGACAAGCACCGAAAACAGGTCGAACAGCAACTCGACCACGCCGTCCTCTGGTGTATCCTGGCCTTCCTGCTGCTGGCCGGCATCGTGGCGGTGCGGCTGCTCCAGGTGCAGGTGCTCGAAGACGACGAGATCGTGATCCGCCCTGCCCTCGTGGCCCAGCGCGACGGCCTGCGCATCCGCGAAGACAACCCGCGCATCCGCATCGTCAGCCGGGCCATCCCCGCCGGCACCATCTTCGACCGCAACGGCATCCCCCTCGCCACCAGCGACACCACCCTGCTGCGGACACACCTGCAGGAATACCTGGCGCTGGAAGTCCCGCAAGACCGGCTCGAACGCTTGCGCTTCCAGCGCGCCCCCCGACGCTATCCCTTCGGCGACCTGACCTTCTACTGGCTGGGAGACTACAACACCCGCCTCCAGTGGGGCGGACAGCTCTCCTACTTCGCCGAGGAAGCACACCTCTCACTCCTGCGCGGCTTCGACAACTGCCCGCAAGGCTCGCCCCGGTGCCGGGACGTCACGATCAAAACCCGGCTCAACCGCCGTTTCCACCACCCGGTCGATACCACCTACACGGTACGGATGTTCGACTATTCCCCGCTGCGCCCGCTCCTCCAGGAAGGACTGCACAGCGCCGCGATGGACTCGTTCAAGGCGCAGCCACGCGACCTCCGGCTCACCTTCGACATCCGGCTCCAGCAACTGCTGCTGGAAGAGGTGGAAGGCTTCGTCGCCAACCATCCCAATTTTGCCAGCAAGACCTTTGCCATCGCTGCCCTCGACGCCTCCACCGGCGAGGTGCTGGCCTCGCTGACCTACCCGCTGCCGCCCGTAGAGAACGACGCCCCGGCGGTGGCCGCCGACCCGAATGCCCACGACCACGCCCTCTTCGCCCAGCGGGCACCCGGCTCCACGCTCAAGCTGGCTACCGCTACCGCCGCCTACAACAAGCTCGGCATGGCCGCCGACACCATCACTACGTTCGTCCGGGCAGACGAGAAGATCCGGAGCGACGAACCGGTCGGCCTCGTCAACATGGAACAGGCCATCATCGCATCCAGCAACGTCTATTTCCTCCGCCTGGCCCAGCAATACCGACTTACCAACGAGTTGCTGGAGGTTTACCGGGCTGTAGGGGTGAACATGAAAGGCCGGGGCTCGCCCTGGAGCCAGCAGCGGACCTTGCTGCGCACCGAGCTGGCATGGCCGAAAGCACAACCGGCCTGGGGACAGGGCAGCGTGGTGGCCGCCCCGCTGAACATCGCGGCCCTGGCCGGGCTGATCGCCAACGACGGCCTGCACCATCCTGCCCGGTACGTGCTCGAACAGCAGGGGCAGCGCGTCTCGGCCCCAAGACCCGACTCTGTGCTCAAACACCCGGAGGCCGCCCGGCAGCTGCTGCGTTACATGAAACAGGTACCAGGCAATACTGAAACCCCTCTCACCCGCCTCAGCGTGGCTGGCAAGACCGGCACCGCACAACGGGGACAGGGCCGTAACAACGATGCCTGGTATGTGGGCGTGGCCCCCCCAGCGGGCTATCACCGTCTGGTACTCTGCGTGCTGATCGAGGGCGGCGGAGCCTCCAGCAACGCCGCCGCCCTCGCCTACCGCCTCTTCGATCACCTCCAGAATGAAAACTACCCCAAGCCACCAGGACGATGATCCGGAAACTGCTTGAATACTTCCAGCAATGGGGCCGGAAGGAAAAAGACCCTCCCACCCCGCTCGAACTCCGGGACGCGGTCCTCGAGGCCATCCTGGCCGCCCTGCAACCGCACCGCAAGGCCCGCGGCCCAATCCCCATCAACCGCATCGAAGTCTGGTGCTGCATGGCGGACCCGAACCTGCGGCAGCTCTACGAGCAGGCCCTCTTCCACGAACTGCCGCCCCTGTCGGAAGACCTGGCTACCCACCTCCGGGAACGCGGCTGGCTCCTGATGGAGGACTGGACGTGTGTAGCCCGGATGACCGAAGCGTTCGAACCCGGCTGGAACGTGCCCCCCGGACAGCCGCTCTACGTGCTGGCCTTGCGCAGTACGCCGGAAGCCGTGCCGGCACTTCCCCAGGCAACACCACAACAGGGTACCTCACCTGAACCTCCCCCCCCACCGGAACACCTCCCCACCGCACAGGCAAGCCTGAGCGTCCTGGCTGGTAAAGCCAGAAAGACCAAATACCGCCTCGATCCGCAGATACCCATGACCATCGGACGAGGGGATGAACACCGGCTCTCCAACGGGGCCTTACGCCGAAACCTCATGGTGTTTCTCGACCCGGACCACCACCCGGAACTAACTGAGGCCCAACAACACAGCAACAAACGGGTGGGCCGTATCCATGCCACCATCCAGTTCGAGCCGAAAAACAATGCCTGGCGACTCGTCCGCGACGGCGACAATCCGCTGATCTGCTACCGGGGCGAACGCCGCCTGGAGGTGTCGGCCCATCCGCACCAAGTGGTGTACCTGCAAGACGGCGACCTGATCGAACTGGGAACGGGCGGTGCCCGCCTCCGATTCTCCCTCCTCTCCTCCAAAGTCCAGCCCTGACGCGGGTGGTGCGAAAATATCGTCAATTTGACTATAATTCCATCAGGCCCGACCGGTGGGGCCGCAGAGGTGGCGCATCAGCTTGCGCTTGGCAACGGGCAACACAGTGGATTCGAAGGGGAAATCCACCTCCGTCTCGACGATCCAGGTAGCGGGGTTGGGCAGGTCGCGGCGCTCGGCTACCAGGTGCAGCTTTACTTCCTGGGGTGAGAGGCGGATCGTGGGCTGGGACAGGCTCTGCACCAGGGCTGTCCTGAGGCTGCGGTAGCGTTCGTCGGCCTGCATGAGGCTCGAGAGGTGGTAGCGGAAGACATGCAGTTGCTTGCGCCCGGTGTCGGCTACCATCAGGTAGCCTTCATTCTGGTAGGCCGGCACCAGCCCCACCCCTTCCAGGTGCAACTGGCCGTCGACGAACTCGAAGACCGTGCGTCCTTCCTCGATGGTCTCCTCGATCTGCGGCATCGACCACTGGATCAACTCCTCCACCATCCCCATCGGCACGAACGCCGGGCGGTCGTAGACGAGCCGCTGCGCTTCGGTATCAATCTCGCGGAGGATGCCTGGCAGGGCCTGGCGCATCTGTTCGAACTGCTGCAACACCGTCCGCAACGTGTGGTGCAGGTGAATGAGGTCGCCCAGGTGGGGGTAGATGATGTTGTGGCGGAGCGCCTGCTGCATTTCCTGCAAGCCCTGGAGCACCCGGTAGCGTGCCCCTTCGGCATCCACCTCGGCGTGGAGAAACTGCTGGAGACTCAACTCGGCCATGAACCGTACTCCCGCTGGCCGTAATGCCAACGTTGCTTGAACAATCGCCCCGTTGTCGGGATTCGCCGGAGGCACAACGTGGTTGCTGCTATCACCCCCGGTTATTCAAGCTATCGACGTACCGAAATGGGAATTAAGTCTCGCGTGCAGGTTCCAGTCAATCGCCTGTATAATTCGGGTTGATGACGTAGATGATGTCATCTGGACTCATGCCCGTTACCGTGAAGACAACTTCATTGCCGAGCGAAGGGTTGCGTGCTGTGATCGTCAATACGCTGTTGCCTTCGTCGACAAGGGTGAACATGCCGTTGGGGTTGAGGTAGCTACCGTCGTCTTCTACCGGATAGCCCAGCTTCGAGAACGCCAGCCCATGCCACATGTCGTTGGACGGATTTCCTCCACCACCACCGTTCACCAGCGACTTGGCACGCCAGATCTGGGCGTCACACGCAACCGCGTTGGCATCGTTGATGAGGGCATCCAGGTTGGTCTTCTTCAACCCTTCGGTGAAGGCCTGAAACCCGAGCATGATGGCAATGCCCACCACCACGACGCCGATCACCAGGAGGATAAGCTGCTGCTGCCCCATATCCTTATCTCGATTTGAACGGTTTCAAAAAGTCAGCTTGTTCATCCGGAGCACAGGGGGCTGTTCCGATCTGATACAACGGTTCAGAGCGTCAATAATCGCGCCAAGTCGCAAAAAAATCAGAATGAGACAGGGGTGTAGCTGGTAGCC
The DNA here is from genome assembly GCA_964561865.1 of uncultured Rhodothermaceae bacterium. Lineage (GTDB taxonomy): Bacteria > Bacteroidota > Rhodothermia > Rhodothermales > CAZLRO01 > CAZLRO01. The sequence goes on along the minus strand of CAZLRO010000030.1, from coordinate 12,968 downwards.
GTTGGCTGCTTGGGTCTTGGTGCTTGGAAAAGTCCCCTCTTGAAGATCTCATGAGATCGTCAGACGAGGTGGCCCGCACGGCGCAAGCCGGGTGGGACGGGGTGTGGTGCCGCCTTGCGGTGCAAGAGAAGGCGTCGGTGCTGGTACAAACGCTGCGACACATCCCTCTCAAGAAGGGACTTGCGGGGTGCCTGGGAGAAGGGCAACAGTGTCGCAGTAATCCCAGCGTCGAGATTGCCACCCCCGCCTGCGCGGGGGCAGGACATGACGCGGAGAAACCGCTACACATGGACGTTGCCACCCCCGCCTGCGGGGGCAGGCTTGTGGTCGATCTCATCAGGGTCGATCTCATGAGATTGACCCTGATCGACCCTGCTCCTCGCAATGACATGATCCGAGATCCGCAATCCGAAGTCCCGGATGCACGGCCTGCAATCGAAACGAGCCTGCTCGCAACAAATCCTGACCTGGCCTGTAACCCTGCTAATTTTTTAGCGTATGGCTTTCGCGTCTGTTGCCGGCCTGAAAGGATGTAAACCTTTGGACGGCTCGGGCGCTCTGTTTAGCCATTACTCCACGCCACACCCTACTTTTCATGCGCGCAGCTACCCTTTCGGCCCTGCTGTTGCTGCTGTGCCTGCCTGGTCTCGCCCAGACCTCGGCCCAGCCCATCCTCTCCGCTTCGACGGAGCCGTTCACCCCTAATGTGCGGCCCGAACTGTCGTTGCAGGCCCTTCGCCAACCCATCAAGGTGGACGGCAACCTCGACGAGGCCGCCTGGCAGGCGTCGGCGCGGGCCACCAATTTCGCCGAGACCAATCCGGGCGACAACACCCGTCCTCCTATCGACATCGAGACGTGGACGGCCTACGACGCGGAGCATATCTACTTCGCCTTCCGTATCTACGACGACCCGAAGGCCATCCGCCAGACCCTCACCGACCGCGACAACATCTGGCAGGATGACTATGTGGGGGTCATCCTCGACACCTACGGGGACAATGCCTGGTCCTATTTCCTGGCGGCCAACCCCATCGGCATCCAGGGCGATACCCGTATCGTCAACGGGGGGGATGAAGACCTGGGGTTCGACGTGGTGTTCCAGTCGTCGGGCCGGATCACCGACACCGGGTATCAGGTGGAGATGGCCGTGCCGTTCCGCAGCCTCCGGTTCCCCAGCCGGGATGTGCAGACGTGGAAGCTCAACTTCTGGATCACCCGCCCCCGCGAGAGCCGCAACACCTACTCGTGGGCTGCCATCAGCCGGGATGACCCTTGCTGGCTGTGCCAGATGGGTGCTATCAGCGGGTTGCAGGGCATCCAGCCCGGCGGCAAGCTCGAACTCCTGCCCGCCCTGACCGGCTCGCAGTCCAGCACCCTCGCCGATGCTGCCAACCCCCGTGGCGGGCTGGACAGCGGGCGGCTCTCGGCAGACCCCTCGCTCGGCCTCAAGTACAGCTTCTCTCCCAACCTCATCGCCGACCTGACGCTCAACCCGGACTTCAGCCAGATCGAGGCCGACGCCGCCCAGGTGGACGTCAACACCACGTTCGCCCTGTTCTTCCCGGAACGCCGCCCGTTCTTCCAGGAGGGCAGCGACCTGTTCAACACCACCATCAACGCCGTCTACACCCGCACGATCAACAACCCGCTCACCGCCGCCAAGCTGACGGGCCGCTCCGGGCGGACGAGCGTCGGCTACATCGGGGCACGGGACCGCGACACCCCCTTCGTGCTGCCCTTCGAGGAAGGCAGCGGCACAGCACAGGCCCGGGAGAGCGTGTCCAACATCCTCCGTGCCAAGCAGACCTTCGGCTCCAGTTCCTACGTCGGCGCGCTCATCACCGACCGGCGGCTCGACGACGGGGGTTCCGGCTCGGTCGTTGGGCTGGACGGGACGTTCCGCCTCTCCCAAAAGTATTCGCTCGAATGGCAGGCCGTAGGCAGCCGCACCGTCGAGCCGAACAACCCGGACCTCTACCGCGACGAGCGCACCTTCGGCGACGAGAACCACACCGGCACCTTCGACGGCGAGCAGTTCAACGGCTATGCCGCCTATGCCAGCCTCGAACGCGACGCCCGCCACTGGAATTTCGACCTCGACTACTGGGCCACCAGCCCCACTTTCCGCGCCGACAACGGCTTCGTCTTCCAGAACAACTGGCAGCGGGTGATCCTCTTCCAGATGTACACTTTCTACCGCGAGAATGGCTTCGTCGAACGCATCATGCCGGACGTGCTGGCGGGCTACGACTGGAACTTCGACGGCCAGCGCAAGGATGAGTACCTCTGGCTGGGCCTGCGCACCCGCATGAAGGGCCAGACGTTCGTCGGCGTGCGCGCGCTGGTGGTGAGCAACGAGGTGTTCCAGGAGATCGATTTCCGCGGCCTGCGCCGGGTGAACGCCTTCGTCGAATCCAACTTCAACAAGGCCGTCCAACTCGGCGGGTTTGTGAGCCGGGGCCGGGCCATCGCCCGGAACCTGTCCACGCCCGAAATGGGCAACAACCTGGACGTCGAACTCTTCGGTACCCTCCGCCCGACCGAACGCCTGCGGATCGAGCCGACCTTCAACTACTCGCAGCTCCACACCCTCGACACGGACGAGGAGGTCTTCAGCGGCTACATCGCCCGCGCCCGCACGAGCTACCAGTTCACCCGGCGGCTCTTCCTGCGCCTGGTCACCCAGTACAACGACTTCAGCGAGCGCTTCGACGTAGACCCGCTCATCACTTACCGGATCAACCCGTTCTCGGCGTTCTACCTCGGCTCCACGCACGATGTACAGGACTTCGGGCGGCAGGACGGCACCCCCATCGGCCTGCGCCAGACCGACCGCCAGTTCTTCTTCAAGTTCCAGTACCTCGTGCGGGTCTGAGGATTGCGGATCATGTCCTTGCGAGGAGCAGGGTCGATCAGGGTCAATCTCATGAGATCGACCCTGATGAGATCGACCAAGACGTGGCAATCTCTTGCGGATCTCGGAGTGCAGCCCGTTCCAAACGCCCTACCGAGTGCCCCTCCTGGACAGGAGGATGACCGATCTCATGAGATCGGTCATGGGGGTGGTCGATGACAGACGGTGATCCAACCACCCCTGGCCCCTCCTTGTCCAAGGAGGGGAATTAAAGAGCAAAACCAAAGGCCGAGAAGCCGTCCCAAAGGCCGACAAACTCCTCTGTCAACCCTTTAAACCCATCCCGTGTCTACCGTCCACCTCACCCTGATACGACTGGAGGCTTCATGAAGACGCGCAGGAGCAGGCTGGTTGCAGCCCTCATCCTCATCGGAACGCTGGCAGGAACGCGGCACGCGGTGGCCCACCAGACGCTGGCAACGGCCGACGACCCGGCACCGGCTGACAAGACGCTGGACACCCGGGCCGCCCGGCGTGAGGTCTCGACGGTGCGCAGGACGCTGGCCCTGAGCCTGGACGGCCGCCTCGACGACGAAGCCTGGGCACAGGCCCCCGTCATCACCGACTTCACCCAGAGCGAGCCGGTAGAGGGCGCAGCCCCCACCGAACGCACCGAGGTACGGGTGGTCTACGACAACGACGCGCTCTACGTCGGCGCACGGCTCTACGACAGCGCCCCGGACTCCATCATCGCCCAGCTCGGTCGGCGCGATGCCGAACTCAGTTCCGACCTCTTCGGCGTCTTCCTCGACCCCTACCACGACCGCCGTACCGGCTACTACTTCGGCGTCAACGCCGGCGGCACGCTCCTCGACGGCGTGCTCATGAACGACGACTGGGACGACGAGACGTGGGATGGCGTCTGGGAGGGCAAGGCCCGCATCGACGCGCAGGGCTGGACCGTCGAGATGCGCATCCCCTACTCGCAGATGCGTTTCAAGCCCAACGAGTTCGTATGGGGGATCAACTTCCGCCGGGATATCGCCCGCAAGAACGAGGAAATCTTCCTCGTCTACACCCCGCGTGGGCAGAGCGGCTTCGTCTCCCGCTTCTTCGACCTGAACGGCATCCAGGGCATCCAGCCCCGCCGCCAGATGGAGCTGATGCCCTACCTCACCACCCGCGCCGAGTTCACCGACCAGCCCGACGGCAACCCGTTCAACGATGGCTCGCGCTATGTGCCCGCCGTCGGGGCGGACTTCAAGCTCGGCATCACCAGCAACCTCACCCTCGTGGGCACGGTCAACCCTGACTTCGGGCAGGTGGAGGTGGACCCGGCGGTGGTCAACCTCAGCGACGTGGAGACCTTCTTCGAGGAGAAGCGTCCGTTCTTCGTGGAGGGCGCCAACGTCTTCAACTTCGGCTTCGGCGGCTCGAACAACTTCTGGGGGTTCAACTTCGGGAACCCGGACTTCTTCTACAGCCGGCGGCTGGGGGGTGCCCCCCGTGGCAGCACGCCGGGGGCCGACTACACGAACTACCCGGAGGGCACCCGCATCCTCGGCGCGGCCAAGCTCACCGGGCGGCTCGGCAGTGGCTGGAACGTGGGCACGGTGCAAGCCCTGACCGACCGCGCCTACGCTGACCTGTCGCTGGACGATGTGCGTTCGGAGGTAGAAGTCGAGCCGCTGAGTTACTATGGCATCGTCCGGGGCCAGCGCGAGGTGAACGAGGGCTACCGCGCCCTGGGGTTCATCTCCACCATCGCCGCCCGTGACTTCAAGGACCCGCGCCTGGCCGACCAGATCAACAGCAACGCCTACGTGGTGGGCATTGATGGCTGGACGTTCCTCGACAAGAACCGCAACTACGTGGTGACGGGCTGGCTGGCCGGGTCGCATATCCGCGGCACCGAGGCCCGCATCACCGCGCTCCAGCGCAACTCGCTGCACTACTTCCAGCGCCCGGACCTCGACGCCGTAGAGGTCGATTCCAGCGCCACCGCGCTCACCGGCCTGGGCGGGCGGGTGATGCTGAACAAGCAGCAGGGCCGCTGGCGCATCAACACGGCGGTGGGCTTCTGGTCGCCGGGCTTCGACCTGAACGACGTGGGCTTCACCTGGAACAGCAACATCATCAACGGCCACTTCGTCGTCAGCCGCCGCTGGACCGAGCCGAAGTCGTTCTACCGGTTCATCAACCTGAACGCCGCCGTCTTCCAGAGCCGGGACTTCGACGGCAACAACATCTGGAGCGGGCTGTTCGCCAGCGGGTTCATCCAGTTCAAAAACTACTACGGGCTGTTCTTCAACTCCGCCTTCAACCCGCAGACGGTCAACAACCGGCGCACGCGAGGGGGGCCACTGAGCCTGAACCCACCCGGCTTCCAGATCGGCGGCGAGATCAGCTCGGACAGCCGCAAGCCGTGGGTCTTTGGCTACAGCACCTTCAGCTACCTCCAGGAGCAGTCGTGGGAGTATACGACCGGGCCAGAAGTCGAGTGGAAGCCCGCGCCGAACCTGTCGCTGGCGCTGGAGCCGGCGCTGAGCCGGGAACACACCTTCGCGCAGTGGGTCAACGCCTACAACGACCCGCTGGCCGTTGCCACCTTCGGGCGGCGCTACGTCTTCGCCACGCTCGACCAGACCACCTTCTCCTCGGAGGTGCGGCTGAACTGGACGTTCACGCCCACGCTGAGCTTCCAGCTCTTTGCCCAGCCGCTGATCTCTTCCGGCAAGTACCAGGACTACAAGGAACTGGCCCGCGCCCGAAGCTACGACTTCCTGACCTACGGCGAGGACGGCTCGACGTTCGACCCGGAGACCCTCACTGCCGACCCCGACGGCGACGGCCCGGCGGCGGCACTGGGCCTGCCCAACCCGAACTTCAATTTCAAGTCGCTGCGCGGGACGGCGGTGCTGCGCTGGGAGTTTAAGCCCGGATCAGTGTTCTACCTCGTCTGGACGCAGGACCGCTCGGACTTCGAGGACATCGGAGAATTCCGGCTGCGGCCCTCGGTCAGCCGCCTGTTCGAGGCCAAGCCCAACAACTTCTTCGCCCTCAAACTCAACTACTGGCTGAGCCGGTAAGCGCCGCGCCGGACGACACACACGGCCCCCCGGATGGACGCCGACACCATCGTGCAAACCCTCGCCCGCATCGACGTCAACCCGACGCTGGACGACCAGTTGTTTCGGTAGACGAGGTGCCGGGCATGCCTTGCCCTGAGCGTCTCTACACAAACAGATCCGGCATCAGCGGCTGGGTGGGATCGACAGCGTAGCGGGAGAGGTCGGTGAGGCCCTCCTCGGCCAGCACCGCCTCGTCGATGAAAAACTGTCCGGTTGTCGTGCGGGCATCGCGGCAGAGGATGTAGTACGCCGCGTCGGCGATCACCTCAGGCGTGCGGGACGCCCGGATCATGGCGTCGCCGCCCAGCAGGTTCTGCACGGCAGCGGTGGCGATGAGCGTGCGCGGCCAGAGGGCATTCACCCCTACCCGCCCCCGAAACTCGCCCGCCATCCCCAGTACGCACAGGCTCATCCCGTACTTGGCGATGCTGTAGGCCACATGCGGGGCGAACCAGCGCTCCTCGATATTCAGCGGCGGCGAGAGGGTCAGGATGTGCGGATTCGCCGCCTGGAGCAGGTACGGAAGGCAGTGCTGCGAACACAGAAACGTCCCACGGACATTCACCTGGTGCATCAGGTCGAACCGCTTCATCGGCGTCTCCTGCGTCCCGGCCAGGAAGATGGCGCTGGCATTGTTGACCAGCACATCGATTCCGCCAAACCGGCCCACGGCCTGCGCCACGGCGTCCGCCACCTGCGCCTCGTCGCGGATGTCCACTACCAGCGGCAACGCCGTCCCACCCGCCGCCTCGATGGCTTCCGCCGCTGTATAGACCGTGCCAGGCAACTTCGGATGGGGCACGTCGGTCTTGGCCGCAATGACGATGTTGGCCCCTGCCTGCGCCAGCCGCAGCCCGATAGCCAGGCCAATCCCCCGGCTCGCACCGGTGATGAAGACCGTCTTGCCCTGAACGTCCGCCATGTTTACCCCCGAATAGTAAGACTGGTGCAATATATTGCGAAACCGGATACCCGCCAACGCAGGGGACGGGGTGCTGGAGTTGTGCCTGTGCTTGGAGGACGAAGAGGGCCTTCGCCCCTACGGGGGCCTGGTTCATCCCGGCACACCGCCGCATCGTCCGGGGTCGGGCCTTCGTCCCTACGGGGCTTGGCACTTGGAAAAAATCCCCTCTTGAGAGGGGTGGCCCGCACGGCACCAGCCGGGCGGGACGGGGTGTGTTGCCCCTGCCGACCGCAACGCCGGTGCTGATACAACCGCTGCGACACACCCCGTCTTCAAATTATAGTCAAATTGACTATAATTATCGTCAATTTGACTATAATTAGGAGCCACCCCTCGGGGAGAGGGGACTTCCGGAGTTGTAGTACCTGGAAACAGCGCAGCAACGCCGCGCCCGTTCCCACCGTTGAGATTGCTTCGTCGCTGCGCTCCTCGCAAGGGCACGAGGGGCAGGCGGCACCTACAACCTCAAATCCACAATCCGCACTCTCGAATCCATGCGCACCGTGTTGCTGTCCTGCCTGCTCATGCTGGGGTGCGACACCACCATGCCCCCACAACAGACAGTCTACCGCGTCTATTTTCTGGGTGGGCAGTCGAACATGGCAGGCTTCGGGCACGTGCAGGACCTGCCACTGGACTTGCAGGCGCCCCTGCCGGAGGTTCTGATCTTCCAGAGTACTCCCACACGCGACGATGCCCCGGCGGAGGGGCGCGGGCGCTGGACGCAGCTCCAGCCCGGACATGGTGCCGGCTTCTTTTTCGACGGCACGGCCAACCACTACAGCGACCGGTTCGGGCCAGAACTGACGTTTGCCCGGCGGATGCAGCAGCACCACCCCGGCCAGCGGATCGCCCTCATCAAATACGCAAAAGGGGGAACGGCCCTCGACACACTGGCCGCCGGAACAGCGGGGGCCTGGGACCCGGACTACCGGGGCCGCAACGGGATCAACCAGTACGACCATGCCCTTGCCACCCTACACAACGCCCTGGCCCACACCGACCTCGACGGCGACGGCATGGTGGACGTGCTCGTCCCGGCGGGCATCCTGTGGATGCAGGGCGAGGCCGATGCCACTGTCAACACGGAAGTGGCGCACCGGTATGCCGACCACCTCCAGTACCTGATAACCCTGCTGCGGGCCGCCCTCGGCAACCCTGACCTGCCCGTCGCCGTCGGACGCATTTCCGACTCCGGGCAGGACGCCGATGGGAGGGTGTGGACCTTCGGCGAAATCGTGCGGGAAGGCCAGGCCCACTTCGTGGCTGCGGACAGCCACGCCGCCCTCATCACCAGCACCGACGGCTATGCCTACACCGACCCCTGGCACTACGACAGCGCAGGCTACCTCGACCTCGGCCAGCAGTTCGCCGATGCCCTCCATGCGCTGGAAACACGGTAACGGACACCTCCGCACCATAACAGAAACGCCCCGCCTCCAGGCCGGAAGCGGGGCGCTCGCATGAAAGTACTGCACTTCCCTCAATTGCAGCACCAGGATGCGACTCGTGAAAAACCGGATGCCCCCATCAGAGCAGTGGCAACGCGGACATTCGGCCAGGAGGCGCAGGGTCAGCAGTGCGTGCAATATCGTCGATTCCACCCCTGCTTGTCACCCCCCGTACAGAAACGTGGCGGAATGACGACAAAGCTGTGACCGTTGTCACAAAGCCGCCATGATTGGCAACACCGCCCCAGACCCATTGCATACACCCCCGCTGGTATGGATTTTCGGGGAGACCTTGCCCTAGATTCCAGCCGGACAACTACACAGCCCCTGATGACCACGATCCGCGACATTGCCCGTGTGCTGGAAGCCTGGGCACCTCCGGGCTTAGCCCAGTCCTACGACAACGTGGGCTTGCAGGTGGGCGACCCTGCCCAGGAGGTGGCGGCGGTAGTGGTGGCGCTGGACCTGACCCCGGCGGTGATGGAGGAGGCCCGTGCGGTGGGCGCCACGCTGGTGCTGACCCACCATCCGCTGCTCTTCCGTCCGTTGAAAAGCCTCACCCCGTCACACTGGGCGGGGGGGCTGGCGCTGCGCCTGGCACAGGCGGGCATCGCCCTCTACAGCCTCCACACCAACCTCGACGCAGCGCCGGGTGGGGTCTCGTTTGCCCTGGCCGAGCACCTGGGGCTGGAAGGTGTGCGGTTCCTTGAGCCGATGGACAACCTGCTGGTCAAGCTCGCCACGTTCGTCCCGCTCACCCACCTGGAGGCCGTGCGAACGGCGTTGGCCGCAGCCGGTGCCGGGCAGATCGGGCACTACGACGCTTGCGCCTTCGCCAGCACCGGCACCGGGTACTTCCGGGCCACGGCGGCAGCGAACCCGTTCGTCGGCACCCCCGGCGGTGGGGTCGAGCGCGTGGACGAGGCCCGGCTGGAAGTGCAGGTTGCCCGCTGGCACCTGCCAGCGGTAGTGGCGGCGCTGCGAGCCAGCCACCCATATGAAGAGGTGGCCTACGACGTGTACCCAGTCCAGCAGCCCGCCCCCCAGGCCGGCCTGGGGGCCATCGGCCACCTGCCGGTGCCGGAATCCCTCCCGGCTTTCCTGCACCGGGTGGTCGAACGGCTGGAGACCGGCAGCCTGCGCTACGTGGGCGACCCCACCACAACCGTCCGCACCGTCGCCGTCTGCGGCGGCTCTGGCAGCGACCTCATCGGGCGGGCCATGGACGCCGGGGCCGACGCCTACGTCACCGCCGACGTGACCTACCACAAGTTCTTCGACGTGCTGGACCTGGACGGCCCCCCCCGCATGGCTTGCATCGACGCCGGGCACTACGAAACCGAAGCCCTCACCGAAGCCCTGCTCATCGCCCACCTGCAAGGGCATTTCCCCGACCTGCGCTGGCACCGGACGCGCATCCGCACCAGTCCCATCCAAACCTTTGTGCCGAACCGCTGATTCTTCGCACGAAATGCGGTGAACTTTCGCCTGCCCCCCGCGTTTGAATGGTTCACTTTTTTGCGTGCCACCACCCTTTCAAGACGCATGGCGACCACCCAGGACAGCAGTATCAGCGACCAGCTCAAGGCCCTCGTCCGCCTCCAGTTGCTCGACAGCCGCATCGACCAGCTCAAGAAGCTGCGGGGCGACCTGCCCGATGAGATCCGGGACCTGGAAGACGAGCAGGCCGGCCTGACCACCCGCATCGAAAAGCTCAAGCGGGAGCTTCAGGAGAGCCAGGTGTCTCGCCGACAGGCCGAGATGGACATCAAGGAGAGCGAGGGACTGATCATCCGCTATGGGGAGCAGCAACTGCAAGTGCGCAACAACCGCGAATACGATTCGCTCACCAAAGAGATCGAAGCACAGAAACAGCGCATCATCGACGCCCGCGCCCGGATCGAAGAGATCGACCTGAACATCCCGGCCCACAACCTGACCATCGAGCAGGCACAGGCCCGGCTGGTGGAGCTGGTGGAGGTGCTGGAGCATAAGCACAGGGAACTGAACGAGGTGCTTTCCGACACCCGGCAGGAGCAGGGCGACCTCGAAAACCTGCGTCTGGAGGCCGAGAATTTGGTCGATGCCCGCTACCTGCGCGCCTACAAGCGGCTGCGGGGGCGCATCCGGGATGGACGGGCGGTGGTGCCCCTGGAACGCGGGGCCGCGGGGGGCTATGCCGTCCCGCCCCAGCGCCAGCTCGAAATCCGCCAGCGCAACCGCATCGTCACTTGCGAACATACCGGGCGCATCATCGTGGACCTGGACCTGTACCAGGAGGCCGCCGGGGAGATGACGATCCCGGAAGCGCACTAGGCAACAACCCTTTCCGGTTGACCGCCCCCGGAGACCGGACCAGACTGGATGCCGACCGGACCATCGCGTCCCCCAGGGAGGAATCCTTGCGGGATGAGGAAAGTCCGAACACCACAGGGCAGCGTGCTTCCTAACGGGAAGGCATTGCCGGGCCACCGGCAGTGACGGCACGTGCAACAGAGAGCAGACCAGCCGATGGCCTCCGGGCTTCCCGGAGGATCAGGTGATGGGTGAAACGGCAGGGTAAGAGCCTGCCAGCGTCCCGGGCGACCGGGGCGGCTGGGTAAACCCCACGCGGTGCAAGGCCAAACAGCGCAGCACCCAGCCTGTCGTTCCGGCGCCGCCGGAGAGGCCGGGATACGGCGGCCCGTCCAAGCCGCTGCGCGGGTAGGCCGCTCGAGGCCGCCGGCGACGGCGGTCCCAGATAGATGATGGTCTCCCCGACCCGGGCATCGTGGCCGCCCGACGGGCAGACAGAATTCGGCTTACAGGTCGGCATCCGCCACGGCCATTTCGCACACGCAGCACAACAACAAATAGAGGCGGATACCTGCCGGGGCATCCGCCTCTGAACCCATCGTCGGGATATTTCAGTTGCCGCTCGGCGCAGGCGCGGTGTTGCCCCCCGAAGGAGCCGCCTCGTTCGAGGCCGGAGGCGCCTGCTGCGCCGGGGCCGTCTGCCCGTCCTGCGGCAGCGTCGGGGCCGGTTGCGCCTGCTCCTGCTGCGAACGCCCCTGGATCACGCTCTCCTGCGCCCCGGTCTTGTCAATGAAGAAGTTGGTCAGGATGCACAGGACGATGAAGGCCGTCCCCAGCGTCCAGGTGGCCTTTTCAAGGATGTCGGGGGCCTGGCGCGAGCCGAGGATCTGGGTCGTGGCCCCACCGGCGGCAATGCCGGCCAGGCCGCCCCCCTTGCCGCTCTGCACCAGCACCACCAGTACCATCAGCACGGCGATGAGGGCAATCAGGATGACAAGAAACGTGAACATGGTCCAGGTAGATACAAGGCTGTCGAAGGGTGGCTAAGATACGGTATCGGCGACGACGGGAACAATGTACCCGGTGCCCAAACACCCGAAAATTCGGAGAAGGAGCCGCCGGAACAGGGGGCATACCAACGCACTACGTGGCTTCACCCCCCCAATGACGACCCCGGTACGTCAACAGAAAACAGAAAAGATCGGAATTAAATATCGTCATTTTGACTATAAAATGCTCCCCTTCCCCTATGGCTTCACATAACCAAATTATGAAAACAGAAAACTTAGACCTGTTCAAAGGCGTTAGATCTTGACTTCTGCCCGTTTTTTTTATTATGCTAGTTTAGCAAGCTTTAGATAACATGTATGCACACTTCCTATGAAACCGCTCCTGATTCTTTTCGGCCTGTGCCTGCTGGTGCTAGTAGTCGGTGCATTACAGTGCGATTCTAATCCGCCAGGTGCGGGCTTCGCGCTGCAACTCAAAGACCCTGCCCTGCTCGGTGAGTTCTGGGATGTGACCACTGGTCGGGTGACCATCCGGCAGGTGGAAGAAAGCGGGATCGTAGACCTGGTGGCCGTCCTTGATGCCCAGGAAGCAGTAAAAAAACCCGATGGCTTTGCCGATCAGGTCTTCCTGCTTCAGATGGAAACCGCACCAGTCACTTCCGTGACCCATGTGCTCGACCAGGCCCGCACCTACTATGACAAGCATGGGAACGTTTTGGTGGTGGCCTTAGACAAGCCTTTCGTACTGCACCTTCGCCTCTCGGAAGAGGCGACCATGACGACAGAAGCGTTGCTGAAAGAGATCGGCTGGCAAAGCGGTAGTGTACTCACTACAGAACGTTATGATGGATATGGGCTGTCGAGAACCATCCCGGCCAACCATACGATTCCCATCGAAAAATCAGCCGCAAAAGCAGGTGAAAAGACCGTGTTTGAGGTCTATCAGTCCTGTAAACGTCAACCGGTCGGCAAGGGTGGTTCCCGCTTGCCAGATCAGTGCAATATTGGTGATACAACGTATGAGTGCAGTTCTGGAGGAGATGGCGCGACCAGTTGCAGCATCTCCGGGAGTGGAGGTAGTTGTTCGGTCAATTGTTCCGGCGGCAAGGATGCCTGTTGCGATTCTGGGCTGACGCAGTGCAAGTGTTGCCATGCCAACCCGTAAACACGGTTTGTGCATGCCGATTTGCACCGAACCTTCACGCCTGTTGGCCCCTCCGGAAGGCCTCGGCATAGAAGAGCGCCAGTGCGGTTTTCATG
>CAZLRO010000029.1:5134-21711 GCA_964561865.1 uncultured Rhodothermaceae bacterium | reverse complement strand
CGAGGCGGTAGTCGGCACCCCGGAGCAGGGAGGTGAGGGGCAGGTGCTGGCGGATGATCTCCCCGGCCGAGATGAAGCGGAAGGTACTGGCCTGGTCGCTTCCGTCGGCATTCAGCACGTGCGGCCCCACCGCCCCAGCCTCCGGATGGTGCCTCAGGAAGTCGTAGAGGATGCGGATTGCCTGCCCATGTACAAGTGTGTCGGGGTTCAGGAAGAAGAGTACCGCCCCCGTTGCTTGCCGGGCACCCTGGTTGTTGGCAGCAGAGAAGCCCGTGTTTTTCGTGTTCGCCAGAAGGTGTACCTGGGGAAACTGATCTGCCGGGAACGCTTGCTTCAGTCGCGCCGCACTATCGTCCGGCGAGGCATTGTCCACTACAATCACTTCATGCGCCAGCCCTTCAGCCGCTGCCAGGGCCGACCGTACGGCCTCCCGTGTCAGGGCGAAGGTGTTGTAACTGACGATAATGGTGGAGCAATCCATTTCAGGAGGTAGCGGCATTTCCGAACCAGGGCCGGCGCAGGTGGGTGAAGGCGAGCATGCCCGTCAGGAGCATTTCGGTTGCCAGGGTGGCGACGCAGGCCCCCGTGATCGTATAGGCCGGGATGAGCAGGCTGTTCAGGCCGATGTTGACCAGGACCGAGAGTCCCAGCCAGACCAGCAGCCGGTTCTGTTGGTCTGTGGCCGTCAGGGCCGTGGCCAGCACGCCGTTGACACACATGAAGGGCACCCCCCATCCCAGGAGGCGCAAGGCCCCGGCGGCGGGTTCAAAAGAGGCGTCGCCCTTGATGAGGACCATCAGGGGAGAGGCGAACACAGTAAGGCCAGCCAGGACCGTCAGGCCGATCCCCAGGTTCGCCAGGAGTCCATTCCGGAGAAGACGATGGAAGGCGTGGTGCTGCTGTTCGTGGAAAAGGGAAGAGAGGCGGGGGTAGATGGCCGTCGTGACCAGGGAGGAGATGAGCATGAGCGACTCCATGATCCGGTAGGCGGCCCCGTAGTATCCTGCACTGGAAGCCCCTACCAGGACATCCAGCATCACGGCATCGGTGCGGGAGTAGATCATCACAAACTGGCCGGCCAGCCCGAAGGGCAGGGCAGCCACAACGGCCCGGCGCAGGAAGGCTGTGTCCAGCAGGTCAAGCCGCAGGGCCGTAAGGTGCCGATGGATCCACCCCAGGGTGCCCAGGGTGACGACGAGCAGGCCGAGAGCCATGCCCCCCAGTACGGCTACCGGGGTGTGAAAGCCCCCCAGGAGCACGAGTCCAAGGCCAATGACGAACAGCTTTTCCAGCAGCACGTTGACTGCTTCAAACTCCATCCGCTCGACGGCCCGAAACAGCGAACGGCCCAGGTCCAGCAGGCTGAAAAGGAAGGTGTAGCTGCCCGCCAGGAGAAGGGCCAGCAGCTTGCCGCCGCGGTAGCCCAGAAACCAGCCCATCCCAAGGGAACAGAGAACCGTCAGAAACCCCAGAAACAACCGGGCGACGAGGAAATTCGTCAAGTATCGGGCTGCGTCTGGCAGGCGGCGGGCTACTTCGCGCACCAGGTACGGTGCCAGTCCGAGGTCTGCGAACGTATTGACGATGGCTGTCAGGGCGAGCGTAGCCGTGAAGACACCGTAGCCGTCCTCCTCCAGCAGCCGAACACAGCCCAGTGTGAGGAACGCCAGCCATACCGGCTTGGCGACCGCATTGCCCAGCGTGAGCCAGGTGAAGTTCTGCATTACCCGGGAAGCCATCGCGTCTCCAGGGGTTGCAACGACGGGCCGGGGCGTGTCCGGGCGGCCGTACCCATGACCAGACCCCCCAGCAAGGCAAAGACGAGGTTGCCGTCGGTTATCAGGAACGGCGTAGACGTATTCGCCACCAGAGCCTCGGCGGACAGACATACGATGACGGCCAGGCCCAGCGACCGGAGGAAGGCGGGCGTGTGTGGCTGCCGGAGCAACTGGAACCCGGTGCGGATCACCTGGACCCAAAAGAAGAGCATCAGGCCAAGCCCCACCAAGCCATATTTGAACCAGAGGCCCAGGTAGGCATTGTGGGTAAAGGGGTCACGACGGGTGGCGTCGAAGGTCAGGTCGAAGAAGTGGAAGGGAGCCGCCGTGCCATAGCCCAGGATCGGGTTGACCCGGATGCGCTCCCACAGGGCCACACTTTCGTATAGCCGGTTGACCATCGAGAGGTCGGAGGTGAAGGCGTTTCCCAGGGACGAGAACCGGGAGATGACGCCGACCTGCACCAGGTCTACGACGTTGGGGAAGAACAGCACCCCCAGCAGGAACCCTCCCCCGATACTGACCAGGGTCAGCAGGGCAACACTGAGTCGCTTGCGGGCGTCGAGCAGGGGAAACAGAAGAAGCACACCCACCAGAAAGGCTGCCCAGTAGCCCCGGCTCTGGGTCAGGATCAGCCCGCCGAAATACCCCAGGAAGAGCACGGCCAATCCGAGGCGGTGTAGCCAAGCCCTGGCGTGCAGCAGCAGCACGAGGGTCATCAGGGCGGGCATCAGCAACAGGATCTCGTTCAGGGGCACCCGCCCGGTTGTGATCTCCCAGACGTAGATGGCGGATCCCAGGGCCTCCCGGTACAGCAGCAGGTTGCGCCCCACCACGTACAGCCCGATCCCCACGCCGATCCACAGTAGGCGGCGGACGGCGCGGGCATCCCGTTCGCAGGCTTCACGGATCGGGAAATACAGCACCAGCACCGAGACGGCGAAGAGTTCACCCACCAGGTCGCGGGTACGGGCTTCGAAGAACAGCAGAGACCAGGCAGACGATCCGACGGCGTAGAACAGAAAATAGAGTAAGGCCCGGCTGGCCGGGTCAGGGGCAATCGGCTCCCGGTACACCAGCAGGCGCATCCCAAACCAGTGCGCGGCAAACGCCAGGAAATACAGGCCGTACAAAACCTCCTGGATTTCCAGCCCCTCCGTATAATCCAGGATGATGACAAAGCCTGCCAGGACAACGTACAGGTTGTAAGCCCGATATCGTGTAAATAACAGCCCACCGATCAGCAAACCCAGCAGCAAGACGGGTATCCAGAGCAGGAGCTTCGGCTGGTAGCCGCAGATTCCGAGCAGCCCCAGCAGGCTTAGCCCCAGACCAGTCCACAGCCAGGGTCGTCCAGGCACAGCCGATACCGGGAGGGGGCGTGCGGCAGAGACCATGAGCTTTCAGGGGCGGCGTAGCCGGGAAAGTATCCGGGTACCTTCGCGTTCCCACCAGGTGTACACCAGCACAAACAGCACCGTCAGCAAGAAAGCCGAGAGGGTTGCCATCACCACGATGATAGACCGTTTGGGGGCCGCCTTCAGGGCGGGTGGGAAGGCCATATCGACCACCTGCACGGCTTCGACCTTGCGTAACTCCTCGAACCGGGCCTGTTCCAGCAACGGGGCTACGATCTCCAGGATGCGGGTCTGGATGATCCGTTCCCGCTCCAGGTCGGCATACTGACGCACCACCTCCGGGACCGTATTCTGGGGAACGGGAAGGAGTGCCTCGCGCCCGCCGACAGCATCGGCATACTTGCGGGCAGCCGACCGGGAGAGGTCGCGGTAGGTCTTCACCTGTTCGTTCTCCTCTCCCAGCCGCTCCCGCAGGGCTTCGTACTGGATCTCCGCCTGCAAGGTGTTGGCCCGCAGTTCTGCCAGGTAGGTGAAAAATCCCTGGGTCTGGGCCGACAGGTCGAACACCCCGTAGCGCTGCTGGAAAACACGGGTGGCGTCGAGCAGGGAATCGACGGCGCTTTGGGCCTCGGCATACCGTTGTTCCACGTATCGGCGCAGGTTCCCTGCTGTCTCCGACGAGAGCCGGGCCTGGGTGTGGTTCAGGAAACGCGCCAGAAAGTTTGCCATCGCTGCGGCCCGTTCGGGATCGCGGTCCAGCACATTGACCGAGAGGAATTCATACTCCTTGTCTACCACGAACTCCAGGTTGTCTTCCAGCCGCTTGATGGCTTCCTCGCGGGGAAATTTCTTGTCCCCAACCTCATAAACCGTTACCAGATCGAAGCTGTCCACCAGGGTTTCGTAGGTGGTACGGCTGGTCAGAAGTGCCAGATACCGGGTGTAGTCACCCACCTGGCCACCCAGAAACCCCTTGGCGACGGAGGAGAGGTCGCCGAGCAGGGCGGCACTTAGCCCGCCGCTGCCACTGTCGGGCAGCAGCAGCCGCGTAGTGGCGCGGTACTCGTTGGGCAGCAGCAGGCTGATGACAACCGATGCGGCGGCCATCAGCAGCGTCACCCCGGCGATGAACCGCCGCCAGCGATACAACGTGCTGAGCGTCTGCCAGAGCGTAGCCTCAGCCTGTTCGGCCCGTGCATGATCCGAGATCAGCACCCGGTCGTCGGTTTCAGGGCGGGTTTCGGGGTCCATGATACAGCCTATCGCGTCAGCGTGACGATCAGCGCCACGAGTGAAGCGAGGGTCCCGACGGTTTGCAGCACCGTCTGGGCGATGCGGATGCGGGCGTCGGCGCGGGTACGGTTCTCTTCCAGCACCAGGCGTTGTAACTCCGGGTTGGTCGCCAGGTCGGTGCTCCGGTCCACAAAGATCAGGTCGCCCGACCGGACGGTGGCCTGGGCAAGAGGCAGGTATCGCCCGGTACCCGCCTCGATGAGATACCCTTCGGCGGCCAGTGGCCCGGCGCCGCCCGCCGCCTCCAGGTAGGACGGCCCGTCCTGGCCGGGCACATAGGCCACATAGCCCGGACGATTCACCTGCCCGAACACATAGACGGTCTGGTCGTCGCGGGGCACGACGAGCCGGTCGCCATCCCGCAGGTAGACGGGCGGTGCCCCCGTCGCCAGCGCCGCATCGAGGTTGGCCGAGACACGGTTCTGGATCAACAACTCCTGCGTAAAATAGGCCCGGCTGAGGAAGTCGAACGCGGACAGCCGCAGTGTGTGCAGGATGGCGGCGGTGTCCGGGCGCAGCAGTTCCGGGTGGTCGATGCCCGGCTCGAACCGGTGCTGTTTGTGCGACCGGACATCTGGTTCGGGCAGGGAGGACCGTTCCAGGTAGGCTCCCCGCGCCAGCGCTTCGGGGCGCAATCCCCCCGCCTGTTGCACGAGGTCCTGCAAGGTCGTGCGGCCCTGCACGATGGGGTACGTGCCGGGATACCGCACATAGCCTTCCACCACCACCGTCCCTCCCGGCAGCCGGTCGGCGGGCACGTACACCTGGTCCATCGGCTGCAACGACGTGTCGGCAAAACGGGCCGGCTCGACCTCCAGCGTTTCGACCCGCCCCTCCACACCCTGTCGGCTCAGCCGCACCGGCGTGGTCAGGCTCGTATGGCCCATCGCCAGGAGGAGCACGTCGGCCACGGTGTCGCCCGCCCGGTAGTCGTAGGCGCCGGGGTAGGGCACCGCGCCATCCACGAACACACTGGCAAATCGGGGGTCGTAGGCCGGGACGTACACGACATCCCCGTCGAGCAGGTACGGGTTGTGCTGCGTGTCGCCCGTCGTGAAATAGCGCAGCAGGTCCAGCCCCACCTCCGAACCATCTTTCCGGATCAGCCGGAGGTTGCGCAGCGACGGGCGGAAGTCCGGGTGGCGCACGGCCTGTCGGAGGGTGTCGGCAAACGCCTCTTCGAGCACGCTGGCGACGCGGGCCACCGGCAGGGCCAGGTAACGCCCCGGCAGCGGGACGGCCCCGGAGATGTGGACGTAGAACTGCCTGGGCTGTGCCAGCGACACGGTGAGCGGGACGTTCCGGTAAACCCAGCGCAACGTTTCGAGGGCCTGGGTGCGGGCGGCGGCCAGCGTCAGGCCGTCCACGCCTACGCTGCCCGCATCCGGCAGCGCCAGGTAGCCATCGGCCGAGACGAGCACGGAGAGCGCCAGCGGCTCCGGGCCGCCGATGGTCACGCCAAACACATCTCCCGGCCCTACTCGGTAGGTTTCGGCATCCACCGTGCCTTCCAGCGGCAACAGGGTCGCAGAAGTCGCCGCTGCACTTGCCCGCTGGCGCAGGGCAGTGAGGGGGTTAATCCGATCCTCGAACAGTCCACCACTCGTCAGGGTCTGCGCCCGACCACTTCCGGCCACCAGCACCGCCAGGCCACACCACAGCCAACCCATTCTGCCAAAGGCACAGCGCAACCGCATGGACATGGGGAACAACACGAAGATCAGCCGGGGACAGGTCCTTGGGGGTGAAGCGTAGCTGTCTTCGAATAGGCAGGGAAAACCGTTGGATTTGCAATACAACCATTCTAAACTACGACAGCGGGCCTTCGTGTGTCAAACCAGTGGCCTATAATCGTCGAAAACGCACCAGGTCTTCTAGTGAAACAACTCGCCCCGGCCAAGCTCAACCTCGGCCTGCATGTGCTGCGCAAACGCCCCGATGGCTACCACGACCTCGAAACCGTGTTCCTGCGCCTGCCCTGGCACGACCGCCTGACCGTGCAACCGGCGGCAACCCTTTCGCTCACCTGTTCCGACCCGGCGCTCCCCACCGACGAGACCAACCTGTGCCTGCGGGCGGCCCGGCTGCTGGCCGAGACCTGTGGCGTACACGCCGGGGCCGCACTGCACCTGGACAAGCACCTCCCCTATGGTGCAGGCCTCGGCGGGGGGTCGAGCGACGCCGCCACGACGCTGCGCCTGCTGGCAGCGTTCTGGCAACTGCCGGTCACAGACGCACACCTGCACGCGCTGGCGGCCCGGCTTGGTGCGGATGTGCCATTCTTCCTCGGCCCCCCGGCAGCCCTCGGCACCGGGCGTGGCGAGGTGCTGACGGCGCTGGACTACCGACTGCCCTACGCCCTCGTGGTCGTCGTCCCGCCTGTTCACGTCGCCACGGCGCTGGCCTACCGGCTGGTCCGTCCCGACGAACAGAACCGCCCGCGCCTGGACGAACTAGTGATGTCCAACGACCTGGACCGGTGGCGGCGCGAACTGGTCAACGACTTCGAGACACCGGTCTTCGGGGCGTTCCCGGTGCTGCAGGCGGTGAAAGCTGCGTTGCTGGAGGCCGGGGCCGCGTATGCCGCCCTCTCCGGCTCCGGGTCGGCACTCTTCGGGGTGTTCACGGATGCAGGAACCGCCGAGGCGGCCTTGCACCACCCGTTGTTTCAGCAGGCGGGCTATCGGATCCGCAGCTTCCCGGCAACGCACGCCTGACCTGCCCGATCACGCCTCTTCGCGGCGATGGGACAGCACCTCGGCCTCCAGTTCGAGGGCCGCCGCGACGAGTTGATCTGTGATGGAGGCCAGATCATCGTGCTGGGCAATGTAGTTGCGCATCGCCTCCTCCAGCGTGGACTCGCGGGTGACGATGGTGCGGCGCTGGCGTTCTGCCGGATCGACCTCACGCACCAGTTCCGCAACGGCATATGCTTCCTGCAGCGCCTCCCGGATGCGGGCGGCGTCGATCTGCTCCCGCTGGTGCTCGTCGATCTGATACCGCACCCGCACGACGGCGTCCCGCACGTCCTGCGCGGCCAGGGTTTGCAGGATCGTCTCGGTGGGGTCGGGGGACTGCCGGGCGTCGATGTCGAAGGCGAGGAACGGACGGGCAGGCGTCTCGACAAACCGGTAGCGTGTCTGCTTCTGCCCGTTCGCGGTGTCGATCTCTACCAGCACGAATCCCTTGCGTTCGTTCCACTCCTTGAACGTGATGCGCTCGATGCTGCCGCAGTAGACGACCGGGGGGGCATGGTCGGCATTGCGGTCCTGGTGCTTGTGGATGTGCCCCAGCGCCACATAGTCGATGCCAGGGCGGGCGAGTTGCCCGACGGTGAATTTCGGCTCGTGCTCGATGAGGCTGGTACGCTCGGAGCCAGCGGCCTCGGCTCCCTGCACGGTCAGGTGGGCGGCCAGCACCGTTGGCAGGGCCGGGTCGAACCCTTCATCGCACAGCATCGCGTCGAGGAACTGGACGTACTTCTCCTCGATGAAGGTGCGAATCTCGGCGGGCGACCGCCTCCGGTGCTCCTCCCGCGAGAGCAACGTGCTGCGGATGGGCCAGGGCAACGCCAGCAGTTGCAACGGGCCGCTCTTGGTAGGGATCACGCACCAGTCGGGTGTCCGGAACACCTGTACATGCCCTTGCAGGTAGGGAAAAATGTCCAGGGCAGAGGCTTTCCCGAAAGAGACCGGGTGGTCATGGTTCCCGACGATCATTACGATGGGGATGCCCCGTTCGGTCAGCGGACGCAACCCTTCGGCGAACATCTTCTGCTGCGTCGGGGTGGGGTCGGCGGTACGATAGGCATCGCCTGCGAAGAGGAACAGGTCGATGTCTTCGGCCAGGGCCTGTTCCACCATGAAGTCGAACGACCGCCGGAAGTCGCGCAGGCGCGTGTTCAGTCCGGTCTCCGGGTCGATCCGCCCATACGTGTCGCTGCCGAAATGCACGTCGGCGGTGTGCAGGAGCTTGATCAAGAGGCGATAGAGAAATAACGGTGGGCGGTTGTGTATGGTCTTTTGCCAGGGCAATGTATTGGAAAATATAGTCAAATTGACTATAATATCGTCAATTTGACTATATTTCGGTATTGAATGCCGGAAATCCCGGAGGACATCCCTGCTCCCGGTTTACCATTCCACCCGGTCTTCCTGGCTTTCCTCCTCGTGGCCGCCGCTGCGTTGGATGGGGGCGACGGGGTCGCCCGCGGCGGTAAAGTCGGCAGCATCGGGGAAGCGGGTGTCGGTGATGAGGCCCTGGTCGGTGACGCGCCGGAAGAAGTCGCCTACGAGGAAGAGGGCATTATGGGCGCCCTGGCCCCAGTAAGCTGTTCGGAAGGCTACCCGTCGGTCGTTAAACCCGACCCAGGCCCCGGTGACCAGGTCCGGATGCATCATCATAAACCAGCCGTCGGCGCTCTCCTGGGTGGTGCCGGTCTTGCCGGCGAGGTCGTACTGGCCGAGGCCGAACTGGCTGTTGATCCGCTGGGCCGTCCCGAACTGGACGCTGCCCCGCAGGATATCGACCATCGTGTAGGCGGTCTGCTCGGAGAGGGCTTCGCGGGCAGCGGGGATGGCTTCGTACAGGACGTTGCCGTTGCGGTCTTCGATGCGGGTGACGACCGTCGGTTCGTAGAGCAGCCCTCCGTTCGCCAGGGTGGTATAGGCACTTGCCAGTTCCAGCAGCGTGACGTCGCTGGTGCCCAGGGCGAGGGCCGGTACCTCTTCGAGTGGACTCTGGATGCCCATTCGCCGGGCATAGAACGCCACATTGGACGCCCCTACCTCCATCACGAGCCGGGCGGTGACGGTGTTCTTGGAACGGGGCAACGCCTCCCGGATCGCCATCATGCGTCCACTCGACCCCCCGTCGTCGGACGGCGACCAGATGCTGCCGCCCACCTGAAAGGTCGGCGGGCTGTCCAGCAACGCATAGTTGGGCGACCAGCCGTTGTCGATGGCGGCGGTGTAGACGAACGGCTTGAAGGTGGACCCCGGCTGCCGGGCGGCACGGGCCACGTGGTCGTACCAGTCCTGGGAGAGGTTGCGTCCTCCTACCCAGACCTTGACGTGGCCGGTGCGGGGGTCGAGGCTGACCATGCCGGCTTCGAGGCGCGTCTTGCTGGCGCGCAGCGAGTCCATGAACACCTGGTCGTTGCGCAGGGTGCCAAGGGCTTCCGACTCGGTCTGTCCCGAGGCCCGCAGGCTGCGGTAGTGGGCCGACTCCCGGATGAACTTCTCGATCAGGTTTCGCTCGGACTGCCAGAACCAGGCAAACTTCTGTTCTTCGGAGAGTTGCTGCCGGAGGTAGGGTCCCAGTTCCTGCCCCAGGTGGTAGCCGCCGGGTTTGCTCCATTCATAGTCCACGACGGCCTGTAACCCTTCCATCTGGGCTTCGACGGCCAGCTGGGCCTGTTCCTGCAAGCGGCTGTCGAGCGTAGTATAGACGACCAGGCCGGAGGAGTATAGGTCGTAGCCGTTCTGCTTGGCCCACCGGTCCATCCACGTTCGCACATATTCTGCGAAGTAGGGGGCGATGCTCTCGGTGATCGCAGAGGAGCGGTAGCGGACCTCGACGGGGTCGTCCTTGTGCTCGTCGAAGAAGGCTTGCGTCAGGTGGCCGTGCTTGACCATCTGGCTGAGCACGGTGTTGCGCCGCTGGCGGGCGTTCTCCGGGCGGGAGATGGGGTCGTAGAGCGAGGTGCCCTGGAGCATCCCGATGAGCGTGGCCCCTTCCAGTTCAGTCAGATCGTGGACCTTCTTGCTGAAAAACGTACGTGCTGCCGACTCGATGCCGAAGGCCTGGCGTCCGAACTCGACGGTATTCAGGTACATCACCAGGATTTCCGGCTTCGTGTAGCGCCGCTCGATCTGGATAGCCGTGAGCATCTCCTTGAGCTTGCGGGCGACGGTCACCTTGCGTCCGATCCGCTCGTTGTAGAGGTTACGGGCCAGTTGTTGCGAGATGGTGGAGCCGCCCTGGGGGTCGCCGCGCAGCAGATGGTAGGGGATCGCCATCGTGCGGAACAGGTCGATGCCCCAGTGGTCGTAGAACCGGTGGTCTTCGGTGGCGACAAGGGCGTTGATGACGTGGGGAGGAATCTCCTCCTGTGTCACCCACGAGCGGTTCTGGGAGGCATACCGGGTCAGCTCCTTGTTGTCGGCGGTGTAGGCGATGGTGGCGAGCTGGAAGTTCGGGTTCTCGATCTCCCGCAGCGACGGCATGTCGCCCATGAGGAAGAGCAGGTAGACCAGCAGCAGCAGCGCTCCGACCCCACCAGCCAGCAGCAGCACCGAGAGGGCCTGGACGGCCTGTGCCAAGCGGGGGTTATCAAAGCGTCCCTCGATGTGGTCTCGCCAGCGGTGCCACCACGACCGGGGGCCGGTGGGCCGACGGGGTGCGCCGTTCGTCCGTTGGGGTTCCGGGCGACGGGCCTTCGGGTCGTTGAAATACCGGGTCAGTTCGTCTTCGGAATATGACCAGTTCGACATGGGGGCTGTCCGGCTGAAGTTCAGGCGGGGGCGTTGGGCTTATGAGATCGAAGGGGGAGCGTCCCAGCGATACCGGGTGAGGGGATGCGGCTGCCCGTCTTGCCATTGGTGAAGGCATACGGCGTCGGCATCCAGGGTGCCAAAGGTGCCCGTCGGACCGGACCAGGCCCCCAGGTTCAGGTAGAAGCCACCATGCCAGGCGGAGAGTTCGGGTTGATGGCAGTGGCCCATCACCACGAGCGCAGCCCTGGCCTCGGCCAGCACCTGGCGGGCATGGACACGCAGCCCGGCGACGGTGGCGGGCACCACCTCGCGGTCGCTGTAGCGGCGGTTGACGGCCTGTGCCAGCGTGAAGCCCAGGTCGCCGAGCAACGTCCGGTAGAGCCAGACGGGGATGGGGTGTCGCAGCAGGCGCTTCAAAGCACGGTAGTGGTGTTCGTAGGCAGAGAGGCCATCGCCATGCGCCATGTAAACGTTGCGTTCGGCCAGAGGTTCGGTGAACGGATGGAAGCGAACGGCTACGCCCAGGGCCTCGGTGAAGTAGTCGCGGTGCCAGGGGTCGTGGTTGCCTACAAGATACGTCACGGGGATGCCCCGTGCCGTCCATTCTCCCAGCAGCGCCTGGAACCGCACGAATCCTTTGGGGATGAGGTGCCGGTACTCGATGTAGGCGTCGAAGACATCGCCGAGCAGGTAGAGCCGTTCGACGGAACCCACATGGGCCTGCAAACAGTCCAGCACAGCCGTTTCCTTGGCCCGCTCGGTGGCGGGGTCGCCCTGGCCGAAGTGCAGGTCGGAGAGGAAGAGGATCACGGAGAATTTCGGATTGGGGATTGGGGAATTTCGGATTGCGGATGCCGTCCCTCCCTCCCGTGTCATTGCGAGGAGCTTGACCGATCTCATGAGATCGGTCAGACATGGCAATCTCGACGCCGGGCTTGGCAATATAGTCAATTTGACTATAATTCATTTTGGGGCGAACGCCGCCCTCTCGACGCTGCTGCCCGGTGGCGAGGGCGAGATCACGTCCCCCACCTTCGCGGGAATGACAGGGGTCAGGCTCTGGCCTGTCAGCCTTCTCGTGATGACACCGGAAGGAAATGTCGCTGCCGGTCGGTCTACCTCCCCTAACCCCTCCTGTTCTCAGGAGGGGGATTTCGAATTAAACCAAGCACCAAGTGCCAAATAGCTAACAGCTAAAGGCTATCAGCTAACAGCCCTCTTCAATACAACGCCATGTCGAACCGGCGGCGGTATTTGAGGGTGGCCGGGTGTTCGGGGCCGAGCAGGATAAAGAGGGCCAGGCAGGCTTTGCGTGCCCCGTCGTCGTCGTAGGCGCGGTGGACGGGCAACAGGGCGATGAACCGCTCCAGGGCTGTCTCGAAGTCCTGCATCTGCACGGCGGCGATACCATCCCGGTACAGGTCATGTCCGGGTTCCTCCGGCAATTGTGTGGCATCGAGGGTGAGCAGGCGGGCCAGGGTCTGCACGGCCTCGCTGCGCTGGAGGAGATGCGGCTCGTCTGTCGCTGCGCCCTCCACGAGGGCCATGGCCCTCGTGGGGTCGCGGAAGATCAGCCGTGCGGCCAGCAGGGTGCGGGCTTCGGCGTTCGTCGGCTCCGTCGCCAGCACACCTTCCAGCAGCGCCTCGGCCTCCGCCAGTGCGCCGGCCTCCAGGGCCGCTGCTGCCCGCGCCAGTTGCTGCTTCTGTTCGCTCGGCAGCGCCTTCTCCAGCCATTGCCGCACCGCGTATTCAGGCAAGGCCCCGACGAACTCCTCCACTACCCGCCCCTCCACGAACAGCTTGACCGCAGGAATGCCCCGTATGCCATATTCCATCGACACCTCCGGGTGCTGGTCGGTGTTCACTTTCACGAGCGTCCAGGCATCGGACTGCTCGGCGGCCAGCCGCTCCAGCACCGGCCCCAGCACCTGACAGGGGCCGCACCAGGGTGCCCAGAAATCGACCAGCACTGGCTTCGTCCGGCTCGCCACCAGCACATCTTCTTGAAAGTTTTGAACCTCGTAGTCGTTCATAGCCCTGCTGACGTATGTAGTTTTGTGCAGATTTTCTCCCGGAAGCCTCTAACTCCCTATGCTACCCCTTCGCCCCTGTGCAGGATTCGCCTTCATCGCTTCTTTGTGGCTGATGACGGGCTGCCTCAACCCCCGTCCGGCCACCACCCCGGAGACGGCCTACAACCCTGCCATCGACTCGCTGCGCTACCCGGGGGAAGTTCACCTTCGGAACATCCGTCAACTCACCTTCGGGGGCAACAATGCCGAGGCGTACTGGAGTCCGGACAGCCGCCAGCTCGTCTTTCAGACCGACTGGAACCGCATCAACAACCAGGGGTGCGACCAGATCTTCCGGATGAATGCCGACGGCTCGCCGCTCCCCGACGGCCAGCAGTACCAGCAGATCTCGACGGGCAAGGGCCGCACCACATGCAGCTATTTCATGCCGGATGGCCGCCTGCTCTTCGGTTCCACCCATGCGGCCCAGGATTCATGCCCGCCGCCCGTGTTTGTCGCGCAGGGGCGGTATGTGTGGGGGATCTACGACACCTACGACATCTACACGGCACGACCCGACGGCTCCGATCCCCAACTGCTCATTGGCGGGCCAGGCTACGACGCCGAGGCCACCGTCTCCCCCGACGGACGCTACGTCGTCTTCACCTCTACGCGCTCGGGCGATCTCGACCTCTGGCGCTACGACCTGCACACCGGCGACCTGCTGCAACTGACCCATGCGCTGGGGTATGACGGCGGGGCATTCTTCTCCCACGACTCGAAAAAGCTCGTCTGGCGGGCCAGTCGTCCGCAGGGCGAAGAGGCCGACACCTACCAGCAACTCCTCCGCCAGAACCTCGTCGAACCCCGGTCCCTGAACCTGTTCGTCGCCAACGCCGACGGCTCCGATGCCCGACAGGTCACCCATCTGCCCGGTGCCAACTGGGCGCCCTACTTCCATCCGGATGACCAGCGCATCATCTTCGCCTCCAACCACCACAACCGTCCCGAACAGCGCGGGCGCGAGTTCGCCCTCTTCATGGTCAACCTCGACGGCACGGGGCTTCAGCAGATCACCCACTCCGCCACCTTCGACGCCTTTGCAATGTTCTCCCCGGATGGCCGCAAGCTCGTGTTCGCCTCCAACCGGAATGCCGACCGAACCCCCACCCGCGACACCAATATCTTCGTGGCGGACTGGGTCGAGACGCCCGAAGCCGTAGACCACGCCTTCCAGCCCAGGCGGTGACGAGGTAGTACTTGGTGCTTGGTACATGGAAAATCCCCTCTTGAGAGGGGTGGCACGCACGGCGCACGCCGGGCGGGACGGGGTGTGGTGCATCCGCTGACCGCAACGCCGGTGCTGGTACAACCGCTGCGACACACTCCGTCTCCTCAATATAGTCAAACTGACTATATTGAGGAGCCACCCCTCTGGGAGAGGGGACTTTGGTGCTTGGGAAGACGGCAGTTTCATACCCATCGTGTCATCATGAGGAGGCCATCAGACGATCTCATGAGATCGCCAGGCCAGAGCCTGCCCCGAGGAACGAGGGGTCTTGATCTCGCCCTTGCCGCCGGGTAGCACCGTCGAGATGGCCACACTCACCTAGCAATAATTATAGTCAAATTGACTATATTGCCAAGCCCGGCGTCGAGATTGCCATGTCTGACCGATCTCATGAGATCGGTCAAGCTCCTCGCAATGACACGGGAGAGGGCAGTGGCGTTTCCACCGGCAGGAGGCC
The DNA here is from genome assembly GCA_964561865.1 of uncultured Rhodothermaceae bacterium. GTDB lineage: Bacteria > Bacteroidota > Rhodothermia > Rhodothermales > CAZLRO01 > CAZLRO01. The sequence continues at coordinate 7,025 of CAZLRO010000029.1, read as the reverse complement.
CCCTTCTTTCCAGAGGTTGAGTGCCGTCCCAAAGCGAACGGAGTGCGTGTCTCAAAACAACTCCAGAGACAGGGCGTACCAGGCTCCAATTTTTTTCAGAAATCATGAATTCATATTTTAGCCTGAACTAAATTATGGAGGTCGTGTAAGACCGATAACACCGCGGCAGGCATGTGGGGACATCCCTGCGGAGCGGTATGCCACACCAGCAGAGCAGAACGACATGCACATCAGGACCAGGGAAGGGTATGCCCTTGTGTTGGGGCTTCTGGGAATCATCGGTATCGGTTGCGCTATCCGCCCGGAACCGCGCAGCGCTGACTTCTCCCACCGCACCATCCGTATTGTGACAACTACCAGCATCATCACCGACCTGGTGGAGCGGGTCGGTGGGGAGCGAGTGGAGGTAGAGGGCTTGATGGGGCCGGGGGTCGATCCGCACCTCTACAAGGCCAGCGAAGGCGACGTCCGCCGGATGGGCCAAGCCGACGTGATCTTCTACAACGGGCTGCACCTCGAAGGCAAGATGACCGAGGTCTTCGAGCAGATGGAGCAGCGCCAGATTCCGACCTTCGCCCTTGCCAACGGCCTGAACCCGACCCAGTACCGGGCTTCCGCCAATTTCCCTGGCAACTACGACCCGCACCTCTGGTTCGACGTGCAACGCTGGCAGGCCGTGGCCCGGTATGTTGCCAACACCCTCTCGACCCTCGATCCGACGCACCAGGAGACCTACCAGTCGCACGTCCGCACCTATCTGGCCGAGCTGGACTCGCTCGATATCTGGGTGCGGGCGCAGATCGCCACCTTGCCTCCGGAACGCCGGGTGCTCATCACCTCGCACGATGCGTTCGGGTATTTTGGAGAAGCCTACGGGGTTGAGGTCCACGGGCTGCAGGGCATCAGCACGGCGGCAGATGCCGGTACCGCCGACGTGCAGCGGTTGGTGGACCTGATCGTGACACGGCAACTGCCCGCCATCTTCGTCGAGTCGTCCGTCCCGACACGAGGGATCGAAGCGGTGAAGGCGGCGGTGGCGGCCAAAGGCGGCACCGTGCAGATCGGCGGCCACCTGTTTTCGGATGCCCTCGGCAGCCCTGGCAAGCCCGAAGGCACCTATGCGGGCATGATCCGGCACAACGTCCACACCCTCGTCAGCGGGTTGGGAGCTAAGGCGCCCACCCTAGCCCCCTAAGCCGATGCCGCCGCTGCGTACGATTGGCCTTGTGCTCGCGGGGCTGTTGACGATGCCCCGCCCCCTCTCCGCCCAGGTGCCCGAACTGGTCACTGACCGTCCGGACCAGACCGAGTCGGCAGTGGTGATGCGGCGCGGCTGGGTGCAGACCGAAACCGGACTGCTGTACGAACGGGATCGGACGGCAGCCCGAACCACCACATTGTCCGCCCCCACGACGCTGGTGCGCGTTGGCGTGGGCCAGGGCCTGGAACTCCGGGCGGCGGGCACGTTCGTGTCCCTGGACGAACCCGACCGCGACGCGGAGACGTTGGGCAGTGAACTGGCCGCCGGTGCCAAGCTGAAGCTCCTGCACGAAGGCCCGCAACAACCCGACGCCGCCCTGTTGCTCACCCAGGACCTGCCCTGCGGTTCGGAGTTCTGCGGCACGGCCACCGAGGTACGGCTGGTGCTGGCGAAAGCCCTCATCGCCGGTGTCGGCCTGGGCACCAACCTGGGCTTCGTCCACGAGGAAAGTACCTGGAGCGGCCTCTATACCCTCACCCTGGGTTTCAGCCTGGCAGAGCAGGTGGGGGCATTCGTCGAAGTGTTCGGGACGTTTGCCGGGGCCGAAAGTCCCCCGGTCTCGCTCGATGGTGGCCTCACCCGCGCCCTCGGAACACGCCTCCAACTGGACTTCGCCGGGGAGCGCCTGGA
>CAZLRO010000029.1:0-5124 GCA_964561865.1 uncultured Rhodothermaceae bacterium | reverse complement strand
GCTGCGGAATCACCCGTTCGTCGCACACGTTGACCGCGGGCGTCGCGCTGACGGATGCCTCACCTGATTTTTTTCTGGGAGGAGGCCTGGCCTTCCGGGTACCCCGATAGCATCTTTACTCCCCGTGCTATCTCCGACGCGCCTATGCATGCCATTGAAGTCCGCGACCTGACCGTTGCCTACCGAGACAAGCCGGTGCTCTGGGACATCGACCTGGAGGTGCCCCAGGGTGCCCTCATGGCGATTGTAGGGCCGAACGGGGCGGGCAAGACCACCCTCATCAAGGCCATCCTCGGACTCGTCCCGAAAGCCGCCGGGGATGTGCTTATCCTCGGCCAGTCCTACGGTGCCCAGCGGCAGCACCTCGGCTATGTGCCCCAGCGCGGCAGCGTGGACTGGGACTTCCCGACCAGCGTGCTCGATGTCGTCACGATGGGCCTGTACGGGCACCTCGGCTGGCTGCGGCGACCTGGACAGGCCGAGCGCACCCGGGCGATGGCGGCGCTGGAAAAGGTGGGCATGGCCGACCTCTCCGGACGGCAGATCAGCCAGCTCTCCGGCGGCCAGCAGCAACGGGTGTTCCTGGCGCGGGCGCTGGTGCAGGAAGCCCCGGTCTACTTCATGGACGAGCCCTTCCAGGGGGTCGATGCCACTACCGAGCGGGCCATCATTGCCCTGCTGCGGACCTTGCGCACCGAGGGCAAGACCGTCGTGGCCGTCCACCACGACCTCCAGACGGTGCCGGAATATTTCGACGAGGTGATGTTGCTCAACATCCGCAAGATCGCCAGCGGACGGGTAGCCGACGTGTTTACCGAGGAGAATCTGCGCCTCACCTACGGCGGTCGGGTCGGGTTCATCCGCCCGCCCGTCCCAGCCGAACAGGGCAGGTGAACCGCTGCAAGCCGTTGGCAGGGCCTATGGAGAATGCCGTTGGCCGATGACGGAGAATGGACGATAGATCACCCGTTTGCAAGGAAAAACACAGATACCGCCGAAGACCGGACCTGAAATATTATAGTCAAATTGACTATAATTTCCATGTTCAACCACCTTTCAATCCTGTGCCGTTTGAGCTATCGTATACCCTGGTAACGGTGTCGCTGGGGGCAGCGTTGCTGGGGGTTGTGAGCGGGACCCTGGGCACCTTTGCGGTGTTGCGCGGCCAGAGCCTGCTGGGCGATGCCATCTCGCACGCGGCCTTGCCTGGCATTGCACTGGCCTTCCTGCTGACGGGCAGCAAGGCCCCCCTGGTGTTGTTGGTGGGGGCGGCGCTGGCCGGGTGGCTGGCGACCTACCTCGTCACGACGGTCGTGCGGACGACGCGCATCAAGTACGACGCTGCCCTGGGGCTGGGCCTCTCGGTGTTCTTCGGATTCGGGCTAATGCTGCTCACCTTCATCCAGAAACGCCCGGATGCAAACCAGGCGGGGCTGGGCACCTACCTGTTCGGGCAGGCCGCTGCGCTCGTGCAGCAGGACGTGGTGGTCATGGCGGTGCTGGGGCTGGCGGTGCTGGCGGTGGTGGGGGTGTGCTGGAACGCCTTCAAGCTGCTGGCCTTCGATCCGGGTTTTGCCCACAGCCTAGGCCTGCCGGTGCGCCGGCTCGACGCCCTGCTGACCCTGTTGCTGGTGGTTGCCATCGTCATTGGCCTCCAGACCGTCGGGGTGGTGCTGATGAGTGCGATGGTGGTGGCGCCCGCCGCCGCTGCCCGGCAGTGGACGCACCGCCTCGGTACCATGCTGGTGCTGGCCGCCGGGATTGGGGCGGGTTCCGGCGTGGCAGGGACGGTGCTGAGCAGCACCCAGGCGAACCTGCCCACCGGCCCCATGATTGTGCTGTGCATCGGCGGCTGCGTGCTGGTGTCGCTGTTGCTGGCCCCTGCCCGGGGGGTGCTCTGGCAACGCCTCCGGGCCTGGCGCAACGCCCGCCGCCTGCGCCTCGACGCGGTGCTCCTGGACCTGTACGCCCTGGCCGTGCAACACGCGCACCCCGGCCACCCGCATGAACAGGCCGTCCTCGACGTGATGGGCGAACCCGCCCTCCCGGCCCGGCAGAACCTGAAAGCCCTGGAAGCCCAGGGTCTGGTGTACCATCAGGGGGCTACCCGCTGGTCACTCACCCCTGAAGGTATGGCCCGCGCTGAAGCCCTGTTCCAAGAGAAATACCGGTCATAACCGCCATGGAACAACTGGAAATTCAGGTCATCGCCGCCATCACGGCCACAGCCTGTGCCCTGCCGGGGGTGTTCCTCGTGCTCCGGCGCATGGCGATGATGAGCGATGCCATCAGCCATGCCCTCCTGCCCGGCATCGTCGTGGCGTTCTTCCTCGTCGGCGACCTGCGCTCTCCGCTGCTGATTGCCGGGGCCGCCGTGACCGGGGTGCTGACGGTGGCGCTGGTAGAGCTGATCCACCGCACCCGGCTCGTCCGGGAAGATGCTGCTATCGGGATCGTCTTCCCCGTCCTGTTCAGCCTGGGGGTGGTACTCATCACCCGCTACGCCGGGGACGTCCACCTGGACACCGACGCGGTGTTGCTGGGCGAGCTGGCGTTTGCCCCGTTCGACCGGCTGCTCGTAGGAGGCTACGACCTGGGGCCACGGGCCGTGTATGTGATGGGCAGCATCCTGCTCGTCAATGCGGGTTTCATTGGCTTGTTTTACAAGGAACTGAAGTTGGCGACGTTCGATGCAGCCCTGGCCGCCGCCCTGGGCTTCGCCCCCGGCCTGTTGCACTACGCCCTGATGACCCTCGTCTCTATTACGGCCGTGGGGGCCTTCGACGCCGTCGGCTCCATCCTGGTCGTGGCCCTGATGATCGGTCCCCCGGCGGCGGCCTACCTGCTCACCGAACGCCTGTCCCGGATGATCGCCTGGAGCGTGGCCCTGGGCATCACCAGTGCCCTGGGGGGGTACTGGCTGGCCTGGTTGCTCGATGCTTCCATCGCTGGGGCGATGGCTACGATGGTGGGGGTGCTGTTTGCCTTCGTGCTGCTATTCTCTCCCCGGCACGGCTGGCTCGTGGCCCGGCAACGCCGCCGCTATCAGCGGTGGCACTTTGCCGAAAAAATGCTCACCATTCACCTGCTGCACCACGAGGGCGCCCCGGAAGCCCCAGAGGAATGCCGGGTAGACCACTTGCAGGCCCACCTGCGCTGGCCGCCCGCCTTCGCCGAGCAGGTGGTCCGCAAAGCCGTCCAGGATGGCCTCGTGGCCGAGCACATCCCCCACCTGGCCCTGACCCCGGCGGGACGGACGCTTGCCCGCGAATCCCTGATGTATGGTTGAAATGGGTCGGGTACGCAACTGAACGAGGTCTGGCGGCGTTGAAGCTGCACCTTCCCCTGTGACGCATGTCTCCTGCCCAGGAAAATGGACAGCCCACCATCCTGGTCATCGACGATGACCGCATCTTCCGCAGTGCCCTGCAATATGTGTTGCACCGGAATGCTGGCTTCAATGTGGTACTGGCCGAAGACGGGACGGAGGGCCTCTCGCTCGCCCTCCAGACCCCTCCGGATGTGGTCATTTGCGACGTGATGATGCACGAGATGCACGGGTATGCGACGGTGGAAGCCCTGCGGTCCCATGCCGCCACGCAGCACGTCCCCATCATCATGATGACCGGTAGGGGGAGTTCGCTGGGTGAACGACAGGCCAGGATGCACGGAGCGGACCACTACGTCTACAAGCCCGTCAACTTCAAGGAGTTGATTGACCTCATCCGGACGGTGCTGGCGCAGCCTGCCTCCTGAGGTGCTCAACAGGCAGCTTCCAGTTCCTGGCGCATCGGGCTGAGGGCAGCACCGAGGCTTGCCATCAAGGCCCCGGCATTTTCCAGGAACTGTTGTCGGCCCATCGTCTCCAGTTCCTGGCACAGGTGCGCAACCCCGGTGGCCCCAAACATGGCGCTGCTGGACTTGAGGGTGTGGGCCGTGCGTTGCAGCAAGGCCGCATCCTGCTGGTCGATAGCCTCCTGCATCTGGTGAAACAGGGTCTCACTATCAGAGAGGAAGTCCCGAACGAGTCCTTGGAAGAAGGTTGGATCATCGCCTCCCAGCATCGTGCTCAGGTCATCGAGGATAGCCCGATCGATGGCCGGAGGGGGGGGGACTTCGGTACCCGTGGGCACTTCGGCACCCGGCACCTCCCCGGCCTCGGCTGCCGCCGTGACCGGCGAGGCCAGTGACATGGTGCCCCACTGCCGGATGGCATGGGCCAGGGTTTCGATCTGAAACGGTTTGGCGATGTAGTCCTGCATCCCGGCCTTGATACAGGTAGCGCGGTCCGTGTTCAGGGCGTTCGCTGTGACGGCGACGATGCGGGGGCGGGTTTGTGGCGGGTAGGCCGCCACGATCTGACGGGTGGCTTCCAGTCCGTCCATCTCCGGCATCATCAGGTCCATAAAGATCAGGTCATACGGCTGGCTGGCAAGGGTTTCCAGGGCTTCCCGGCCATTGTTGACGACATCGGCTTCATAGCCCAGCTTGCCTAGCATCCGGATCATCACCTGCTGGTTGACCAGGTTGTCTTCTGCCACCAGAATGCGTAGCGGTGGTACGTCGGGCATCAGGGGGGTATGGCTTGATAAAAGAAGGGAGGAGGGGCGTAGGGCCGGGTGCTGCAGGCGCTCGGTCAGCAGCCTCACCAGGGGTAGTTGCTTGACGGGTTTGGACAGGGGCTTTCCCGAAGGCGGCAGGTGTTCGGGGCGCACCCCAAGCGGATGCAAGGCCAGCCAGGGCAGCCCGTGTGCCTCAATCAGCGAGATCAGTCCTAGCAAGTCGGCATGGGGCAGGGCCGTGTCTGCCACCACTAGCTCCGGCACTGCCGTTGAAAAGTGCAACAGGGCATCCGCAACGCTTTCGGCCAGGATCAGGTCTATCTCGTAGGGCTGGAGATGGGCCGTGAGCATGGCACGGGTAGCTGCATGGGGGGCCACCACCAGGACCGAATGGCCGCGCAGGGAGGGAGGGGCCTCGCCAGGCAAGGGGTCGGCCATGTGGATATCGAGGGTGAAGTGGAACGTGGAGCCCCGCTTCTCCTCGCTTTCCACCCACATCTGCCCGCCCATCAACTCGCACAGCCGCTTGCTGATTGCCAGCCCCAGCCCCGTCCCCCCATAT
>CAZLRO010000028.1:17278-21856 GCA_964561865.1 uncultured Rhodothermaceae bacterium | reverse complement strand
CTCTACCAGGCTCAATACGGGACGCACCAATGGTGTCAACATTCACCTTTTCAGTTTTGGGGTTCCCAGTGGCAAGGAGGAAGATTATGCGCCGGCCATTCCTTCCGATCTGCGTCCAGGAAGCTTTCCCGATCCAGATGCAGCATCGTCGCAAGATATGTTCAATAGCAGCTTGCAAACTTCTCTCGAGACGATTTTTGGGACCCTTTGTGGAACGTTTGGCCCTTTTGATCTGGGCAATTGTGCTTCTCCTCCAGGTCCACTGGAATCCTTTCGAGAATCGATCGGGAATGCCGTCAAGTTGGGAAATGGAGTAGTGGTAGCGCCGGCAGGTGACCTGAATGCTGCCCTGCAACCACCTACCCCCTACCTGCCAGCCATGATGGACAAGTATGCATTGGCCCTTGGTGGAGTCAAAAAGAATAATGTCAATCAAGTGATAGAATGGCCTCGTACGCGCCCTGCCTCCTATGTGGATGTGGCAGGCTTTGCGGAGAACGTGGTCAGACCTTCCGGATCGGGTACCAGCCAGTATAACACTGCGTTTGGAGGTACTGCCGCAGCGGCCTCGATTGGCGCAGGCGTAGCCCTCAAAGCCTATAAGAGCAGCCTTTCCGGTGAGGACATCGAAGAAATCCTGGAACGTACGGCACGCGATGTTGGGGCGTCCGGGCGAGATGATTACACGGGCTATGGCTACATTGATGCCGAGGCGGCGCTCAACCTCGTCCGTAATAACAACGTGCAGCGCTCCAAAATCAAGGTGGCCTTCGTTTCGAGTGATGTCAATACCAATGAACAGGAGTTGTTGCAAGGTTTCAACGCCTACATCCCGTCTGCTTGTAGCAACTATCCTTTCGTCTGGGGAACCCGGCGTGAATTCACCGCACGCCTCAACTTTACCAAATCTTTCACAGCAGCTCCCAAAGCCTGGCTTCGCTGGGCTGATAGTGATGGGCTTGATACGCGGTCCAAAGTTGTAGACGGCGACATCACGGTCAGCTATGACCCCTTCGATAAGGCTCTGACAGTGCTTTCTGTCGACCAGACCGGAATGACCGTCAAAGGCAATTACTGGTTTGCAGAGTTTTACAACGCCCTTGGACAGAAATGCAGTACCACGAGCAATATCCCAACTACTCCCTCCAATTTTAACCTCGCCTATACTGCGATAGGGGTCGAATCTACAACACCACCGCTATCAATAACCATCAGTGGTCCGTTGGAACTGACGATGCATCAGACGGGAACGCTCACTGCAAATGCTATTGGAGGGAGTAACTATACCTATCTCTGGTACTATCGACCGGGTGGAACAGGCTCATGGATCAATACTAGCACAACGACCTCATCCTTCAGTGTAACCATGGTATGGACCCAGGGGGTCGAGTATAAGGTGGATGTAACCAGTAATGGCACTACAGTAAATGACACCCACTTCATCAGTTATGGGCTTGCTGCTCCCGGAACAATGCCTCCCCCCGGCAAGACAGTCTCTCAGTTGAAAACCTCGTTTGAAGCAGCTTGGCCAAATCCCTTCAACCCAACCACCGAGCTTCATTTCACACTGGCAGAGTCAGGGCTTGCTTCGTTAATTGTATATGACATGGCTGGTCGAGAGGTGACACGTCTGGTAGATGGCTGGAAAGCAGCGGGGCATCACCAGGTACCCTTTGAGGCTGGGTATCTGCCAAGCGGCATTTATTTGGCTCGCTTGAAGACGGAAGGCTTTGTACAGACGCAACGCCTGGTATTGCTAAAATGATGTCGAATCCGTAAACAGGTGGGTGTGTGTAAAAAGAGGGTGGCCGATTGGAGTGATGTGAGGATGCTCCAATCGGCTTGCCTAAACGGTTCCTGGGGATCGATTGACATACAAAACTGTCCGGAAACAGATTCAACAGGCCACACACGCCCACCTGATTTCATCCATCTTCCCTCCTCACCCCAGGTTCCGTTGCTGCATCTGTTCGACGGCGTAGTGGACGGCGCGGGCGGTGAAGGCCATGTAGGTGAGGGAGGGGTTCTGGCAGGCCGAGGAGGCCATTGCGGCCCCATCGGTCACGAACACGTTGGGCACTTCGTGCATCTGGTTCCAGCCGTTGAGGACCGAGGTCTTCGGGTCGCGTCCCATGCGGGCGGTGCCCATCTCGTGGATACACAGCCCCGGCGGGCTGAAGCTGACGAAGGGCTGGACGTTCGTGCAGCCGGCGGCCTCCAGCATCTCGGCGGCCGAGGTTGCCATGTCCTGCCGCATCTGGTCTTCGTTGTCGCTCCAGGCACACTGGATGTGCAGGGCGGGCAGTCCCCAGGCATCCTTGACGGTCGGGTCGAGCGAGACGGCGTTCTCGTAGCGGGGCAGGTGCTCACCCCAGCCCCCCATCCACATATGCCACGGACCAGGGTCGCGCAGGGCCTGCTTGAGCGATGCCCCGAAGCCCGGCATCCGGAACCCCCGCTCCCAGCTTTCGCGTGTGGCACCGCCCTGGTAGCCGTAGCCGCGCAGGAAGTTCGGGTGCTTCGTGGCGGCGTCGCCGAGGTTGCGGAAGCGGGCCACGTAGATGCCATTGGGCCGATTGCCGTAGGTGGTGCGGTCCTCGAACCCAGGGATGTGGGCAACGGCCCCGGCCTGGTAGGGGTGGTCCATCAGGTAATGCCCCAGCGCACCACTGCCGTTGCCGAGGCCGTTCGGGAAACGCGGCGAGGTGGAGTTGAGCAGGACGAATGTCGAGCCGAGCGTGGAAGCGCAGAGGAACACCACCTTGCCGTAGAACTCCAGGTCTTCCTTCGTGTTGGCGTCGAGGACGCGCACGCCGGTGGCCCGATCAGTCTGCTCGTCGTAGAGGATGCTGTGGACGATGCTGTCGCAGCGGATGGTGAGGTTGCCGGTCTGCAGGGCCGCGGGCAGCGTGGCGCTGAGGCTGCTGAAGTAGCCGCCGATGGAGCACCCGCGCTCGCACGGGCCGCAGTAGTGGCAGGGCGAACGGCCGTTGTGCGCCTGCGTCAGCACGGCCACACGCCCGATGGTCATCTTGCGTCCGGGGAAGTGTTGTTCGATCCCGTCTTTCAGAAACCGCTCTGCCACGTTCATCGACATGGGAGGGAGGAACTGGGAGTCGGGCAACTGCGCCAGCCCCTCGGCCTGCCCGCTGATCCCGGCGAACCGCTCCACGTAGTCATACCAGGGCGCGAGGTCGGCATAGCGGACGGGCCAGTCCACGCCAAAGCCATCCCGTGCATTGGCTTCGAAGTCGAGATCGCTCCAGCGGTAGCACTGCCGCCCCCACATAAGCGAGCGCCCGCCGAGGTGGTAGCCCCGGATCCACGAGAACGGCTTGTCCGCGTCGTGGGTGTAGGGGTTCTGCGCGTCGTTGACGAAGAAGTGCTCGGTGGCCTCGCCAAACGCATAACACTGGCGCTGGACGTGGTACTCATCCCGGTACCGGCGGCTGTCGCTGCGGCCGTGGAACGGGAACTGCCAGGGGGCCTTGTGCTCGGTGATGTAGTCCTTGCCGTGTTCCACATAGCGCCCGCGTTCGAGCAGCAGCGTCTTGAGGCCCTTCTCGGTCAACTCTTTCGCGGCCCAGCCGCCGGTGATGCCAGACCCCACGACGATGGCGTCGTAGACCTGTCTTCCGGGGGCAACCTGCACATCTTGCATGGTAGTAACGGGATCAACGGGGTGGGGATGGAAGGCGCTCAGGCCCAGGCACGTCCGACCTCGGCATAGGGCAGGTCGCCCTCGTACCGACCGGGCGCGGCGATCCACCGCAGTTCCTGGGTCGCCCCGACCTCGGAAGTGTAGTATCCGGCCAGCGTCAGCCCCTTGAGCACGGTGAAGAAGGCGGGCGCGAACGTGTTCTCCGGGTCGGGTACCGGTGGCTCCGTTGCCGCTGCTTCCTCCTCCAGCGTCGTAAGCAGGCGCGTCTGCTCTTCGGGCGTGCCCGCGACGAACGGCTTGCCGAAGGCTTGCTGGCTGCGGATCTCCACATCGGCCAGGCCCGCCAGGAACTGGGCCTTCTCGGCGTCGGTGGCCCAGTCCGCCAGCAGCCCGTCGATCAGTTCGGGCACCCCGGCCTCGCGGGCGCCGGGCGTGTCGGTGGGCGGGATGATCAGATCGACCAGCCGCCCCACCTGCTCGAACTGCGCAGCCGAGAGCGTCTTCGGCACGAACGGTGTCCCGGTCGGACGACACCCGGCCAGCACCGCGCTGAGCGTGGAGGCCGAACAGGCCCCGCCCAGGAGCCACGCCAGCCCCCGGAGGGCCTCACGTCGGTTCATCATCGGTTATAGGCAGCAGCGTGAAGGAGGTAGAAAATGGCGGTGTATGCTACCCGCCTCGTTCCAGGCAAGGCATCCCTCAGAGCACCTTCTCACCCTCGGACACCTCCACCCGGTCGTTGAAGAAGACGAAGAAGATGAGCATCACGAACACGGCAAAGGCCGCCGGAATCCACCAGAACGACCCGAAAGCCTCCGGCGTGAGGGCGCTGGCCCCCGGCTCCAGGAACCGGTTGTAGACGTTGCCCGCCACCTGTGCGCCGATGAACATGCCGAGGCCGTAGGTGACCAGCACCA
>CAZLRO010000028.1:16030-17268 GCA_964561865.1 uncultured Rhodothermaceae bacterium | reverse complement strand
ACCAGGAAGCCCTGGGCCTGCCCACGAATGGCGGCGGTGGATTTCTTGTCCACGTAAATCTGCCCGGTCACGAAGAAGAAGTCGTAGCAGATGCCATGCAACAGCACACCGGCCACCACCATCCACGCCACGCTGTCCGGGGCACCGAGGGCGAACAGGGCGTAGCGCAGCATCCAGGCTCCCATGCCTACCAGCAGCATCCACTTCACCCCCAACCGTTTGAAGAACAGCGGCATCAGCAGCATGAACAGCACCTCCGACATCTGGCCGAGCGACATGGTGGCCGCCGGGTTGGAGAAGCCGGATGCGTTCACGAAGATGGGAGCAAAGTTGTAGTAGGCGGCCAGGGGGATGCAGATCAGGAAGGAGCAGAGCAGGAACACATAGAACGGGCGGCTGCCCAGTTGCTGGAAGGCATCCAGCCCGGCGATGCTGCGCACCGACACCGGTTGCCCCGCTGCAGAGGGCGGGGTATGGGGCAGTGTGAAGGCATAAAGACCCAGCACGATGCTGGCAACCCCGGTGGTGTAGAGCGGCAACGGCGTCTCATCCGGCTTGCCCGCCACCAGTTGCCCCAGGACAAAGCTGATGAACAGCCCGGCAATGATCCAGCCGATGGTCCCGAACACACGGATCAGCGGGAACTGCTTCTCCTGGTCGTGGATGTGGTGGAACGCCAGCGAGTTGGTCAGGCCCAGGGTGGGCATGTAGCAGAGGTTGTAGGCCAGCAGCAACAGGATGAACACCGTCGGGTTGCCCACCGTCTGCGGCACGAGCAACATCACTACTCCACCGAGCAGGTGCATCACCCCCAGCACTTTTTCGGTGGCGAAGTAGCGGTCGGCGATCAGGCCCAGGAAGAACGGGGCTACGATGGCGGCGATGGGGTTGACGGTGTAGGGCCAGTGCGTCAGGTCCGCCATGCCGTTCGCGGCCATGAAGTTGCCAATTGTAACGTACCACGCCCCCCAGACGAAGAACTGGAGAAACATCATGATACTCAGGCGCAGGCTCAGAGAACCGTTCATGGGGATTCAGGCGACAAGGTGGGGGAGACAGGAAGAAGGCGAAGGTTAGTATTGTCTTCACAAAAACGCAACAGGGGAGAATGTTAAATGGCCGCCGGGGGAAGAAAACTTCCGTCAGCAGTACAAAAAAGCCCGGCTGCCATAAGACAGCCGGGCAAGCGATTACGATCTGAAGCCCCGAATAGTCAGTTTAGTTTCCCTCGTTGTGAC
>CAZLRO010000028.1:0-15930 GCA_964561865.1 uncultured Rhodothermaceae bacterium | reverse complement strand
CGTCGCCACCACCCTGGGCACCCCGGTTCTCGTTGTGACCGTCGCCACCACCCTGGGCACCCCGGTTCTCGTTGTGACCGTCGCCACCACCCTGAGGAGCACCCATGTTGTGGCCGTCACCACCGCGGCTGAGCTGTAGGATGGGGGTATCCGGACTTTCGGCCACCCGAGCGGTTACTGCAGAATCCACGTCGGGGCCTGCCAGGTTGTTTTCCGTACACCCGGTGGAGGCCAGCAGCAGTATCAGCATGCTGGTGTACAGAAACGCCGCATGGCGTACCGCGAAGATACGTCTGTTCATAGCACGTCTCCTTGATTGGTGTTGTCAGTTAGCCCTGCCGAATCCGGGCACAGTCAGATTCAGCAACGCAGGCCGTATCCCGGGTACCATAAGACCCAAGGTATCAGGTGGCCCGATACAGAAGATTTGCCCAATCCCCCCCTGAAGGAAGAAAAAGCCGAGATCGCATTGCACAGAGAGAACACGGCTTTTACCCCTGCACCAAAATAAGACTTTCCCGCGTGTCTGCCAGTACACCGTATCTTTTTTTACATCGAAACTTCAAGAATGGGGATTCTCCCCATATAGGCCCGGTTGCCCCTGGCATAGATCGTAGCTAAAGTTTTGAAAAGCTGGCCGATACCCCACGATAGCGCGTGTCGGATCGTATTTTCCGCATACGTATCCCCCTTTGCTGGTGTGACTTCAACCGTGGCTTTGTCCCCACTTCATTGGCTGTTCCGCGTTTTGCCCACGTTAGATGGGGCACGGGTTACAGGTGTGCTTCTGTCCCTGTTACCGGTGTTGCTGGCCGTCGCCCAACCCACCAACCACTTCTCCATCGAGGAGGGCCGTCCATTCTTTGTGACCCCGTTTACACCGGAAACCTACCAGGGGTATCACCAGAACTGGGCAGTAGTTCAGGACAAGCGGGGCGTCACCTATGTTGCCAATCGGGATGGGGTGCTGGAGTACGACGGGCGGACGTGGCGGCTGATCCGGACTCCGCTGGGCACGACGGTACGTGCCCTTGCGGTAGACACACAGGGGACGGTCTACGTCGGCCAGCAGGGCGACTTCGGCTACCTCAAACCCGACTCGCTGGGCAACCTGGTCTTTGCCTCGCTCACCGAGTCTGTGCCTATCCGTCAACGGGATTTCACGGATGTCTGGACGATCCTCCCGACGCCTGAAGGCGTCTATTTCCACACGGCTAACCGTCTCTTTCGCTGGGACGGGACGCAGATTCAAAGCTGGGAACATACGGAAGGATTTCATACCGCGTTTGTCGTGCGAGGGCGGTTGTACATCCGGGTAAAGGATGTGGGGTTGATGACGATGCAGGACGACACCCTGCGACTGGTATCTGAGGGGGCACGCTTTGCCGAGATCCGGATCTTCGTCATGCTGCCCTACGGAGACCAGGAAATCCTGCTTGTTACCCGGGAGGCCGGGCTGTTCCGCTATGACGGTCAGCGCTTTCACCCGTTTGCTACCGATGCCGATGCCTATCTGAAGCGGTACTATCCCTACCACGGGGTGCTCCTGGCGAACAACTTCTATGCCCTGGCAACTATCGGGGGCGGTGTGGTCGTCCTGACGTCCGAAGGTCAGGTCGTGCGCGTACTGGATCAGGAGTCCGGCCTGGCCGACAGTATCGTGAACTTCCTGTACGCCGATCCCCAGGGTGGGCTGTGGATGGCCCTCAACAGCAATGGCATCATGCGGGTGGATCTGCCCACCCCTCTGACAGTGTACGAGCGATCAGAGGGGTTGATGGGTGCGGTATATGCCATGACCCGGTATCAGGAACAGATCTACGTTGCCACCGCCAACGGCGTCTTTGTCCTGGAACCCTACGTGCCCCTGCAAGGCGAGCAGCCCCAGCATCCCCGGTTCACCACCCTCTCTAAAGACCTGCAACGGGCATGGGATCTGACGGTCGTTGGAGACTTTCTGTACATGGCCACCGACCGGGGGTTGTACCGATACCACAAAGGCGAGATCGCCCAGATCACCGAAGATCAAACCTTCGCGCTCCTGGCCTCCAAGGTGTATCCGGGTCTGCTGTACGTCGGCACCAAGAAAGGGCTACGCCTATTGCAGCAACAGATCACCAGGGTCGAGTCGCTGGGGACCCTATGGGAGGCGGACAAAGAAATTCGGTCGATGGTCGAGCTAGCCGATGGGACCCTCTGGGCCGCAACCCGGCATCAGGGGCTGCTCGAACTGCGGTTCAACCGGGGTTTGGGGCTTGAGCCTGCTGTACGGCACTTCACCGAAAAGCACGGGCTGGTCAAGCTGAACAACCTGGCGGTGACACAGGTAGCAGGGGCGCCCCTGTTCTTCTCGGAGGAAGGGGTGTACCGGTTCCGCGAGACCAGTGCCGCACGTCCGGCACGTTTCGAGGCTGAAACCACCCTGTTCTCCGGCGACGTGCAACCCACCACCTTGCAAATGCTGCGGGAGGATGCCCAGGGACGGGTATGGCTGGTCTATCGGGATCGGATCGTGGTTGCAACCCCAGAAGGAAACGGCTATCGCTATGCCGAACCTCCAGCCCTGCGCTTCTTCCGCTCCAGCAACTCCATGCTACACTTGGAGGCCAACGGGCGGGTCTGGTTCGACAACGGCGACCTGCTGTTCCGCTACGATCCGGGGCTGCAGAAAGTCTATGACCAGCCATTTCCCACTTTTATCCGCCGCGTCTCGACGGTGGACGAGCAGCGGCTCATCTTCGGGGGAACGTTCGCCTCTGCCCAGGACTTGCTCGCTGCCGAGCAACACCCCTCCGATATACCGGTGCTCCCCTTCAACCAACGCCACCTGTTATTCGAGTTTGCCGCCCCCAACGTCAACGGGGTGGGGGAAACCCAGTACCAGTACTGGATGGAAGGGGCCAGTTCGGAGTGGTCGTCCTGGATGACTGCACCACAGCAGACGTTCCCGAACCTGGATGAAGGGCTGTACCGCCTGCATGTGCGGGCACGCAACGGCCAAGGGGTGGTAGGCCAGGAGATAGTCTTTGCCTTCCAGATTCTCCCGCCCTGGTATCGTACCTGGTGGGCCTATGTGTTGTATGTGCTCTGTGGCATTAGCTTCGTCGTCTTCGCCTGGAAGTACACCCGCATGGTCAAGGCCCAACGGCTCGCGGCCCGACAGGCCCTGGAGCTGCAACGCGAGCGGGTGCTGAACGAGCGCTTGCAGGAAGCCAACACCCGGCTGCAAGAAGCCAACGAACACCTCCAGCAAGCCGACCGGCTCAAAGACGAGTTCCTGGCGACAACCTCGCACGAACTCCGGACCCCGCTGACGGCCATCCTCGGCTACACCGCCATCCTCAAGGAAGAGATCACAGCCGATGCTCCCCACCGGGAATTCCTGGACATGATCGAAGAGAGTGGGGTGCGCCTAACGCAAACACTCACCGAGTTCATCGACCTGGCCCGCCTCCGGGCCGGGACGGTCCAGGTGTACATGGAACGCCATGCCCTCGACACCCTCTCGACCGACGCGGTGGTGCGCTTCCTCGGCCGGGCACACCGAAAACAGTTGTCGCTGGAAATCGTCAAACCCCCGATCCCGATCTATGCCCTCGTCGATGAGAATATCTTCGGGCGCGTCCTCGACCACCTCATCGGCAACGCCCTCAAGTTCACAGATACCGGTGGGGTCGTAGTGGTCGTGCGGGCCGATGACACCCAGGTCTACGTGGAAGTACGGGATACGGGCGTGGGGATTGATGCACAGTTCCTGCCGCACCTGTTCGAGCCGTTCTTCCAGGGGTCGCAGGGACTGACCCGCGCCCATCGGGGCAACGGTCTGGGGCTGGCAAATACCGCCCAGTTTGTGGGCCTCATGAGCGGCCAGATTTCAGTACAGAGCACGAAGGGGGAAGGCAGCGTCTTTACACTCACCTTCCGTCGGTTCGTCGAGAGCGAGCGCTTGTCCGGGCTAGAGGCGGGCGGCGACGGTATCCCGGCGGTCTCCCAGCTCTTCTGAGCCGCAGCACCTTCTGTTGGACCGGAACTCCAAGCTTCTGGTGTTCCTGCGCCTTAACTTGGGGCCACTCTGTCCGTGAACCAGTGGCTCCAATGCGTATCCACCTACTCTTCTCCTGGGTGGCCCTTCTGCTCCTGTGTGGCTGTCAACGCCCCTCCAACCCGGCCCAGAGCGCGACCGTGATCTACACCAACGCCCGCATCTGGACGGGCAATGAAGCCCAGCCCTGGGCCGAGGGCCTCGCTGTGCAGGACAGCCTCCTCCTGGCGGTGGGTACCGATGCAGACGTTCGCCGCCTCCAGGGACCAGAGACCGACGTGGTCGACTTACAGGGCCACCTCGTCGTCCCCGGCTTTATCGACAACCATGTTCATTTCCTCAGCGGGGGGTTCCAGCTCGCCGGCGTCGACCTGCGGGCAGCCACCACGCCGCGGGACTTCATCCGGCGGCTGGGCGACTTCGCCGCAACCCGCCCGCCAGGCCGGTGGATCACCGGCGGGGACTGGGACCATGAAGCATGGGGCGGGGAATTGCCCCGGCGGGACTGGATCGACAGTGTCACGACCGGCCATCCGGTGTTCGTCAGCCGGCTGGACGGACACATGGCCCTGGCGAACACCCAGGCCCTGGCGCTGGCCGGGATCACCGGTGCCACGCCCGACCCGCCCGGTGGCGAGATCGTGCGCGACCCGCAGACCGGCGAACCCACCGGCATTCTCAAGGACGAGGCGATGGGACTGGTCTTCGCCGTCATCCCGGAGCCGTCGGCCCAGGAGTACGACGAAGCCCTCGACCGGGCGATGCAGCACGCCCTGTCGCTGGGAGTGACGCAGGTACACGACATGGGCAGCTTCGGCGGATGGGCCGACCTGGAAACCTACCGCCGTGCCCACGCCGACAGACGGCTGGGGCTGCGCCTGTATGCGTTCGTCCCGCTGGGTACCTGGGCACGGCTCGACAGCCTCGTGCGGGCTAACGGCCGGGGCGACGACTGGTTGCGCTGGGGGGGCCTCAAAGGCTTCGTAGACGGCTCGCTCGGTTCCACCACCGCCTGGTTCCATGCCCCTTTCACCGACGCTCCGCAGACGACGGGCCTGACGGTGACCGACACCACCGACCTGCGCCGCTGGATACTGGAAGCCGACGCCGCCGGGCTGCAAGTGGCCGTCCATGCCATCGGCGACCGTGCCAACGACTGGCTGCTGGACGCCTTCGCCGCAGCGGTGGCCCGCAACGGCGTGCGCGACCGCCGCTTCCGCATCGAGCACGCCCAGCACCTGACCACCGAGGCCCTTCCCCGATTCGCCGCCCAGCAGGTGATCCCGTCCATGCAGCCCTACCATGCCATCGACGACGGGCGCTGGGCCGAAAAACGCATCGGCCCCGACCGCATCCGGACCACCTACGCCTTCCGTAGCCTGCTCGACACCGGTGCCCCACTCACCTTCGGCTCGGACTGGACGGTGGCACCGCTGAACCCGCTCGAAGGGGTCTATGCCGCCGTCACCCGGCGCACCCTCGACGGGGCCAACCCGGACGGCTGGGTGCCCGACCAGAAAATCCGCGTCGAGGAGGCGTTGCGGGCCTACACCCGCGCCAATGCCTGGGCGGGCTTCCAGGAAGACCGCCTGGGCATGCTACGGCCCGGCCTGCTCGCCGACTTCGTGGTGCTCTCGGATAACGTGTTCGAACTGGACCCCGCCCGCCTGGCAACCGTGCGCGTCCTGCGCACCATCGTCGGCGGCCAGACCCGGTATGTGGCCGAATGAACCAGGTCGGTTCCGTCGGCGTTAGGTCCGCCGGTGAACCATCGTGGGGCCGGACTGGTCGGTGGGCATCAGCAGCATCTCGCTGATATTGACGTGTGGCGGGCGGGTGGCACAATAGACCACCGCGTCGGCCACATCGGCGGCGGTGAGGGGGTTCATGCCCGCATACACCTGTGCTGCCCGTTCGGCGTTGCCCTCGAAGCGGACCTGGCTGAACTCGGTCTCCACCAGCCCTGGATCGACCGTAGACACCCGCACCGGCGTCCCATGCAAGTCCATCTTCAGCCCTTGAGTAAGGGCATGGACGGCGAACTTCGTGGCACAGTAAACCCCTCCGTTGGGGTAGACATACCGCCCAGCGATGGAGCCGATGTTGATGACATGCCCGCGTCCCCGTTCCACCATGCCCGGCACCACCTGCTGCGTCACATACAGCAGCCCCTTGACGTTTGTGTCGATCATTGTCTCCAGGTGGTCCGGCTGCGTCTCGTAGACTTTCGCCAACCCCAGGGCCAGTCCGGCATTGTTCACCAGCACGTCGATGGCTTTCCATTCGGGGGGCAGATTGTGAAAATGTTGTGCCACCTGCCCGGCTTCCCGCACGTCCAGCTTGAAAGCATGGATATTGACGTCGTATATAGAAGTGATATGTTTGGCAAAAGCGTGCAGGCGGTCCTCGCGGCGGGCGCATAGCAACAGGTTCATGCCCAGCCCCGCGAATGCCTCGGCACAGGCAGCCCCGATGCCCGAAGTGGCACCCGTAATCAGCATCGTTTGACCGGAGAGTGGTGTCATGCGCATACAAACAGGCTATCTGGAAGGATCATCTGGCTATGGGCTTACCTGGGAAGCCCTGACCGAACGTCGGGCCAGCTATCACCGGTGGTTCTATTTGGTAGTAGCACTGCTCTGGATGGTGTTGTTGTGGGATGAGGTGGTACATCACCCCTGGCGCGTGAGCAGCTTCGGCGTACCCAATGTACTACTGGGACTGGGTCCGCTGGCTGTACTGGCCTGGCATATTGCCTTGCCCAGCGTACTGAGTTGGGGCCTGGTGTGCAGTGCGTTCGGCCTGCTCTACACCATTGCATGGGTGCAGGGTTTCCACGAAGGATTGCAGTATGTGCTGCTCTCGAAATGGAACCTGTTCACCTACTTCCAGTGCATCTTCTTCAGCCTGTCGGTGCTCACCGCCGGGGCAACGCTGTTCTACCTGACCCGCCCCCGCAATACCCGAGGGAGCGGGCGCTACCGGATCGACTTCCACTGAGGCAGCCGCCCCCCCTAGTGTAGCAAGTAGTGTAGCAAGGACGTCCCGGCCGGGGCGTCCTTCTTTTTTGGGACTGTTTTGGGGAAGATGCCCGTCGTACCTTGGCCCGGTTTGTTCATGCCCGATCTGGGAGGCGGTTATGCAGTGGTTCATGCGGGGATTGGTGGCGGGGTTTTGGGTGCTCGGCAACAGCACGGGCGCTGTGCTGGCCCAGGAACGCTCCGAAGCTGTTACCGGAGGGCGGGTCGCCTGTACAGAGGGCCTGGCGGGGACGTATCCCTGCAATGGGGTGGACCTGCTATCTTTCCTGCCCATTGATGCCCTCGGCGGCACCAGCGGCACCCGTGTTAGCAGCACCTGGGGATGGACAGACCCCGACACGGGGCGCGAATATGCCCTCATAGGCCTCTCGACGGGCATGTCGTTTGTCGATGTCACTAGGCCGGAGGCTCCGGTCTACCTCGGCTTCCTGCCCCGTACCACCGGAGCACCGGCCACCATCTGGCGCGAGTTCAAGGTCTACGCCAACCACCTCTACGTCGTCTCGGATGCCGCCAGCACCCACGGCATGCAAGTGTTCGACCTGACGCACCTGCGCGGGCTGGACGGCTCAACGCCCGTCACCTTCACCGAAGATGCCCATTACAGCCTCGTTGGCAACGCCCACAACATCGCCATCAACGAGGACACCGGCTTCGGCTATATCACCGGGGCTACCACACCCGGCGCGGGCATCAACACCTGCGGGGGCGGCCTGCACATCGTAGACCTGAACGACCCGAAGACGCCCACATTTGTCGATTGCTTCACCCATCCGCTCGACAACCTCTCGCGGGCCTACACCCACGATGTGCTCTGTGTGGTCTATCACGGCCCCGACACCGACTACACCGGCCGGGAAATCTGCCTCGCCTCCAACGAGGACGTCCTCAGCATCGCCGACGTGACGGACAAGGCCAGCATGGTCAACCTCAGCGTTGCCACCCACCCGCATGCCGAGTATATCCACCAGGGCTGGCTCACGGAAGACCACCGGTACTTCTACGTCGATGACGAACTGGACGAGGTGCGGCTGGGCCTCAACACCCGCACCCTCATCTACGACCTGGCAGACCTCGACAACCCGGTGTTCGTCGGAGAGTACCTTGCCACCACCACGGCCATCGACCACAACCAGTACGTCGCCGGAGACTACCTCGTCCAGGCCAACTATACGGCAGGGGTGCGTTTCCTGGACATCTCCGACCCACTTGCCCCGCAGGAAGTCGCGTTTTTCGACACGTACCCAGCCGACGACAGCCCCAGTTTCCTGAGCATCTGGAACGTCTATCCCTTTTTCGCCAGCGGGAATGTGCTGGCAGGCGGGATCGGGGAGGGCCTGTTTGTGCTGCGGACGACAGCGTTTCAACTGGAGCGGGAGGAGCCGATCGAGGTACCGGGCACCCACCTGTTCTCCGGGATCTACCCCCAGCCGTTCGGGGACACCGCTACCTTCACCCTGGCGCTGCATGACCCCCAGGCGGTGCAGGTCGAGGTGTTCGACCTGCAGGGGCGGCGGCAGGCCACCCTCCACGAAGGCATCCTGACCGCCGGAGAGCTCCACCACTTTCACCTTGCTGCCACCGGCTGGGCCGCCGGGGTGTACCTCCTCCGCATCCGCGGCGAGCAGTTCGCGGCCTCGTATCCGCTGGTGCATGTGCGGTAAACCTTCCGGGGATGCAGGGCGTGTAACGTTCCGCCCCTGATAGACGTCTTGCCGGTACGGGGGTGTATGCCCCAATCTGTCCACCCTTTTACTGATCTACATGCGATTCCGGTTTTGCCTGATGCCATTGGTAGTGCTGCTGGCGGGCTGCGAAATCCTCGGCGACACCACCGCTCTTGTGGACCTCCGGAACGTGGAGGAGATCCGGTATGCCCGCCACGTACAACCCTTGCTGAACGAGGCCTGTGGGCAATGCCATGCCGGAAGTGCGGCGGCGGCAGGGCTGCGGCTGGATGCGTGGTCCCACCTGATGGACGGTTCTGCCTTCGGCGAGGCCGTCGTCGCGTTCGACCCCGACCGCAGCCGCCTCATCCAGATGGTGACCCACCGTACCGGCGGGCCGCATCCGCTGGAGGTGGGAGCCGACACGCTGTCGCAAGTCCAGATCGACTTCCTGAAACGCTGGATCGCAGAAGGTGCCCGCAACGACGACGGCGAGGTGCCCTTTGCTGAACCCGAAGGCGTACTCTACGTCTGCAACCAGCTCGACGCTACCGTCTCGGTTATCGACCAGGCGGCCCAGGTGGTCATCCGCATCGTAGACCTGCAACAGCATGGGTTCTCGGCCAATGCCCGCCCGCACCATGTGGTCGTCGAGCCGGACGGGGCCTACTGGTACGTCTCGCTCATCGGAGACAACAAGGTGGCGAAATTCGACCGGGAAAACCGTCTCGTGGCGACGGCGACGCTAGAGACGCCGGGGATGCTGGCCCTCGATCCGGAGAGTGACCTGCTCTTTGCCAGCCGCTCGCTCACCGCCGTCAATCCCCCTACATCCATCGGAGCGATCCGGCGCTCGACGATGCAGGTGGAGGAGCGTCCGGTTGTGTTCCCGCGCCCGCACGCGATGGTGGTCCACAACGGCTACGCCTACACCGCCAGCGCCGGGGCCAACCAGGTCATCGCCCTGAAGGCCAACACGGGGGAGACGGTCTTCGTGGCCGTCGACGGACCCGTGCAGGGGTTCGTGCAGCACGCCGTCTCGCCCGACGGCACGCGCATGGCGACCGCCGGGCAACTCTCCGGTCAGCTCCTGCTCTTCGACGTCACGCACCCCCAGGTTCCCCACCTCCTACAATCGGTCGAAGTCGGGCGCGCACCCTGGCATCCGCACTTCACCCCGGACGGGCAGCACGTCTATGTGAGCAACCTCGGCTCGAACACGGTCTCGCTGGTGAAGGCGGCCACGTGGACGCGCGTGCAGGACATCGTCGGCCCGGGCCTGGCCGAGCCACACGACACGATGATCTCGCCCGACGGACGGTATGTGTTCGTCTCGAATCGCAACAGCACCCGGGCCTACACCCCGCGCCACGACTTTGGGCCGGGCCTGGCCGACCGGGGAACCCTGGCCGTGATCGACACGCAGACCAACACGGTGGTGAAGGTGCTGGAACTGGGGCGCTTCGTGACCGGCATCGGCATGGCCGGGCATGAGGCCGGACACGGCCACGGCGGAACGCACCCATGAGCCGGATACGCCTGCACGGGGCGCTCGCCGGTGGGCTGGCGATGCTGGCGGTGCTGCCGCTCCGTGCCCAGCCCTTCGAGCGCCTCGTCGCGCCTTTCCCCGTGTTCGACGAGCAGGGCGCACCGTATGCATTCCCGTTCCTCGGCGGCCTGAACGTCCCACGCCCCCAGCTCCTGGACCTCGATGCCGACGGCGACCGCGACCTGCTCGTGCAGGAGGTGGCCGGACGCCTGATGTTCTTCGAGAACACCGGCACACCCGACCAGGCACAGTTCGTCTGGCGCACCGACCACTACGCGGGCCTCGACGTGGGCGAATGGGCACGCCTCGCCGACCTGGACGGCGACGGCGACTTCGACGTGCTGGCCGAGCAGCCGTTCGGGGCCGTCCGCTACTACCGCAACACCGGCACGGCGCAGGCCGTCCAGTTTACCCTGGCCGAAGACTCCCTCCGCACCACCGAGGGCAACATCCTCTTCACCGAACGCCAGAACACCCCGGCCCTGGCCGACCTGGACTGCGACGGACGGCCCGACCTGCTGGCCGGGTTCACCAGCGGCACCATCACCTTCTACGCGCACGACGGCCTTGACCCGCAGGGCCTGCCCCGCTTCCGGTTTGTCAGCAGCGAATACCAGGGCATCGTCATCATCGGCAGCAGCGGCAAGACGGGCAACCCATTGCACGGGGCAAACACGATGGATGTGGCCGACCTCGATGCCGACGGCGACCCCGAACTCGTCTGGGGCGACTTCTTCGAGCCAGGGCTGATCCTGTTCGACAACACAGGCACCTGTGCCGAGGCGGTGCTCCTCCGCAACGCCACCGGGTTTCCCGCCAACGACCCGATGCAGACGAGTGGCTTCAACGCACCGTACTTTGGCGACCTCGACGGGGATGCCGACCCCGACCTCCTGGTGGGTGTGCTCGGCGGGGCCTTTGCCGCCACCGGCACGACGGCGAACAACCTCTACCACTTCCGAAACGACGGCGGGGTGTGGACGCGCACGACCACCCGGTTCCTGCACGGCCTCGACCTCGGCACCGAGAGCACCGCCACCCTCGGCGACCTCGACGGCGATGGCGACCTGGATTTGCTCATGGGCAACGCCCTCGACCCCACCGGCTTGCAGAGCGCCCGGCTGTATCGGTTTGAGAATCGGGGCACGGCCACCCAGCCCACCTGGCACCTCGTAGACCCCGACTTCCTCGGCTTCCGCAGCGGGTTTAACCTCACCCCTGTACTGGTAGACCTCGATGCCGACGGCGACCGCGACCTGATCGTCGGCGACTTCAACGGTACGCTTGCGCTCTTCCAGAACCTCGGCTCCCCCGCCAACCCCAGCTTTGTCCTGACCGAGACCCGGTACCAGAACATCGACGCGGGTGCAACGGCCACTCCCACCTTCGGCGACCTCGACGGCGACGGCGATCTCGACCTGCTCGTCGGCGAGTCGGGCGGGACGCTCCGGTTCTACCGCAACACGGGCACACGCCAACAGGCCCAGTTCGTCCAGGAATCCACCGCCTTCGCAGATATCGACGTGGGGCAGCGCAGCGCCCCCTTCCTGCACGACCTCGACGGCGACGGCGACCTCGACCTGCTCATCGGCTCGGACACGGGCCTGGCCCTTTACAACAATGTCACCACCGGCCCCGTGCCGACGTTCCTCCGGGACGAGACCCTCGCCCTGCCCGCACGACGCCTTTCTACCCCCGTGCTGGCCGACCTCGACGGAGACACTGACCCCGACCTGCTCGTGGGCAGCCTCGAAGGCGGCCTTATGTATCACCGCAACGACCGCATCCCAGTGTCGGTCGAAGCATCCCGCCTTGCCCATCCCACCCTGTCGGTATACCCGCATCCGGTGACTACTACGGCAACGGTGGGGATTGGACTATCCCAGGCAACTCCGGTACGCCTCGTCCTGTACGACCTGCTGGGCCGGGCCGTCGCCGTGGTGTACGACGGCTTTCTATCGGTCGGCGATCACCGGGTAACAGTTGCGCTCCGCAACCATCCTGCCGGCGTATACCTGCTGCGGCTCACGGCGGACCTCTTCTCCCAGACCCGGACGGTGGTATACCAACCCTGAGGGACGAACGGGGCGAGGCCAGCTTCCGCTCGCCCCTCACAGCCCCAGCCGTCGCCGGATGTGCGTGTCGCGGTAGAGGTCGGGGTAGAACTGCGGGAACTCGTCTTTCTTCTTGGGGTCGAGGCGAAAGGCGGTCTTGAGCGAGTGGATGCTCTCTTCCGATTGGCCGATGGCATAGAGGGCCTTGGCCTGGTGGAAGTACACGCCCGCCCAGTCGGGCTTGAGGGCGCGGGCCTGCCGATAGGCTACCAGGGCCTCTTCGAGGTGCCGGGCTTCGAAAAGCGTCTCGGCATAGTCCAGCCAGGCTTCGTGGTTCTGCGGAGACACCTGCACGACGGTGCGGTAGGCCGTGAGGGCTTCGCCGAGCCGGCCCATGTTGTAGGCACAGTCCGCCTTGGCATACCAGAACTCCGGCGTCTCGGGGTTGAGCAGGATGGCCCGCTCGAAGTGGGGCATGGCCTCCTCATGCTGGTCGAGGGCATCGAGGCAGCAGCCGAGACCATACCAGGCCTCCGCATACGCCTCATCCTGGGCCAGCGCCCGGCGGAAATAGGCGATGGCCTCCGGGTAATCTTGCAGCTCCTCGTGGGCCAGGGCAATATTGTAGCAGGTGGCCGCCTCGTCCCCCTCCAGTTCCAGCACCCGCAGGTAGCTCTCGATGGCCTCCCGCAGTTGCAGCAGGTTCGCCAGCGCATTGCCCCGGTTGTACCAGGCCGAGGAGAAATTCTCGTCGATCAACAGGGCCATGTCGTAGGACTGCACTGCGTCGGCATAGCGCCCGGCCCGGTTGAGCACGATGCCCCGGTTGTACCAGGCGTCATGCGAGTACGGGTCCAGGTCCAGGTGGCGGTCGTAGCACACCACGCTGCGGGCCTCCTCGCCGAGGTGATCGTAGCAATACCCCAGTTCGTACCAGACCTCCGGGTGTTCCGGCACCAGCTCGGCGCACCGCTCAAACGCCTGGGCCGCCTCGTGCAACCGCTGGAGACGTTCGAGGGTCACCCCATAGTTGAAGAACGCCTCGTCGTTGAGCGGGTCGAACTGCAAGGCCTGCTCGTAGGCTTCCAGCGCCTCCGCCGTCCTGTCCAACGCATCGAGCGTGACCCCCCGGTTGATGATGGTCTCGCTGTCGGTCGGGTTGAGCAACAGGGCCTGCTCGTAGGCATCCAACGCCTCGACATGCCGCCCCAGGTTGTTCAACAGGATGCCCCGCCGCATCCAGGCATCGGACGAATAGGGATGGACGCGCAGGACCCGGTCTACCACCCGCAGGGCCTCCTCAAAGCGACCCTGCTCGAAATAGTACCCCGCAATGTCCTCCAGCGCATCCGTGTCGAAGTAGGCCGAGGTACCGTCCTCCTCGAAGTGCGAGATCAGATCCTTCAGCCGACCCTCGTCCTTGAACTCTTCGAAATCGTCGAAATCGAAGTTGAACATGTTCATACCGTCAGCAAGGTTAGCGCGGCGTCACGGCTTAAAAGCCACGAAGCCAAAAAGGTTCGGCGGACTGTAGGAATTATACAGGGTGTGCGAACCAGATGCAAGCGACGGTACACCCCATATATTTTCTCTAACGTATCTTTCGGGCAGAATGGCAGACCCCCGGATGAAAATCTGGCAAGCAGCAACAGGATGGCGAAACAGGGGCGTATCGTCGCCTGTTACCGGCCTGTAAAATATGGTCAATTTGACTATAATATCGTCAATTTGACTATATTTTCTTTGGCTGGACAATCCTTCCCGATCGGCACCTTCTCCAATTTTCAGCGTGCTGGTTTCGAAACAGGGACTGGTCGGGCGTATTTTACAGCCGGTTTTGTCCATCTCCTTCTCTCTGCGCTTGGGATACGGCTACTCCTTCCTGATCGGACGACGGACGCACCCCGCTATTGGTCATGTTGCAGGAACAGAGCCGCCTGTTTCAACGCCTGTTGTTTTTCGCCGATGCCCTGCTGGTTGCTGTGGGCTGGGTGGCGGCGTGGTACGTCCGGTTTGAGGTACTCACCCCGCCGGAGTGGCTGCCGCTGGAGCGCTACCTGGACTTCCTCCCCTGGGTGCTGATGGTCTCGGTGTTTGTGTTCTGGGCGTCGGGCCTCTACGCCCCGGACCGTGCCCAGCGCCTCTACAGCCTGGTCTTCAGTGTCGCCCGGGCAGTGGTGGTGGGGCTGGTGTTGCTCATGGCTTCGCTCTCGCTCTACCGGACGTTCTCGTTCTCGCGGGGCCACATGTTGCTCTTTGGCGTGATCACCCCCTCGCTGATGATCCTGTTGCGGATCGTCCTGTTCCTGGCGATCACCCGGGCACGGCAACAGGGACGCAACATCCGGCGGGTGCTCATCGTGGGGGACAACGCCGTGGGGCGGCGGCTGGCCGAGGCGTTCGCCCAGTATCCCTGGATGGGGCTGGAGGTGGTCGGCTTCCTCGACGACCAGGCCGAAGGCCCGGATGTGCTGGGACCTGTGGCTGATGTGACCGACCAGGTAGACCAGTTTGCCGGGGACGGACGGCCCATCTCCTACGTCTACCTGGCCTTGCCGTTGACGGCGCTGCCGCGCCTCCAGCAGCTCCTCACCGACCTCTCCACGCGCCTGACGCACGTCTGTCTTGTGCCCGACCTCTACCAGTTCAACCTGTTCAACAGCCGCCTGACCTACCTCGACGGGCTGCCGGTCATCCACCTGATCGACGAGACGCCGCTGGAGTTCACCCGGGTGTTGAAACGTATGCTGGATGTGCTTTTCTCGGCCAGCTTCCTGTTGCTGACAGCCCCGCTGCTGCTGGCGATTGCGGGAGCCGTGAAGCTGTCCTCGCCCGGCCCGGTGTTCTACCGGCAGGAGCGCATGGGACTGAATGGACGGACGTTCCGGATGCTCAAGTTCCGCTCGATGCCCGTCGATGCCGAGGCCGCCACCGGGCCGGTATGGGCGAAGGCGGGTGAACAGCGGGCCACCCGGCTGGGGGCGTTCCTGCGCCGGACCTCCCTCGACGAACTGCCCCAGTTCTTCAACGTGCTGCGGGGGGATATGTCGGTGGTCGGCCCGCGCCCGGAGCGCCCCGTGTTCATCCAGGAGTTCAAGTCGCAGATTCCCGGCTACATGCTGCGGCACAAGATGAAGGCCGGCATCACCGGCTGGGCACAGGTACACGGCTGGCGCGGCAACACCTCGCTGGAGAAGCGCATCGAATACGACCTCTACTACATCCAGCACTGGTCGCTGTGGCTGGACTTCAAGATCATGTGGATGACCCTCTGGAACGGCTTCGTGCACAAAAACGCGTACTGAGGCACTTGTGCCGGGTTCATCCGTTAGAGCGGGCAACCCCTGCTGTTTCTGTCATCTGCTACGGCCATGTCCCTGCGTCGTCTGCTGTTGTCTGTCCTGGTGCTGGGCCTCGTCGGGTTGGGTGTGGGCTTCTGGATGCCCCGCGACGACCTGTTCGCCCTGCGCAAGAGCTTCCAGATCTTCGGTGCGCTCTACGAGGAGCTGGTAGGGGGATACGTGGATCCGCTGAACCCGGAGCGGATGATGCAGACGAGTATTGAGGCCATGCTCCA
>CAZLRO010000027.1:0-21887 GCA_964561865.1 uncultured Rhodothermaceae bacterium | reverse complement strand
GGAAGGTTGCTGCCCTCTTCCCAGGCACCTGTAGGGGAGAAGGCCCTCTTCGCCCTCCAAGTACCACAACCCCAAAAGTCAACAGTCTAAAATTTTTTCATCCCCATGTCCAGTTTGGCGGGGGTTCTCCGCTTTACAGGTTAGAGGCACATCACGAGCAGCCATCAAGCGCTGCCGGACGCCCGACCACGGTGGGGGAAGGTCGGGCGTCCTTATTTTATGGCTGCGGCGGACGCCCTGACCTTCAACCGATGCGAGGAGGGGGTTCAGTCTATCCGATTCTCGGTTTCCTCTTGAAATCGGGCTTGCCTGATGAACCGGATGTGCCGTTCTTGCGTTTGGCCCTGCGTCCTCCTCCTCGCCTGCTACCTGTATGGCCGCCGACCCTGTCTTTCGCCTCTACAACACGCTCACGCGCCAGGTCGAGCCGCTGGACCTGCTGGAACCCGGCCACCTCCGCTACTATGCCTGCGGCCCGACGGTCTACTCCTACGCCCATATCGGCAACTTCCGGGCCTTCCTCACCGCCGACCTGATCGTCCGCACCGCACATGCGCTGGGCTGGAAGACCACCTTTGTGATGAACATCACCGACGTGGGGCACCTCACCGAGGACGACTATGCCGATGCGGGCGGGGAGGACCGGATGGAGAAGGCGCTGCGCTCGAAGGAAGGTGAGGCGTTCGCCAACATCTGGGACCTCGCCCGATACTACACAGACGCCTTCGTACAGGACTGGCACACCCTCGGCCTGCGCGAACCCACTGTGCGCCCGCGGGCCACCGAGCACGTGGCGCAACAGATCGAGATGGTGCAGCAGCTTGTGGAAACGGGCCATGCCTACGAGACGGACAAAGGGGTCTACTTCTCCGTCGCCTCCTTCCCGGCCTATGGACGGCTCTCCGGCAATGAACAAGAGGCCGCCCTTGAGCAGGGCGTCCGCGACCTCGTGATCGACGACGACAAGCGCGATGCCCGCGACTTCGCCCTCTGGAAGAAGGACACCCGCCACCTCATGCGCTGGTACAGTCCCTGGGGCTGGGGCTTCCCCGGCTGGCACATCGAATGCTCGGCGATGGCGGCGTTGTACCTAGGCGAGACCTTCGACCTGCACAGTGGGGGCGAAGACAACAAGTTTCCTCACCACGAGTGCGAGATCGCCCAGTCCGAGAGCCTGACCGGGCGTCCGCTGGCCCGCTGCTGGGTGCATACCCGCCACTTGCAGGTGGAGGGAGAGAAGATGGCGAAGCGCGCGGGCAACTTCCTGCGCGTCCGCGACCTGGTGCTGCCCGAGCGCGAAGGCGGGCAGGGCATCGACCCGCTGGCCTTGCGCCTGACGCTCATCGCCGGGCACTACCGCAAGCCGTTCAACTTCACGATGGCTGCGCTGCGGGACAACGCCCGGCACATCGCCCGCTTCCGCGAGACCCGTTCGCTGATCGACAAGGCCCTGGCCGACGAGGCCCCCGGACCGGATCGTGTGGGAGAACGTCTTCAGGAGCGTTACGAACACCTGTTCGCCGCCCTGCGCGAGGATCTGAACACCCCGGAGGCCATCGCCCACCTGCTGGCGGGGATCAAGCTCATTAACGGCCTGGGGGCCAACCTGAACGCAGCCTCGGCCCGCAGCGCCCAACAGTTCTTCGAAGCGTCCAACGCCCTGCTGGGGGTGCTCCCCATCGAGGTGGTACAGAAAGTCCCGGACGCCGGGGCAGCGCCCGACCCGTTTGCCGAGCAGGTAGAAGCCCTCCTCCAGGCCCGTCAACAGGCCCGCAAGGACCGCGACTTCGCCCGTGCCGATGCCCTCCGCCACCAGCTGACCGAGATGGGCATCGAGGTGATGGATACGCCGGAAGGCCCGAAGTGGAAAAAAACGGTCAGCCCATAACCCCACCCGTATGGCGATCTCTCCCCTCGACTTCAGCGAACTGGAAGGCGGCCTCGCCCGGATGCTGCACCGCTTCCTCGCCAGCGGCACCCTCACCGGCGACCATGCCGCCGACGAGGACCTGCGCCAGCACCCGGAGGCAGCCCTGCTGGGCCTGCTGTTCGACCAGCGCGTCCTGGCCGAGACGGCCTTCACCGGCCCGATGCGCCTGCGCGACCGCCTCGGCCACCTCGACCTGGGCCGGATTGCCACGATGGAGGCCGAGACCCTCCGGGCCGTGTTCGCCGAGAAGCCCGCCGTCCACCGCTTCACCAACATCATGGCCGACACCACCCTGAAGCTGGCAACGGTGATGGCGCGGGACTACGACGGACAAGCCGCCCGCCTCTGGAACGACGGGGCCGATGCCCCTACCCTCGAAAAACGGGTCCAGAAACTCCCCGGCTTCGGCAAGGACAAGGCCCGCAAGCTCAAATACCTGCTGCACTACCTGGGGTACCGGGATTTCAGCGAACGGTAAACAAGTGGGGGGTTGGTGCTTGGTACTTGGTGGGCGAAGAGGGCCTTCGCCCCTACAGGTGCCTGGGAAGAGGGCAGTAACTTACCCAGCGTGTCATTGCGCGGAGCATGGTCGATCTCATGAGATCGACCATGCTCCGCGCAATGACACGGGAGAGAAGGAGTTGCCAAATCCGCAATCCCAAATCCGCAATCCCAAATCCGAAGTCCTTCGCCATGTCTGATGTCATCGCCTTGCTGGAAGCGCTGGTGCGGTTTCCTTCACTGAGCCAGGAGGAAGGGCCGATTGCTGATTTCGTCGAGGCGTATGTACGGGCAGCGGGACTCCCGGTGGGGCGTCACGAGCACAACGTCTATTTCTGGCTGGGCGACGGGCCGGAGGTGTTGCTCCTGAACTCGCACCTCGACGTCGTTCCGCCCGCACAGCGGTCGCCCTACCCGCCGTTCGATCCGGTGGTGGTGGGCGGGCAGTTGTACGGACGCGGCACGGTGGACGCCAAAGCCAGCGGGGCCGCCATGACGACGGCGGTGCTGGCGCTTGCGGCAGCCGGGTGGTCGCCGTCAAACGGATCGGTGATGGTGGCCCTGACGGCGTGTGAAGAACGCGGTGGCGGCTACAACGGCCTGCATTCCCTGCGTCCCCACCTGCCGCCGCTGGCTGCCGCCCTCGTCGGGGAGCCGACAGCCCTGCAGCCTTGCATCGCCCAGAAGGGGCTGCTCCTCCTCAAGGCCACAGCGCACGGGCGCACCGCCCACGCCGCCCGTGCCCACCTCGGCGACAACGCTATCCTCCGGGCCATGCGCGACATCGAGGCCCTCACCCGCCTGACGTTCGAGCGGCAGGACCCGTTCCTCGGTGCGCCCACGCTAAACGTTACCGTCATCACGGGCGGCACCGTACACAACGTCATCCCGGATGAATGTACGTTTACGATGGACATCCGCTCCACCCCGGCCTACACCCACGAGGAGATCATCCAGATGGTCCAGGAAGCCATCACCGCCGAGGTTATCGTCCACAGCAACCGGTATATCCCGGTAGCCACCCCCGCCACCGAACGTATCGTGCAGGCGTGCTGCACCGCCCTGCCCGGCAGCCAGCCGTTTGGTTCACCTACCGCCTCGGACTGGATCTTCCTGGCCGACGTCCCCACCGTCAAGATCGGTCCCGGCCACAGCGAGCGCTCCCACACCGCCGAGGAGCACATCGCCCTGGCAGACGTGTACGCAGCCGTGGCGGGCTATGAGCGGATCATCCGGGCCTATTTCGAGGCGTGAAGAGCAGCTATAGCGGACGTGGCACGGCGGCATGGGCGGCCAGGGCCAGGTCGGTGATGTACGAAGCCTCCGGGCGTTTCTCGATGGCATTGCCCACGACGACAAACGCGGCCCCGGCCTGCACCTTGCGGGCGACCTCTTCGGGGCGGCGCAGGCCCCCGCCGACCACCAGCGGGATCGTGCACGTCTCGGCAATGGCAGCGATCATCTCCTCCGGCACCGGCTGGTCGGCCCCCGAACCGGCATCGGTGAAGAGCAGGCGCATGCCCATCATCTCCGCTGCCAGCCCGGTGGCGGCGGCCACCTCCGGCTTGTTGCGTGGCAGTGGCATCGAGTGGCTCATGTACTGCGCCGTCGTCAGGTGCCCGGACTCGACGAGCATGTAGCCGGTGGGGATGGCCTCCAGGCCCAGCCGCCGTATGAGCGGGGCGGCGTGGACGTGCTGGCCGAAGAGGTACTCCGGGTTCCGGCCACTGATGACCGAGAGGTACAGCACCGCGTCGAAATGGGGGCAGAGCTGGTTGAGCGCACCGGGAAAGCTGATGACCGGCAGCGGCGTGGCGGCCTTGAGCCGTTCGACATAGCCGGACAGTTCGGGCGCCAGCATCAGGCTCCCGCCCACAAAGATCGCATCCACGTCGGCTTCGACACAGATGGCAGCGAAGCGCGGCAGGGCTTGCGCCGACAGCTTGTCCGGGTCGATCAGAACAATGAACCCCGCGCCCTTCTCCTGCCGGGTCTGTAGAAGCCCTTCGTACATGCGCTGCATCATGGGGTTGTGCGGCTCGCGGACTGCACCGTCTGCTGTACCATCAGTATGGACAAGGTATCCCCTGCGCCTCTGATTCGCAAGCGAAAGATCAACACAGCGGCAGGCACCGATTCGAATCCTTTCGAAAACGGGCTTTTCCGCCGGGCGTTACCGTCGGCAACCGCCGCAGCTTCAGGCGAGTAGTTCCCGCACCACCGTGCCCACCGCCGCAAGCGTGGCATCGAGGGCTTCGGGCTGGCGGCCTCCGGCGGTTGCCAGCGTAGGCCTACCGCCCCCGCCCCCGCCAACCCGTTTCGCCAGCGCCCCCACCAGCTTGCCCGCCTGCACACCCCGTGTCGCCACCACATCGTCCGAGACGGTGGCAGCGAGGTAGACCTTCTCTCCATCCGGGTCGAGGGCACCCAGCACCCCGACGGCCCCGGCACCGAGGCGGTCGCGCAGCGTCTCGGCGAGCGTGCGCAGCGATTCGAGGTCGGTGGGGGCAATGCGCCCAGCCACGACGCGGAGGCCCTCTACCGTCTGTGCCTGGGACAGGAGGGTGTCGAGGCCCTGGGCACGCTGCTGCTGCTGCACGGCGGCAAGCTCTTTCTGAAGGCGTTTGTGCTGCTCGATGAGGTCCGCCACCTCCTCGTCGCTGGGCCGCTGCCGGGAGCGGAAGAGGCCGCGCACCCGTTCGAGTTCGTCCAGTTCCCGCATCAGGTACGCCTGGGCATCCTCGCCCGTGACGGCCACCACACGCCGGATGCCCGCCGCCACCGAGCCTTCCGAGATGAAGTGAAACAGCCCGATCTCGCCCGTCATGTCCACATGCGTGCCGCCGCAGAGTTCCACCGACCAGGTAGGGTCGAAGGTGATGACGCGCACGTGCTCGCCGTACTTCTCGCCGAAGAGGGCCATCGCTCCCCGGCGGAGGGCTTCCTGGAGCGGGACACTCCGCTCCTCTTCCTTCGGTATGTTGCGCAGGATGGCCGCGTTCACCTGCCGGGCCACCGCCTGGAGTTCGTCCGGCAGCACGCGCTCGAAGTGGCTGAAGTCGAAGCGCAGGTGGTCCGGCGCGACGAGGGAGCCTTTCTGCTGGACGTGCCGGCCGAGCACCTCGCGGAGGGCAGCATGCATCAGGTGGGTCGCCGTATGGTGGCGCTTGATCCGCTGCCGCCGTGCCGCGTCCACCTCCGCCGTGACGGGGGCCTCCAGCGCCTCCGGCAGCCGGTCTACGACATGGACGATGCGGCCCTGCTGGCGGCGGGTGTCGCGCACCGGTACCACCTCTTCGCCAAAGGCCAGCGTGCCGATGTCGCCCACTTGTCCGCCGCTCTCGGCATAGAACGGAGTGGTGTCCAGGACCAGCTCGTAGCGGGCTTCCTCGCCCACGACGCGGCGTACGGCGCAGACCTGTGCCCCCTCCACCCGCAGCGTGTCGTAGCCGACAAACGTAGTGTCGGACCCTTCGCGGAGGGTCTGCCATTCGTCTACCCGGCTGTGGTCTATCCGGAACTTCCCGGCGGCGCGGGCACGGTCTTTCTGTGCCTGCATGAGCGCATCGAACCGCTCCTGGTCCACGCCCAGTCCTTCCTCGCGGGCCATGAGAGCCGTCAGGTCGGCGGGGAAGCCGTAGGTGTCGTGCAGCAGGAACGCGATCTCGCCGGGGATGCAGCGCCGGGCTGCGGCGGCGTTGAACCGTTCGACGAGGGTGGCCCGGTCCACGCCGGCCCAGGCTTTCTGCAACAGGTCGAGCGTCCGGGGTTCCAGGTCGGCAGGTACGTATCCGGCCTGCACAAACGGCAGGATGCGCTCGAAGAACTGGAGGCCCGTGCCCAGCGTCTCCAGGAAGCTCTCCTCCTCGGCCCGGAGGACCCGTGCGATGTAGGCCTGCTGCTGCACGAGTTCGGGAAATGGCCCACCCATCTTGTCCGCAAGTGCCTCCACGAGGCGGTAGAGGAAGGGTACCCGGAAGTGCAGCGTCTGGTAGCCGTAGCGCACCGCCCGGCGCAGGATGCGGCGGATGACGTACCCCCGCCCGGCATTGCCCGGCGTGGCCCCGTCGGCGATGGCAAAGGAGACGGTCCGCAAGTGGTCGGCCACCACGCGCAGGGCGATCCGGACACGCTCGACCTCCGCCGGTGCACCATCGATGTCGTCGTAGCCGCGCAGACCAGGACGGGGCGATGCTTCGGCGATGGCGGCCAGCAGCGGCTGGAACAGGTCGGTGTCGTAGTTCGAGTCCTTGCCCTGGATCACCCGCACAATGCGCTCGAAGCCCATCCCGGTATCGACGTGCTTCGCCTTGAGCGGCTCCAGTTGCCCGCTGCCGAGGGCGTTGTACTGGATGAACACGTTGTTCCAGATTTCAATCACCTGCGGGTCGTCCTGGTTGACGCGCGCCTCTCCTGGCACCTGCGCCCGCTCGGCGTCGGGGCGGCTGTCGTAGTGGATCTCCGAGCAGGGGCCGCACGGCCCGGTGTCCCCCATCATCCAGAAGTTGTCTTTCGAGGACCCGTAGAGAACGTGTGCCGGGTTCATGCCGGGCTGCCGCAACCAGATGGCGCGGGCCTCCAGGTCCGGCTCCAGCCCCAGCCGCGCGTCGCCCTCGTGGACCGTCACGTAGAGGCGCTCCGGATCGAGGCCCCAGACCTGGGTGAGCAGTTCCCACGACCAGGTCAGCGCCTCCTCCTTGAAATAGTCGCCAAAGCTCCAGTTGCCGAGCATCTCGAAGAACGTGTGGTGGTAGGTGTCCACCCCCACCTCTTCCAGGTCGTTGTGCTTGCCGGACACCCGGAGGCATTTCTGGGTATCGACTGCCCGCCGGTAGGGGCGCGTACCGGTGCCCAGAAACACATCCTTGAACTGGTTCATCCCGGCGTTGGTGAACAGCAGGGTGGCGTCGCCGGTGGGCACGAGGCGGTCGCTCGGCACCACCGCATGGCCGCGCTCGGCGAAGAAGTTCAGAAACTCGGAACGAATCTGTTCGGAGGATTTCATGGCATCGGGACGTTAGGGACATCGCACGCGCGCAACGAGGGCGACTGAAAGGAGGGCAGGCATCGCCGGATCCTCGAAAACAGGCCCCATTCGCGTTTTTTCGGGCGGTCAAGATAACCAATCGCCCCCACGCCGCACGCGAATTTTGGACAGATTGTGGCCGTCCTGGCTGTAACCTGGGCGCGCGCCCCCGCGTATGGCTGCTACCCGTTTCCCGTCACCCAGCCTCCCTTTCACCATGCGTATCTCTGTCCTGATGGGCGTGTTGTGCCTTCTCGGCACGCCAGTGCTGGCCCAGCGTGGCCCCGGCGAGCGCATGATCGCCGAGCAGTTCGCCGTCTCCCCCGGCGGCACGCTGGAGGTCCGCGTCGCCGATGCGAACCTCGAAATCCTGCCCTCTGCCAAGGGCGAGGCCCGTGTCGAGGTGTTCCTGGACGGCCGCTCCATGCCCCGTGCCCGCGACTATTTTGCGCAGCAGCGGTTCGCCCTCACCCAGGAGGGCAACACCGTCTCGGTGACGACGGACGCGCCGGACAACGGGTTCCGCTTCTGGGACTGGGAACACTGGGGGTGGGTCAGCATCCTCGTGCGGGCCGAAGTCCCCGCTGGCTTCCACCTGGACCTGCAAACCGCCGACGGCAACATCCGCGTGGGCCAGTTCAACGGGCGTACCCACGTCCGCACCGCCGACGGCAACATCACCGTCGGCCGACTGGAAGGCCCCGATATCGCGTTGCGCACCTCCGACGGCGATATCACCGCCGAAACCCTGACAGCCCCGTCGGTGCTGATCCAGACCTCGGATGGCAACCTCGGCCTGCAAGATATCCACGCCACCACGATCACCGTCCGCACCTCCGACGGCAATATCACCGGCGGGCGGCTCGAAGGCGACCTCGACCTCTCCACCTCCGACGGCAACATTGCGCTGGACGAGGTGCGCGGAGGGCACGTCTCGCTCACCACCTCGGACGGCAGCATCACCACCAAGCAGATCGAAGCCTACCGGGCCGAGGTCGTCTCGTCCGACGGGAACCTGCACCTTGGCCTGGTGGACGGGGCGCTGCGGGCCTCGACTTCGAGTGGCGACATCCGCGTCCGCCTCGTGCAACCTGCCGAATACGCGCTCCGTACCAGCAGCGGCGACATCTACATCACGGCACCGTCCGACCTCCGGGCCAGCCTGAACCTGCGGGCCGAGGACCTGCGCATCGCCACCAGCTTCCGGTTCCGGGGCGACCTCGACGACGAATCGGCCACCGGCAACCTCAACGGAGGCGGCCCGCTGCTCGAAGCCCGCGCCTCCGACGGCACCATCGTCCTCAGCCAGCACTGACCATCCCGCTTGCATACCTGCCGACCATGCGTACCAGACTCACCTTTGCCCTGCTCGTGGTCCTGGCCCTGCTGGGCCTCGCCAACTTTGGCATGAGCATGAAGAACCGGTTCTCCAGCCACCATGCCCCCTCTGCCGAGGCCATTGCGCCGGCTGCCCCGGTGATACCCGAAGCCCCACCTGCCCCCGATGCTCCAGTAGCCCCGATGGCTCCGGAGGCCGTGCTGGCCTCGTTCGAGGGCGACCACACCACGGTGATTGACGAGACCTATACCGTCTCGCCGGGCGACCTGCTGGCCGTGGAAGTCTCTCATGCCGACGTGCGCATCACCACCGCTACCAACAACCAGGCCCGGATTCGCGTCACCATCGAGGGGCCGGATGCCGAGACGATCCGCGAGGTGATCGACCGGATGAACTTCTCCACGCACCAGGAAGGCCGCAAGGTGGTGCTCGAATCCCGCCCCGAACGCCAGAACTGGTGGACGTTCAACTGGTGGGACAATGTGTCGATTCACGTCGAGGCCACCATCCCGGCCCGGTTTGATACCCAGATCACCACCTCGCATGGCGAACTGGTGGTGGCCTCGCTGGAGGGGCAGATGGAACTGACGACCTCGCATGGGGATGTACGCCTGGCCGAGATGCGGGGGCCGTCCCTCAGCATCGTCACTTCGCACGGAGAAGTAGCCGCCGAGCGGCTGGACGCCCCGGACGTTAACGTCACCACCTCGCACGGCGACATCCGCATCGGCACGGTCTCCGGGCAGCGGTTCAACGCCTCAACGTCGCACAGCACCATCGCGGTGGAACGTCTGGGTGCGGCCTCCGACATCAACACCTCGCATGGCGACATCGAGATCGGCCTGACGCAGGCCACCGACCTCTCGCTCCAGACCAGCCACGGTAGCATCGACATTGCTGCTCCGCCGTCGTTGCGGGCTGATGTGAGCCTGCGGGGCGACGACGTAAACATCTCCTCGGCCTACCGGTTCTCCGGCGAGCTGGACGAAGACAAGGCCGAAGGCCGGATCAACGGCGGCGGTGCCCGTCTCGAGGCCCGCACCTCCCACGGCGACATCACCCTCCGGGAACTGTAAGCGGGCTGTACGGCACACCGGCCCGGCAGGCGTCAGCCGATGCCCGGTTCCAGCAGGAAGTTGCACCCGCGCAGTTCGGCATGGGACAGCCGACCGAGGACTTCAAACCCCTCGCCCCGGCGGACGGCCCGGTCCTCGGTGAGCAGTCCGGAACAGGTGTGGAGGTTTGCCAGGTCGAACAGGGCCAGTACGCCGGGCTGTCCTGCGGAAAGTTCACGGGTCGGGTCGTCCGGGTCGAGCACGGCGAAGCGCATCCAGGGCGGCGGGAAGAACACCGCCCCGCCCCGGGTATAGCACTGGCTCATCAGCTCGCACATCCCGTACTCGCTCCACACCTGTGCAGGTGTGATCCCGAACCCTGTGGCGAGTCGCTGGTGCAGTTCATCGCGCCGTACCTCACGGCGGTAGGTCTTCATGCCGCCGGTCTCTATGACCCGTGCCCCCGGTGGCAGTGGGATGGCCCCTTGCTCGACCAAGTCCAGCAGGCCAAACGCCGCGCCCAGCAGCAAGAATGGGGTTGCGGCTTCCTGGCTGTGCCGGATGGCCCGGTGCAGCACGGCGTGGTCGTCCAGAAAGAAGCCGCTGTGGTCGTCGCCGTACCGGGCTACCAGCCGCCCGGCCATGTAGAGAAGGGAGGACCGACGACCCCGTGCAGCATAGTGCGGCAGGTGGGCGACAAAGGTGAAAGGCCCCGGTCCAAACACCGCTTCGAAATGGGTGGAGAAGGCGCGCTCATACACTTCCAGTGACCGGACGTAGTGGCGGCTCGTCGCTCCGTCTCCGGTGCCACTGCTCTCGAACACCGCCTCGGCCTCCTCTGGTGGAAAGGTCGTCACCGGCACCCGCTTGAACGCCTCGACGGGCAGGTAGTCGAACCCGTAGCGGGCATAGACCGGGTTGTGCATCCGCTGCCAGGCCAGCACCACCTCTCGCATGGCGTCAAACCGGGCCGTCTCACCCGGCTGCAACGTGGAAAACAGGGTTTCAACGTCGCGGATGGTCATGGCGAGAACAGGTGTTTACAAAAAGCCGAAGGCCGTACCAAAGGCCTTCTCGAATGCCCCTCCTGGACAGAGCCTGCCCCCGCGAAGGCGGGAGAGGGTTCGGGGGTAATCGATCAACGTCACCTTCCCACCCGTGTCCTTGCGAGGAGCTTGACCGATCTCACGAGATCGGTCAGACGAAGCAATCTCGACGCTGGACTTGGCAATATAGTCAATTTGACTATAATCCATACTGGAGAGAATGTGGCTATCTCGACGCTGCGGCCTAGTGGCAACGGCGAGATCATGACCCCTCGTTCCTCGGGGCAGGCTCTGGCCGGTCGATCTCATAAGACCGACCGATGGCCTCCTCGTGATGACACGGGTGGGAACGTCGCTGCTCTCAAGCCCCCAATAGCTAACAGCCAACAGCTATCTTCTCAAACCCCAAGCACCAAGCACCTTACTGCTGGAACTTGATCATGCTGCCGAACGCCTTTGTGCGAGGGACGGCGATGCTGGTGCCGGAGAGGAGCGCGTCGAGGGCGTCGCGGAGGTAGTGTTTCTGCACGCTGGCCGGGTCGCCAGGGCTGTCGTCGAGCGTGCCGGAATAGACCAGGGCATTGTCGGCGTTGAAGACGAAGACCTGGGGCGTGCGCGAGGCCCCGAATGCCTCGGCCAGGTCAGAACCTGCGTCCATGAGGTAGCGCACCCCGTAGCGCTGTGCCCGGCGCTGACTCTCCTCGCGACCCTCCTGCGGGTCGGCCACCGGATCGTTCGGGTTGACGAGCACAAAGCTGATCCCCCGGTCCCGGTAGGCACGGGCCAGCGTCAGGAGGCGCTCTTCGGCCTTTTCCACCCAGGGCGAACGGTTGCTCCAGAAGACCACGACCGTCGCCTGGGGGCCTTTCAGGTCTTGCAGGCGCACGGTAGCCCCTGCGGCGTCGGTCATCGCACGATCAAGCATCGGCATGGCCGTGCCGAGCGGGATTTCCTGGGGCTGGGCCATCGTCAGGTGCGCCCCAAACAACCCTGCCAGCACCAGCACGCTCCACAGTCGTCGCGTTTTCATGGTTTCCCTCATCAGGTTGATCCACCC
Source organism: uncultured Rhodothermaceae bacterium (assembly GCA_964561865.1). Taxonomy (GTDB): domain Bacteria; phylum Bacteroidota; class Rhodothermia; order Rhodothermales; family CAZLRO01; genus CAZLRO01. Next base: position 9,933 of record CAZLRO010000027.1, on the reverse strand, counting down.
CTCGCGATGCCAATGGCGTTCCAAACCTCAGGGGTGCAGCCAGGGGGTGAGGCGACGCACCAGTTGTTCATAACTTGCCTTGCCTTCCCAGAACGTCAGCAACTTCCCCCCGGCGTCGAACACGAACGTGGCGGGCACCGCCCCGGTCCAGTCCGCGCTGAAGGCCCGCACGAAGGCATCGTCCTGGCCTGTCTTGAGGAAAGAACGCTGGTTCCAGCCTTTCTCGCGCAAGAAGGCATTGACCAGATCCCGCTCGTCCTCGAAGTCCGCCGAGACGAACGTCACCGCCACGCCTCGGTCGGCATAGTCCCGGTCCAGGCGCATCAGGTCGGGGAATTCCTCCACGCACGGCGCACACCACGTGGCCCAGATGTTGACGACGTGGAGGGTAGCGGAACTGTCCTGTAGTGCAGACAGGATGACGTCGGCAGTGGCCGGTTCTACAGGCCGGAACTGGGCCGCGCAGGGTAGCGCCAGCAGGGCGCTGAACAGCAGAAGCGGGGTTCGCATCGGAGCAGCAGGATGGACGGCCCTTCTAACGCCTGTGCCCCAAAACGTTCCGTCCGACAGCCAAAAGCCCTACCGGACGACCCGGCAGGGCTTCGGATCAGCCTTTGGCGGCTGGCTTGGGCTTGGCAGTGGACTTCCGAGACTTCTTCTGCCGCGACTTTCCATAAGACCCATTGGAAATCTTGCCCCGCCGCGTGCGCTTGTCACCTTTTCCCATGTGCTTGCTCTGGTTGAAACGGTTCGATGGAGTAGCAGGGCGGGAAGGTACGAAATCCAGCACCGCAGCAGGGCGTCCGGGCGTGCCCCAACCTGTCGCAACCCGGTGTCCGCTGGTGGTTTCACCCGTTCTTGACGATATTGGGCACCGGTACCTCGAACACCAGCCTCCCTGTTCGGTACATTTTCTCTATACTGGCCATCCTGTCTACTCCGATGTCTGCCTTGACGGCTACTGCGACGACTGCTGCGCTGGAAGCATCCGTAATCGAGGCCCTGCAACAGGTGTACGACCCGGAAATCCCGGTCAACATCTACGACCTGGGGCTGATCTACGAACTGCACGTCATGCCCGACCAGAGCGTGTACGTCCGCATGACGCTGACGACGCCGCACTGCCCTGCCGCGGGCACCCTGCCCGGCGAGGTCGAGATGCGCATCCGCGACCTGCCCGCCGTCACCGATGTGCGCGTCGAGCTGACCTTCGATCCCCCCTACCACCGCGACATGATGTCCGACGAAGCCAAGCTGATCCTGGGTTTTCTGTAGAAACGCGCGAAGGAACCGCATGGCTTGCAGAGAGGGTAGACCCTCGTCGATCTCACGAGAGAGGCTCCCCAGGGGGCGTAGAGGGGCATTCCTGGGTTTTGCACGTACCACCGTTGCTCCCCTATGAAACCGGAGACCCTTGCCGTTCATGCCGGGCGGGCCACTGAGCCAGGCACCGGGGCCGTCACCCCTTCGATCATCCTATCGACCACGTTTGAACGAGACGTGACGGGGGGATACACGGACGGACACAGCTACACCCGCGGCGGCAACCCTAACCGGCGGGCACTGGAGACGGCGTTCGCCCTGCTTGAAGGCGGGAAAGAGGCGTTCGCCTTCGCCTCTGGCATGGCCGCCACCGCCGCCGTGCTGCACACCCTCTCGGCGGGCGACCATGTGATCCTGCCGGACGATCTCTACCACGGCACCCGCGACCTCGTCCGGCACGTCCTGCACCGCTGGGGCCTCCAGGCGACCTTCCTGGACATGCAGGCGACAGACCGCGTGGCCGAGGCCCTGCGCCCGAACACCCGGCTCGTCTGGGCCGAGACCCCATCCAACCCCTCGCTGAAGATGGTAGACCTGGCCGCACTGGCGGTGGTGGCGCACGCAGGCAAGGCCCTGCTGGCAGTGGACAACACCTGGGCCACACCGCTGCTGCAACGCCCACTGGACTGGGGAGCCGATGTGGTGATGCACTCCACCACGAAATACTTCGGCGGCCACAGCGATGTCCTCGGTGGCTGCGTGGTCGTCTCTCCCGGTGCCGACCCGGACCTTGCCGACCGCCTGCGCAGCGTGCAGAAACTCGCCGGGGGCGTGCCCTCACCGTTCGACTGCTGGTTGCTGTTGCGGAGCCTGCCGACGATGCCTTGCCGGGTGCGTACCCAGTCGGAGAGCGCAGCACAGATCGCAGCGTTTCTGGCTGGCCATCCCTGTGTGGCCGCCGTGTACTACCCCGGCCTGCCTACCCATCCGGGGCACGAGGTCGCCCGGAGGCAGATGAGCGGCGGGTTCGGCGGCATGCTATCGTTCCTCGTCCACGGCGGTGCTGTCGCAGCCCTGGGCGTGACGCACCGGGTGAAGCTCATCACGCGGGCCACGAGCCTCGGCGGGGTCGAAAGCCTCATCGAACACCGCGCCTCGGTCGAAGGCCCGGACAGCCCCACCCCGGCCAACCTGCTGCGCTTCTCCACCGGCCTCGAACACCCCGAAGACCTCATCGCCGACCTCGAACAGGCCCTGGATGGGTGAAGGGAGGGCGGATCTCGGAGGGCGGGTTTGGCAACCCCCCTCCTCAGAACAGAAGAGGGGTTTGGGATTGCAGATTTATCCAAGTACCAAGCTTTCAACAGCTATATTCTCTGGTATCCAATCGCCATCCTGTCTTCTCGGATGAAACTCCCGACGGCCTATACCCCCAAACTGTTGACCGTTTTCCAGGAAGGGTACACCCGGCAACACTTCTCGAAAGACCTGGTAGCGGGCGTGATTGTAGGCATTGTTGCCTTGCCCCTCTCCATCGCCTTCGCCATCGCCTCCGGCGTCAAGCCTGAACAGGGGTTGTACACTGCCGTCATCGCGGGCTTCCTGATCTCCGCCCTCAGTGGCAGCCGCGTGCAGATCGGCGGTCCGACCGGGGCTTTCATCGTCATCGTCTACGGGATCGTGCAGCAGTACGGCTACGACGGGCTGGCCGTGGCCACACTGATCGCCGGGGCCATGCTGATCCTGATGGGCATCGCCGGGCTGGGGTCGGTCATCAAGTTCATCCCCTACCCGGTGACCGTCGGCTTCACGGCGGGCATCGCCCTGATCATCTTTGCCTCGCAAGTACGGGATTTCCTGGGGCTGACGATGGAGAGGGTCCCGGCGGACTTCCTTGAAAAATGGGGGGCCTATGCCGCGCATCTCGACTCGTTCAACCCCTGGGCCGTTGGGCTGGGGGTACTGGCGCTGGTCCTGATCCAGCTCTGGCCCCGCGTGACCCACCGCCTGCCCGGGTCACTCGTGGCGATCCTCGTCACCACCGCTGCCGTCCACCTCTTTGACCTGCCCGTCGAGACCATCGGGAGCCGGTTCGGGGCGGTGCCCAATACGTTCCCCACCCCCCGCCTGCCCTCAGTGTCGTGGGAGACGTTCACGCAGATGTTTTCCCCGGCGCTGACGGTAGCGCTGCTGGGGGCTATCGAGTCATTGCTCTCGGCGGTCGTGGCCGATGGCATGACCGGCACCCGCCACCGCTCGAACATGGAACTCATCGGACAAGGCATTGCCAACCTGGCCGCGCCGATCTTCGGCGGCATCCCGGCCACGGGCGCCATTGCCCGCACCGCCACCAATATCAAGAACGGCGGGCGCACCCCGGTGGCCGGGATCATCCACGCCGTGACGCTGCTGCTCATCATGCTGTTCTTCGGACAATGGGCCGCGTTGATCCCGATGGCGACCCTGGCGGCCATCCTGATCGTCGTCTCCTACAACATGAGCGAGTGGCACCTGTTCGTCAAGCTCCTCCGCAGCCCCAAAAGCGACATCGCCGTGCTGCTGACCACGTTCTTCCTGACGGTGCTCATCGACCTGACCGTGGCGATCCAGATCGGGATGGTCATGGCTGCGTTCCTGTTCATGAACCGCATGGCAAACGTCACACAGGCGGGGTTTCTGAAGAAGACGATGCAGGACGACGAGGAGAACCCGGACGACCCGCTGGCAACGTCCAAACGCACCATCCCCGAAGGTGTGGAAGTGTTCGAGATCGATGGCCCGTTTTTCTTCGGGGCGGCGGACAAGTTCAAGGATGCCTTGCGCCAGGTAGAGACCACGCCGAAGGTGCTGATCCTGCGGATGCGGAACGTCCCGGCGATGGATGCCACCGGGCTGCGGGCGCTGGAGGACGTGTACGAAAAGACCCGGCGCGAGGGGACCCAACTGGTGCTCTCAGGCGTCCACGCCCAGCCACTGGTAGCCATGCAGCGCAGCGGCTTCCTCGACCGCATCGGTGAGGAGAACACGTTCGACCACATCGACCTGGCGCTCGAACGGGCACAGGCGCTGGTGCAAGCTACGCGCCCCCCGAACCATGCCCGGAAAAGCTGACCCGCCCGGCACAGTACAGCCAACCTGACGACGGGCCGCCGACATCAACTGTAGGACGTGCCGTTGATCGAAAAGGTATACCCTAGCTGCGTCTGCGGGGCGAGCGATTTGGCTACCGAGCAATAGGTCGTCAGGCTCAGTTCGATAGCACGGCGGACTTTCTCCGGGTCGAGGTCGCCGGTGAGGGCAACGTGCAGTTGCACCTGCACCCAGACGCGGGCCGCCCGGCCTTCTTCGCGGGTGGCCTCGAGCGTGATCTCGAACGTGTCGATACGCTGACGGCCTTTCTGCAGGATCGAGACGATGTCGATGCCGGTGCAGCCGCCCAGAGCCATTACCAGCATCTGCATCGGGCTGACCCCCTTCCCGACCCCGTCTTCCCGTGCCGTGGCATCGTCCATGTCCACCGACAGGCCCTGTGGGGTCGTGGCACGGAAGTGAAATCGGTCATCGACCTGGCGAACGGTGAATTGCATGGATGGATTGCGGATTGCGGATTTTTCAAGCACCAATCCCCTCACCACTGCCAGCGGTGCAGGTCCTCGAGAAACCGGTACGCCGTCAGGTCGAACTGGATGGGCGTGACGGAAACGTAGCCCGCCTCAAGGGCGGCCAGGTCGGTGGCCTCCCCTTCGTCCAGGTTCACGAACCGCCCGGAGAGCCAGTAGTACGGGCGGTTGACCGGGTCGAGGCGCTCGGTGAAGGACTCCTCCCAGCGGGCTTTCGCCTGCCGGGTGATGCGGATGCCACGGATGGCCTCGTAGCCCAGGTCCGGCACGTTTACGTTCAGCAGCACCCCCGGCGGCAGCCCTTCCTGCAACACCTGTTCGACGATCCGGCGGGCATAGCGACCGGACGCCTCGAAGTCTCCGCCCTGCCAGCGGCTGTACGAGACGGCCACTGCGTCCAGGTCCAGGATGGTGGCCTCGGTGGCCGCACTGACGGTGCCGGAGTAGAGGATGTTCACCGACGCATTCGGTCCCTGGTTGATCCCGCTCACCACCAGACGGGGCACACGCGGCACCAGCTTGTCCAGCGCCAGCTTCACACAGTCCGCCGGCGTGCCTTTCACCGCCCAGGCCGGGATCGGCCCGGACGGCCCCTCAAACGGTGTCGTATGTGCCCGCACGGGATCCCGGATCGTGATCGAGTGCCCGACGGCACTCTGTTCGGTCGCCGGTGCCACCACGTAGAGGTCTCCCAGCCCGTCGAGCGCCCAGACCAGCGCCCGGAGGCCGGGGGCGTCGATGCCGTCGTCATTGGAGATCAGGATCAGGGGCCGGTCGGGCATGGGAGGCCACAGGAAGGAGGCGAGGAGCAGGAAGATGGGGCGAAGAAACGAAGATTGGAAGCACCCAAACGTGAAAGAGCGGAGGAATTGACCAGCGATCCTTCGGTCAGCAGGCACCATCGCATCTCCCCTTCCGCTGCCTACCCGAACAGGTAGGCCCGAAACTTTCACCGGGGTTCGCCATTTGCAGCAGCGATTGTTTCAACGAACTGCCTTTCCGCTGTGTCCACGCCTGAAGCCCGCCCGGCGCCCCCCTCTTCCCACCGTCCGCAGGAATCCGGCGAGCGGCACCCCCCGGCCCGGCTGTTCAAGGCGTTACGCCGCATCCTGGGACTGACCCGCCCCTACCGCCCCCGTCTCTATGCCGCGCTGCTGCTCACCGCCCTGGGGTCGCTCGTCTGGCTGGCCGTGCCGCTGGGCTTGCGCTCGCTGCTCGACGCCGTCTTCGAGGCGAACAACCGCACCCTGCTGAACCTGCTCACGCTGGGCCTGGTGACGCTGTTCCTCGTGCAGGGGGGCCTGGGGCTGCTCGGCTCCTACCTGCTGGGCTGGACCGGCACGCGCGTCGTCACCGACCTGCGCATGCGGCTCTACGACCACCTGCACCGCCAGACGTTTCGCTTCTTCGCCAACCAGCGCACGGGCGACCTGACCTCCCGCCTCACCAACGACGTCAGCTCTGTCCGCGAAGCCGTCACCAGCGCCATCATGGAACTGCTTACCCAAAGCCTGTCTATGATCGGCTCGGTGGGCCTGATGGTGGTGCTGAACTGGCGGCTGAGCCTGCTCGTCTTCGCCGTCGTGCCGGTGGTGACGCTGCTGGCCCGGTACTTCGGGCAGAAGACACGCAAGCTCGCCCGTCAGTACCAGGATGAGCTGGCGGACTCGACCGCCGTGGCGGAGGAGACGCTGCAAGCCATCCGCGTGGTCAAGGCGTTCGCCCGCGAACCCTACGAGGTGGCACGGTACACCACCGCCGCCGAAGACCTGTTCAAGACCGGGCGACACCTCGTCTGGATCCGGGCGCTCTTCGGCAGCACCTCCGGTATCCTGTTTATGGGGTCGCTCGTCGGCATCTTCTGGTATGGCGGGAACGAGGTGCTGGCCGAACGGCTCTCGGCAGGCGACCTGGTGGCCTTCCTCTTCTATGCGATGAACATCGCCCGCAGTGTGGGCGGGATGACCCACCTCTACACCACGTTCAACAGCGCGGTGGGGGCGTCGGAACGGCTGTTCGAACTGCTCGACAGCGTGCCCGACCTCCAGGATGCCCCCGACGCCCGGCCCCTGCCCCCCATCGACGGGAGGGTGACCTTCGACCGGCTCTCGTTCCGGTATGATGCCAACGTGCCGGTCCTCCAGGACCTCACCTTCACCGCACAGCCGGGGCAGACCATCGCCCTCGTCGGCCCCAGCGGGGCGGGCAAGACCACCCTCCTGAACCTCATCCCCCGGTTCTACGACCCCACCGAAGGCGCGGTACGCATCGACGGGCACGACCTGCGCACCGTCACCCTGCGCTCGCTGCGCGAGCAGATTGCCGTCGTGCCGCAGGAGCCACACCTGTTCAACACCTCCCTGCGCGAGAATATCCGCTACGGACGACTGGAGGCCAGCGACGCCGAGGTCGAGGCCGCCGCCCGGGCCGCCAACGCGGACGAGTTCATCACCGCCCTGCCCGAAGGCTACGACGCCATCGTGGGCGAACGCGGGGTCAAGCTCAGCGGCGGACAGCGCCAGCGCATCGCCATCGCCCGCGCCCTGCTGCGGGACGCCCGTCTGCTGCTGCTCGACGAGGCCACCTCGTCCCTGGACTCCACCTCGGAAGCGTTCGTGCAGGAAGCCCTCGAACGGCTCATGCGGGGCCGCACCACGTTCGTCATCGCCCACCGGCTCTCCACCGTGCAGCACGCCGATGTGATCCTGGTGCTGGACCAGGGCCGCATCGTCCAGCAGGGCACCCATGAACAGCTCTTCGTCCAGGAGGGCCTATACCGGACGCTGGCCCTCCGGCAGTTCCGGGAGAGTGACGTCGCAGAAATCCCGGAAGAACAGTAGGGGCCGCCTGCCTCCCGCTACACCGCCCCAGCGTTCACACCACCTTTTATAGTCAATTTGACTATATTATCGTCATTTTGACTATATTTTCTGCGACTTCGCCCTTGAAGACAGGCGGAGGTTCATGCCAGATGCGGGTCGGGCTGCTGTGCCCGCCAGCGGTAGAACGTGTTGACGCATCCGAAGAGGTCGCGTGTGGTGGGGTTGGTGATGGCCCACCGGTAGCCGCGCCGGGCGGCGAGGATGTCCCGCTCCCGGATGAACTCGCCCTCCTTGAGCCAGCCGGCCCGGCGCATCGCATCCTCGCGCAGCAGCACGGGGAACGGGTATTCGCCGGCACAGGCCAGTATCCGGGCGGCGGCTTCGTTCGACGGGAGGGTGCCCGCCTCCACCTGCTCCATGAGGGCATAGACCCGGTGAAAGAACGCCTTGTAGTCCGGGTCCTCGAACGGGGTGAAGAGCGGGGCTTCGACCTCGCCGTGCCAGTGCTGGAGGTCGCCGGTGGCAGTATAGTCCAGCAGGGCGTTCATGAGCCGGAACTCGGTCAGGATGGTGCCCAACGCCCAGACGCGGATCCAGGCGTTGAACAGGTCGAAGTCGCTCCAGGAGATGTAGGTGGCGTTGACCAGCCGGTCGTTGTAGTCGAGGACGCGGAACTTGAGTGCGTCGATATGCCGGAAGCGGGCCTCGTCGAAGTCGTCGTCGTGCAGGGCAGCCACGAGCGGGTCGATCAGCGCGGCGATGACCTCGAAGGTGTTGATCATCCCCCGCGAGAACAGCGGGTCGATGAACCCCATCGCGTGCGACATCAGGCAGAAGCGGTAGCCGGTGCTGCACCGTGCGGCATACTGGAGCCGGTCGGTGGAGACCCAGGGGCGGACGGCCCGTGCGTCGCGGAACTGGCGGGCGACGGTGGGGAACCGGTCCAGGAACGTCTTGAACTCCTGTTCCGGGGACAGGCCGTTCTTCGGATATCTCCGGTAGTCGATGGTCAGCCCCACGCTGGTGAGGGGGTTGACGGAGCGGTCGTAGTTGTTGAACGGGATCACCCAGATCCACCCGCGCTCGAACACATGGTGGAGGGTGCTCTGGTGCCAGGAGAGCGAGAACGGGTTGTCTTCCTCCCCGAACGGAGCCACGTCGATCATGTGGGTGAAGAGGGAGCGCGAATGGTGCCGGAGGGCCGGTGCGCCGTCGCGGAGGCCGAGCCGGTCCACGAGGAAGCTCTTGTGCCCGGTGGCATCCACCACGTACCGCGCCGTGAGGGCTTCTCCGCCCTGGAGGTGGAGGTGGACGCCCTGCGGGTCGATCTCCAGCCCGGTGACTTTTGCGTTCTGCCGGGGGGTGGCTCCGTAGTGGATGGCGGCGTGCAGCAGGTAGGCGTCGATGTCCTGCCGGAACAGGTGGTTCTCGTCTTTCGAGCTGGTGCCAAAGAGCAGCCCTTCTGCCGGGTTGTAGGGCTGCCCGTCGCGCTGGAAGGCAAACCCGAAGGCCCGCTTGATGCCGCTCGTCGGGGCGACGTGGTCGGCGATGAGGTTGGGGTAGGCCAGGTGGTCGATCTCCGGCACGTCGTACCGGGCGGCAAGCATCGAGAAGAGCAGCGAGGTGTGGGGGATGGTGGACTCCCCGATGACGAAGCGGGGATGGGTGCTGCTGTCGATGAGGACCACCGACACCCCCTGCCGGGCCAGGATCGCCGCCAGCATCGTGCCGGCAATCCCGCTGCCCAGGATGGCAACATCGAATTGGGTTCGGGTTTCGTGGAGGATCATGCTTCAGTCCATCAAACCTGCATCAGGGAATAAGCGGTTTCTATCTCTGTTTGCCTCTATAACGGTTGGAAAAGCGTACGGTATGCAAGGTCATTGCCGGATGAGGGCGGCTCCCCAGGTAAACCCGGCCCCGTTGGTAGTGAGCATCACCACGTCCCCGTCCCGGATGCGCCCCTCGTTCCGGGCATCGACGTAGTTCAGCACCATGTCGTTCTCCTGCAAGTGTCCGTGCCGGGCCAGCCCATCCAGGTAGATGTTCGTTTCGGGGATCTGGAAGCCCTGGCAGAAGCTGCGCTGGTCCCAGGTCGAGAACGTCGGATAGACGAAGTAGTTCACGTCCGCCATCGTCAGCCCGGCCTGGCGCAAGGCACCCCGCATGACCTTGCGGAACATGAACAGGTTGACCGGGATGACCCCTTCGTTGAACTTCCGGACGTC
>CAZLRO010000026.1:12134-21906 GCA_964561865.1 uncultured Rhodothermaceae bacterium | reverse complement strand
GAGTCTTTCTGGCACAGGAACGCCCCGCCAGCCTCCGACAGGTCGATGGGGATGATCTTGCCAGGGTAGGGGGCACTGAAGGCGATCTTGGCCCGGCTGCTGCGCTGGTTCAGGAACGTGGTGATGAAGAAGCTCTCGCCCATGAGCATCCGCTTGAAGCCCTTGAGCATCCCCCCTTCGGTGCCGGTCTGCATGTAGAGGCCGTCGTCCATGTAGAGCATCGCCCCGGCCTCGGCGCGGACGCCCTCGCCCGGGTCCAGTTCGATCTCGACGGCCTGGAGGTCGTCGCCATAAATCTTGTAGTCGATCACGTCGGCCATGGGCGTTGGAGGGGCTGGTGGAAAAAGAAAACGTGAAACGTGATACGACCGGGGGATCGCCACGTTTCACGTTTTCGCCACAATTAACGCATGGGCGCGAGAACGCCTACGACTCGGGGGCCAGGTGGTGTTCGCGTTCGACGAGCCGAGGCAGGATCTCCTGCTGGTACTTGAGCATCCCGCGGGTGACCACCGCGCGTGCCTTGTCCGGGCCGAGGAAACCCTCTACTGAGACTTCCTTGTCTTCAAGCTTCTTGTAGTCCTCGAAGAAACGCTTGAGTTCACGCAGCCGGTGGTCCGGGATTTCCCAGATGTGGTAGAAGCCGTTGAAAGCCGGGTCGTCGATATGGACGCAGAGGATCTTCTCGTCGTTCTCGCCCTGGTCGAGCATGTTCATCACCCCGATGGGCCGCACGCGCATGATACTCAGTGGCACGACGGTTTCCTGCATCAGCACCAGCACGTCCAGCGGGTCGTGGTCGTCACCCAGGGTTTGGGGGATGAAACCGTAGTTGGCCGGGTAGATGACCGAGGAGTAGAGCACGCGGTCCACGCGCAACTGCCCCGACGGCTTGTCCAGTTCATACTTGACCTTGCTGCCCTGTGGAATCTCGATAACGACCTGAAAGGTCTCCGGGGCATCGGGGCCAATGGGAATGTCATGCCAGGGATGGGCCATAAGGTTGGGCGGGATGGTCGGGCGTTCCGGGGAAGGAGTGTGATCCTAAGGATCGTCCAGTGAACGCCGATCTGAAGCACCAGGATGCACGGGCCGGGTGGATAATCCGGGAATATCCGGGCTAGACGACTCCGGTGCGGCAGCCTGTCATCCGGGAGACTGGACAAGGTACTGCACGCTGAACCATACCTGCGGGTCCGTCCAGACCTCGACCACCTTGAACCCGGCACGGGCGGCCAGGTGGGCAAAGCCGTCGAGGGTGAACTTGTACGAATACTCGGTGCAGATCGTCTCACCCGCGCTGAAGTGGATGGCGGCGCTCCCCAGCCTGACGCACTGCTCCCGACGGCTGACGAGGTGCATCTCGATGCGGCCCTCGGCGGCATTGTAGAAGGCGTGGTGGTCGAAGCACTGCGGCTGGAACGTCGCGCCCAGGGCCTGGTTGAGGTGCGCCAGGATGTTGCGGTTGAAGGCAGCCGTCACGCCCTGGGCATCGTTGTAGGCCCCTTCGAGCACGGCGACGTCCTTTTGCAGGTCCACCCCGATGAGCAGGCCCCCGCCGGGACCGGCCACCTCGGCCACATGGGCCAGAAAAGCCTCGGCTTCTTCCGGGGCGAAGTTGCCAATGGTGGAGCCGGGGAAAAACACCACCACCGGCGAGGTCTGCCGGTCGATGAAGTCCAGGTTGACCGGCGTCGTGTAGTCCGCCACGACGGGATGGATGGGCAGGCGGGGATAGCCCTGGCGGAGCCGTGCCGCCGTCTGCAACAGGTGGGCCTCCGAGATGTCGATGGGCACATAGGCAGCGAGGGCATCCAGGTGGTCGAGCAGGATGCGGGTCTTGACGCTGCTGCCGCTGCCGTATTCCACCAGGGTGAGGTGCGGCCCCAGCCGTGCGGCGATGGGGTCGATGTGCTGGCGGAGGATGGCCGTCTCGGTGCGGGTCGGGTAGTACTCGTCCAGTTCGGTGATCCGGTCGAAGAGCTGCGAGCCGTAGGCGTCGTAGAAATACTTCGGGGACAGCATCTTTTGCGGACGCCGAAGCCCGGCCAGGACCTCATGGTACATGGCGTCGCGGATTACTTCTCGCACGGGTGGGGGGGAAAGATGCTCTTCGGCGAATCGCATACGGGTGGGGGTCGGGGGGTCTCTGGAGGCCGGGACAGGGGACGTCATACGTCCTGGGCCAGGCGCAGGCCGGTGAACTGCCACCGGGCATCGGGGAGGAAGAAGTTGCGGTAGGTAGGGCGGATGTGCGAGGCCGAGGTAGCACAGGAGCCGCCCCGCAGCACAAACTGGTTGCACATGAACTTGCCGTTGTACTCGCCCAGTGCCCCTTCCACCGGTCGGTAGCCCGGATAGGGGCTGTAGGGACTCTGCGTCCACTCCCACACGTCGCCGTAGAGCTGCGCCAGTCCGTCGCCCGATGTTGCAGCCGGCACCGGATGGAGCCACCCGTCCTCTACGAAATGGCCCTGCATGGGGGTGTTGCGGGCGGCTACTTCCCATTCCTGTTCGGTAGGCAGGCGGCACCCGGACCAGCGGGCGAAGGCCTCTGCCTCGAAATAGCTCAGGTGTGTCACCGGCTCCTCCGGATCGACCGCACGCAGGCCGGAAAGGGTGAACTGGAACCACTGGTCGTCGAACCGGTGCCAGTAGAGCGGATGCGCCCACCCCTGGGCTTCGACGGTGGCCCAGCCCGCCGAGAGCCAGAGCGTAGGGCGGCGATACCCGCCGTCTTCGAGAAAGGCCAGGTACTCGCCGTTGGTGACAGGCCGGGAGGCCAGTTGGAACCCGTTCAGGAACACCCGGTGGCGTGGCCCCTCGTTGTCGAAGGCAAACCCGACGCCGTCGTGCCCGATCTCGTACAGCCCCTCGTCGAACCCCACCCAGCGCACTGGGGCTCCTCCACCAGTGGGCCGTTGTGTCTGCTCCCGAAACACGGGGAACAGCGGGTTCATCGAGAAGACATGCTTGATGTCGGTCAGGATCAGTTCCTGGTGCTGCTGTTCATGGTGCAGGCCGATCTCCACGAGCGGATGCAATACCGCCAGCATCTCCTCCGAGGCCGTCTCCAGCAAGCGGGTCATCTGCTCGTCCACCCACGCCCGGTAGCGGTAGACCTCCTCAACCGTCGGACGGGCCAGCAGCCCCCGGTTCGGGCGGAAGAACCGCTCGCCTACGTTCACATAGTACGAGTTGAACAGGTAGACGTAGCGCGGATGGAACGGGCGGTAGTCCGGCACATGGGGGGTGAGCACGAACGTCTCCCAGAACCACGTCGTGTGGGCCAGGTGCCACTTCGTCGGGCTCACGTCGGGCATCGACTGGATCACGTAGTCCTCCGTGACCAGCGGCGCACACAACTGCACGGAGAACTGCCGGACGGCCCGGTACTGCTCGGCCAGCGGGACCTGCTCCGTGTCCATCGGCAGGGCAACAGCTATTTCCATAGGAAGGCAACGGTTGAACGAGAACAGCAACCCGGTTAATAGATACACCCCTCCTGTGCCAAAAGCAATGTGTGTAACCATCCGTCGTAAAAGATGATGGAAGCATTACAGGGATTTCGGATCATGTCATTGCGAGGAGCAGGGTCGATCAGGGTCCATCTCATGAGATCGACCCTGATGAGATCGACCACGACGTGGCAATCTCTTGCGGATTTTTCCAAGCCCCAAGTACCAAGCACCCGCCAAACAGCTAACGGCTAACAGCTATCTTCCCAAGTCCCCCTCCGAACCTCTTGCCGGGATCGTCGTTCTGTGAAACCGAACAACGGTTGAAAACCATGAGACGTTTTTTGTTGGCAGGGTGTTGTTTTCTGCTGCTGTACGGGGTGGCTGGGGGCATCCACGCGCAGGACCTGGCGGCCCTGAAGGCAGAGGGGAGCCGGGCCTATGCGGCCTTCGACAACCCGCGTGCCCTGGTCGCCTATGAACGGGCCTTGCGCCTGGCCCCCACTGACTTCGACCTGCTCATCAGCATCACCCGGGTTGCCAACGACCTGGCGCAGGATCTGATGACAGCGGGGCAGAAGTCGCAGGCTGAACAGCGATTCCAGCAGGCCGTCGGGTACGCCGAGGCCCTGAAACGGCACCATCCAAGCCGGGTCGAGACCTACTTTTTCCTCGCCGCCACGTACGGCAACCTGGCGCTGTTCAAGGGGGGCAAGGAGAAGGTGCAACTGGGGCGGGACGTAGAGACCTACTGCAAGCGGGCAATCCAGCTAAACCCCCGTTATGCCCTCTCCTATGTAGCCCTCGGCATCTTCTACCGGGAAGTGTCGGACCTGAACTGGGTTCAGCGGACGTTTGCCAACGCCCTGTTCGGCGGGGTCCCTTCGGGGACCAAGCAGGACGCGATCCGTAACTTCACCCGGGCACTGGAACTGGACCCTGCACTCTCGGTGGCACACTACGAGATCGCCAAGACCTACGAAGCCCTGGGCCAGCGCGAACAGGCGGCCACCCACTACCGCAGGGTGGTAGAGTTGCGGCCTGCCAACACACAGGACCGCCGGAACCAGGATTGGTCGCGCGAGCTGTTGCGGCGGTGGGGACGATGAGGCCAGGCATTGCGATGCCCTATATTGGCTGCACACCCCTTCCCCGAACCTGGTTTCAAGCATCGATGCAACCCCTGGACCTCGCCATTCAGAAGGTCTGGCGAATCAAACTCTCCATCTGGGCCGGCCTGCTGGGGCTGGGGGCGGTGTCGTGGGAGGTGTGGCACCTGTTCGACGCGGCACGGTGGTGGCCCCCGGGCACCCTGGTCGGAACGGTCGTGCTCGTCGGGACGCTGCTGCTGGTGTACCTGCCCCGGCAGCGCTACCGTTCCTGGCGCTATGCCCTCGGCGCGGAAGAACTCTACCTCGAACGGGGCGTCCTCAACCGGGTACGCACCATTGTGCCCCTGCGGCGCATCCAGCACCTCGATGTCTCGCAGGACCTGGTGGAGCGGGAGTTCGACCTCGGCAAACTCATCGTCCATACCGCCGGGACGCGCAGCAGCGAAGTGGTACTGCCTGGCCTGCGTCTGGCCGAAGCCGAACGCTTGCGCGATGAAATCCGCCGGTATGTGCTTGCGGAAACGCCGTGAGCCAAGAAGCCAGGGTGCGACCTGATGGCTCAAACATCTAAAATATAGTCAAAATGACGATAATATAGTCAATGTGACTATATTTCATTCTCCTATCTCCTCATCCTTGCCCCGGTCCCTCAGAACGTCAACTGGGCCTGGAGGGCCAGCAGGTGCTGGCGGGGCAAGGGGTCTTCTGGGAAGAGCAGGCTGTAGGCCAGGGTGAGGCGTTCCTGCTGGTAGGGCTTGCCGCGCAGGGCACCCAGACTCAGGCTGGCTCCGGCGGTCAGGTAGGCTTCCCGGTTCTGCACTGTTGGGGCATATTCTTCCAGGCGCACAAACGCTTCGGCGTGTGGGCGCAGGCGTGCCGCCCCGAACAGGGCATAGCCCAGGACCCGCTCGGACGGGTAGGGTACAGATGCCTCGTAGCGGGTGAGGATCAGGTCTGCCTTGAGACGGACGGGCTGGCTGGCCGGGGTGGCCCCGTAGTAGACATGGGCACCCCCGGTGGTATACCGCCGTCCGGGTCCAGCGGGGTTCGTGCCGGGGGCGATGGTGTTGGGGTTACGGCTGCCGTTGTAGCCGCCGAAGGCACCAACCTCTACCCCTGGCAGCTTCGTGGGCCGGACGGCCACCGAAGCCGTCGCCGCCATTCCCTTGCGCTGCACGGCTGCCACGTTACCGGAGCTGATGCCGTCGCGGAACGCCCCGCGCAGGCGGCCCCAGTCCCCGTCGCCGTTCTGCAGAGCGAGGAACACTTCTAGCTGGTCTTTTTGGTAGCGGGCGTCCACCCCGAAGTCGCGCCCGTCGCTGCCGATGGTGGTAGCCCCCCAGCGTTCGGCGATGGCCGCCCGGTCGATGGCGTCGATCTGGTAGACGCCAGTGGGGATGAGGCTGCGGGGCTGGGCACTGGCAAACCGCCCGAACCGCAGTTGCCAGTGGGGGTTGATCTGGTACGCCCCGTGCAGGTCTATCATGAAGGCATTACCGCTGAGGCCCTCGAACTGGGTGACAACGCTGAACCGGTCACCGAGGTCGGCCAGGATGCGGAGGCGTGCCCGCCGGAGGCCCCAGCCCAGTCGTTCCCGCCGTTGCGCATCTTCCACCACCCCGTAGCTTCCCCGAAACTGTAGCCCTCCGCTGAGATGGAGCCGGACGTCCGGGCTGCCGGAGCGGACCGTGGCGTCCTGGGCAAAGACAGGCAAGAGGGGGACGCACACCAGCACCACTGCGCACAGGAAGGGTCGAATCCTTTGCATAAGCCGCCTGGAAACGGTTGAAACACGCCGCATGTTAGGTCCGGTGCGATTCGATTGCAACCGCCCCGCGCAAACTCCCTATGAAGAACCCGGATACCGTATCTTGCCGCGTTTCCTCCTTCATCTCCAATCCCGAAACCATATGCACGTCCGGCTGCGCCCCCTGCTGTTGCTGTTGCTCCTGCTGATCCTGGTACCGGTGCAGGCACAAAACCGGCTGACACTTGAGGATATCCATGCCTCGCAGAAGTTCTCCGGGCGTTTCTTCGAGGGGGGGCGCTGGGCGGCACAAGGCCCGGTCATCACCTTTACTGAGACGGAGGGCGAGGCCACCCACCTGGTCAGCTACAACCTGGAGACCGACCAGCGGACCCGCCTCATCGACGGCACACGGCTGCACGCCGCCGATGTGAACCGCCTGATTGAGATTGAGGACTACGCGGCCAGCACCGATGGCCGCCGCTGGCTGCTCTACACCGATTCGGCCCCGGTCTGGCGCGCCAACACCAAGGGCTACTACTACATCTACGAACCTGCTTCCGGAGCGCTGACGCCGCTGGCCGACCGCGCGAAAGGCTTCCAGATGTTCGCCAAGTTCAACCCGGCAGGCGACCGGGTGGCCTTCGTCCGGGACCGTAACCTGTTTGTGGTAGACCTCGGCACGATGCAGGAGACCCAACTGACCACCGACGGGGCCGAAGGGACGGTCATCAACGGGACGTTCGACTGGGTGTACGAGGAGGAGTTCGGCCTGCGCGATGGCTGGCAGTGGAGCCCCGACGGGCGCTACCTTGCCTTCTGGAAGCTGGATGAGTCGCAGACGCGGGACTTTGCCATGACCGACCTGCGCGGGCAGTACCCGGAGTACGTCCGCTTTCGCTACCCGAAGGCCGGGGAGGCCAACAGCGAGGTGCAGGTGGGCGTGATCGACCTCACCACGCGCCAGACCCGCTTCTTCGACACCGACACCTGGAACGCAGGCGGCGACACACACGAGTACATCGCCCGGATGGGCTGGACACCCTTGCTGGACGGCGGGTACCAGGTCTGGATGATGCGCCTCAACCGCGACCAGAACCGCCTCGACCTGCTCTATGCCGACCCCACCACCGGCAACGTCCGCACCATCTTGCAGGAGCAGGAATCGACGTGGATTGACGTAGAGACGGACAAGCTGACGTACCTGCACGACGGACGGCATTTCGTATGGATGAGCGAGACCAGCGGCTTCAACCACCTCTACCTCTACACCAACCAGGGGCAACCCGTCCAGCCGATCACCTCCGGGGCGTGGGACGTGACGGCCTTCCACGGCATCGACGAAGAGGGCGGGGTCGTCTACTTCACAGCGGCGAAGGAGAACCCGATGGAACGGCACCTGTACCGCCTGCCGTTTCGCACCACCCCGGACCGGAGGCGGAGGCGCAGCCGGGCGGCGACAAGCACCGGGCCGGTGAAGATCACCCAGGCTGCCGGGATGCACAACCTCAACATGTCCGACGACCTGCGGTATTTCATCGACAGCTATTCCAGCATCAGCACCCCGGCAACGGTCACGCTGCACCGCAGCAGCGGAGAGCCGGTGAAGGTGCTCGAAAGCAACGACGCTCTGCGGCAGACCCTGGCCGCCTACCGCCTGCCAGCGGTCGAGTTCATGACCGTGCCGGGCGCGGACGGCACGCCGCTGAATGCCTGGGTGGCAAAGCCCACGAACTTCGACCCGAACAGGCGCTATCCGCTGCTGCTCTACGTCTACGGTGGCCCCGGCTCGCAGACGGTGACCAATGCGTGGGGCGGCTCCCGGATGCTCTGGCACCTGTACCTCGCCGAAGAGCTGGGCATGGTCGTTGCCAGTGTGGACAACCGGGGGACGGGCGCGCGGGGCAAGGCGTTCAAAAGCGGCACCTACCGGCGGCTCGGCCAGCTCGAAGCCGAAGACCAGGTCGCTGCCGCGAAGCACTTCGCCACGATGCCCTGGATTGATCCCGACCGGCTTGGCATCTGGGGCTGGAGCTACGGCGGCTACATGACGCTCATGGCCTTGCTCTACGGCGACGGCCCGCAGACGTTCAAGGTGGGCGTCGCTGTGGCCCCGGTGACGGACTGGCGGCTCTACGATACGATCTACACCGAGCGCTACATGAGCACGCCGCAGCAGAACGCCGACGGCTACCGCGACACCGCCCCGCTGACCTTCGCCGACCGGCTCTCCGCCCGTCAGAAGCTGCTCCTTATCCACGGCGACTTCGACGACAACGTTCACTTCCAGCAGTCGGTGCAACTGGCGAACAAGCTCCAGCAGGCCAACAAGCCGTTCGACTTCATGATGTACCCTGGCAAGAACCACGGCATCTTCGGCGGCAAGACGCGCCTGCACCTGTTCACCAAAGCCACCGAGTATCTGAAAGCTAACCTGTGAGGGGAGGGAGGATGGGCCATCTCCCTAAAAACCGGCTTGTGGATGCGCCGTTGGGGCTACTGGTTGTCGAAAGGAGAGGAACCTTCGACGGCCTGTTTGAGCGCCGAGGGAGAGAGGGGTTCGGCGGCGGTGATTTTGGCCTGCTGCGTCCACGCCGTACCACTGCGCACGAAGACGTAAGCCGCCCCAGCTTCGGTTGCCTCGGTGTCGCTTCCGTACGCCCCGATGAAGGCATCCTCACCACTGAGGGCGACAGAGACCCCGAAGAAGTCATTCACTGCGCCGTCGGTGGCGAGCAGCTTGCCCTGGGGGTTCCACACCGTTCCGCTGCGGGTGTAGACGTAGGCGGCCCCGATCTGGAGGCCCTTGGAATCTTCCAGCGGTGCCCCAAGGAGGGCATTGTCTCCACTAAGGGCGACCGAGAGGCCGAAGACATCCCCACCCTGGGCATCCGGAGCCGTGATCTTGGCCTGCTGCGTCCACGTCGTACCGCTGCGCACAAAGACATAGGCCGCCCCGGCGGCATCGCCCTTGCTGTCTTCGCTAAAGGCCCCGATGAGGGCATCGTCGCCGCTGAGGGCGACGGCCTGGCCGAACTGGTCGTTTTCCTGTGCGTCGTCGGCGGTGAGCTTGGCCTGCTGCGTCCACGACGTGCCGCTGCGCACGAAGATGTAGGCCGCTCCGGCCTGGTGCCCCCGTTCATCTGCAAACCGTGCTCCGACGAGGGCGTAGTCGCCACTGATCGAGACCGTGTGCCCGAAGCCATCGCCTGCCTGCCCATCCAGCGGGGTGAGCTTGGCCTGCTGCGTCCACGCCGTACCGTTGCGCACGAACACATAGGCCGCCCCGGACAGGTCTCCCAGCGGGTCTGCCCCTTCGGCCCCGACGAGGGCGTAGTCGCCGCTGAGGGCGACGGCCTGGCCGAAGAAGTCGCCGACGTCCCCATCGTCGGCGGTGAGTTTGGCCTGCTGCGTCCACGCCGTACCGTTGCGCACGAACACATAGGCCGCCCCGG
>CAZLRO010000026.1:0-12034 GCA_964561865.1 uncultured Rhodothermaceae bacterium | reverse complement strand
TTGGCCTGCTGCGTCCACGCCGTACCGTTGCGCACGAACACATAGGCCGCCCCGGCATCCATGCCCTGGGTATCCGCCCGGTCCGCCCCGACGAGGGCATAGTCGCCGCTGAGGGCGACGGCCTGGCCGAAGAAGTCGCTTGTGGTCCCGTCGCTGGCGGTGAGCCTGGCCTGCTGCGCCCAGGTGGTGCCGCTCCGCACGAAGACATAGGCGGCTCCTTCATCCTGGTCGGTCACATCGTGCAGGTGCGCCCCGACGAGGGCATACTCCCCGCTCAGGGCGACGGTCTGCCCGAACAGGTCATAGGCCTGGGTCGCCGTGCTGGTGAGCGGGGTCTCCACTGCGGCAGGCTGGGCCTGTGCCGGGAAAACGTGCAGGCCCAGAACGAGCAGGAAGGTGAACAGTGGCCCGATGGCGGTTTCCCATCCGGAAGAGGACCTCTTCATGGGGGCATCCGATACAGGATGGAGGGAAGGGTTTGGGTCGGATGATAGCGGAGATAGGCGGCGAAGGTTCCAGGCAGATGCTTCGCTTCGGCCTGGAACCAGGTTCCTATATTGTTCGTGCCGCCTTGTCCAAGGATCGTTATGCCCATCGCCCCATCGTTCCCAACGGCATTGCCCGACGTAGCCGTTCCACCCTCCACCCTGGGGGAGATTGCCGAGGCGCTGGTGCAGGTGCAGGGCGAGAGCGCCCGGTACTGGGAAGGGTTCAGCACCGAAGCGTTCTTTGTCCCACTGGGCCGGGGCTGGTCTCCCGCCGATCAGGTGCGGCACCTGAACAAGTCGATCCTGCCGGTGGTGCTGGGGATGTGGATGCCCCGGTGGGGGTTGCGCCTGCTGTTCGGGCGGCCCGAAACCCCTGCGCGTTCGTTTTTGACCATACGGGACAGCTACCTGGCGGTGCTGCGGGCGGGGGGACAGGCGGGCCGATATGCCCCGTCGCCGCTGGACCCGGCGCAGGCGACGGAGGCCACCCGGCAACGGCTCATGTGGCGGCACGAGCGGATACTGGTGCTGCTCCTGCGGACGATGCACCGCTGGCCCGAAGCCGGCCTGGACCAGTACTGCCTGCCCCATCCATTGCTTGGAAAACTGACTGTTCGGGAGATGCTGTTCTTTACGCTCTACCACAACCTTCACCACGTTCATGTGGCCGAGTGCCGCAGAAGGGAAGGCTAGGCCAGCAGGGTATGGACACGCTTCCCCGATGGAGGGGAGCCGTTCTTCCATACCCATTGCGCAGTTGTTCGTCGATTTATGGTAAAGCGGCTCAGCCGTTGTCCAAGCATGATATATTAGGGTTTTCTGCCCTCCCTGTTACCTGTCGTTCATGGTGCCCGACCTGCTGATCCGGAATGCTACCCTGCTGGACCCCGAAACCGGCACAATGCAGCCTGCCGACCTGCTGATCCGGGGCGGTGTCGTCGCGGCCATCGGGGTCGGGCTGGGGGCCGAGGACGTCCCCGTCTACGACGCGGCGGGCAAGCTGGTCTCGCCCGGCTGGATGGACCTGCACGTCCACCTGCGCGAGCCGGGGTTTGAATACAAGGAAACCATCGAGACGGGATGCCGGGCGGCGGCCTTCGGCGGCTTCACGGCGGTAGCCTGCATGCCCAACACCAACCCGCCCATCCACACGCGGGACGTGGTGGCGTTCATCCTCGACCGGGCTGCTGCCACGCCCGTGGATGTCTACCCCATCGCCTGTGTGTCGAAGCACCGCGAGGGCAAGGAACTGGCCGAGATGGCGGACCTGGCTGAGGGGGGCGCCGTAGCCTTCAGCGACGACGGTGCCCCCGTGCAGCACGGGGGCCTCATGCGGCGTGCGCTCGAATACAGTGCCATGCTCGGCAAGCCCATCATCAACCACATGGAAGACCTGACCCTTAACCCGCACGGGCACATGCACGAGGGTGCAGTAGCAACGCGACTGGGTGTGCCGGGTATCCCGGCCCTCGCCGAGGAGGTGATGATCGCCCGCGACCTGCTGCTGGCCGGGTTCACCGGCGGTCACATCCATGTGGCACACATCTCCACGGCCAACGCTGTGCAGCTCGTCCGCGAGGCGAAGGCACGGGGCGTCCGGGTGACGGCGGAGGTCTGCACCCACCATTTTACCCTCACCGACGAGGCCGTCGAGACCTCCGGCTACGACACGCACACGAAAATGCACCCCCCGCTGCGCACGGCGGCGGATGTGGCGGCGATGAAGGCGGGGCTGCGCGACGGCACCATCGACGTGATCTGCACCGACCACGCGCCCCACGCCTCGTTCGAGAAGGAAGTCGAGTTTCTGGCCGCGCCGTTCGGCATCCTGGGGCTGGAGACGGCCTGGGGCCTGGCGGGGCGGGAACTGATCGCGCCGGGTGTGCTCACCGTGGCACAGGCGGTACACAAGCTGTGCGTGGCCCCGCGCCGGGTGCTGGGCTTGCCGGTGCCGCACCTCGCCGTGGGCGAACCGGCCAACCTCACCGTCTTCGACGCCACCACGCGCTGGACGTTCGAGGCCCATCACATCCGTTCAAAGAGCCGCAACACCCCGTTCGTCGGGGCCGAGATGGTCGGCAAGGCCTGGGCCATCTACCACAAGGGGCAGTTCGTGGAAGCGTGAAGAGCTTCCTGATACCCCCGTTTCAGGATATCCCGATCCTCACCCCGGAGCGATTTCTATACGAGATGATAGGCCGGTGAGGCAGTACACGCGGTCCCTCATATTCCGCTGCCCTATTGGTTGGACATCGACATGAGGGTGGGGAGGACCGCCTGGATAGCGGTGTACCGCGGGTTACGGGACGTATCCTCCGGCTGGTCTCTCCGGACGCGCTCGGCCCCTTTGAGGACACAGGCCTCTTTCAGCCATTTCGAGGCTGCCGCAACGGTACCGCCAATATGCAACAGAAGATGGAGGCGGCAATCACGCAAATCCGCCATAAGGGGGCACGCCCGCCTAGCCTACTTCTCAGCGCCCTTCCTTGAGCCGTTGGGCGAGGTTGCGGGGCAAACCGGCCTCAATGATTTTCCGACCCGCCTTTTCCACATCATACGGCACGCGGACGAGTTCGTACTGGAACGTCTCGGTGTCGAAGAAGGCCACGCACAGCCGGGTATAGCCGTCGCGGGGCTGCCCGACACTCCCCACGTTGATGAGGTAGCGGTGGCCCGGACGCACCCGCAGCACCCCGATCTTGTTGGCGATCACCGCCGGGATGTGGGAATGCCCTACAAAACAGACATCTGTGTGGAAGTATTTGAACTGCTCGTTGGCAATGAAAAACGTGTCCAGCCGCATCCAGGCTTCAGGAGCTTGCGGGGCGGCATGGACGAGCGTGCAGTTTTCTACTTCCAGCAGCAACGGCAGCCCGGCCAGATAGGCCAACTGGGCTTCCGACAGGTGCTGGCGGTTGTGCAGGGCCGCCGCCTGCCCGTCGCGGGGCAGCAGAGACACCCCTCTGTCCAGCGCGACGGCCTCGTCGTGGTTGCCCCGCACACAGGCCGTGCAATGCCGCTGCACCAGATCGACACAGGCGGCAGGGTCAGCTCCATACCCTACCACATCTCCCAGACAGTAGAGGGCATCCACCGAGCGGCTGGAAATGGCCTCCAGGGCCGTTGTGAGGGCTTCCAGGTTGGCGTGGATATCGGAAAAGAGGGCCAGTTTCACCGGGTCTTCAGAACCATTCAGAACCGCAAATGCGCGGAGAATATACACCGCCAGGATTGGCTTTGCTGGGGGAGAGATAGCTGTTAGCTGGTACTTGGAGCATGGTACTTGGGAAAATCCGAGATCCGAAATCCGAGATCCGAAATTCCCCTCCTGACGATCTCATGAGATCGTCAGACGGGGTGGCACGCACGGCACCAGCCGGGCGGGACGGGGGGTGTTGCCGCCTTGTGGTGCAAGACAGGGCGTCGGTGCTGGTACAAACGCTGCGACATACCCCGCCTCCCTAATATAGTCAAATTGACTATATTAGGGAGCCACCCCTCTGGGAGAGGAGACTTGCGGGGTACCTGGGAAATCCCTAATCCGAAATCCCCAATCCGAAATCCCCAATCCACTATCTTCCAGCTTTCCTCCTGCGTCCTTAGCGGTTCCCATGCTCCACATCGGCGTCCTTTTTGGCGGGGTTTCCCCGGAACACGAAGTCTCCATCATTTCCGCGCACCAGGCGATGGCGGCCCTGGACCGGTCGCGCTACCAGCCCGTGCCTGTCTATATCGCCAAGGACGGGCTGTGGTACGCCGGCGAGGCTCTGCTGAACCTGGAGGCCTATCAGGACCTCGACCGGTTGCGGCAGCAGGCCGTTCGGGTGAGCCTCGAACCCGGCAACACCGGGGTGCTGGAATTGGTGGAGGTTGGACGCACCGGGTGGTTCGCGCCCCGCCCCCGGCGGTTCCGGGTGGACGTGGCACTCCTGGGGCTGCACGGCGGACCAGGGGAGAACGGCAGCTTGCAGGGGTTGTGCGAGACGTACAATGTGCCCTACACCGGGGCCGGGGTGTTTGGCTCGGCCCTCGGCATGGACAAGGTCCTCTCGAAACAACTCTGCCGCGAACAGGGCATCCCGGTAGTGGAGTTTGTCGCGTTCCGGGAGTCCGAATGGGTTGGGCACGAAGACGAATGGCTGGCGCGGTGTGAGGCCCGGCTGGGGTATCCCGTCGTCGTCAAGCCCGCCCGCCTCGGCTCTTCCATCGGCATCGCCAGGGCCGACGACCGGATTCACCTCGACGCAGCCATCGAGGAAGCCCTGCGCTACGACGAGAAGGTGATCGTCGAGCAGGCCGTGCAGCACCTCCGGGAGATCAACTGCGCCGTGCTCGGCGACCCGGACGAAGCGCTGCCCAGCGTCCTCGAAGAGCCGGTGCGGTCGAACGAGGCATCGCTGCTCACGTTTCAGGAGAAATACATGCGGGGGGAGGGCGGCAGCAAGGGCGGGGGAAAAACCGGCAGCAGCGCCGAAGGCATGGCCTCCCTGGACCGGATCATCCCGGCCCCTGTCACACCCGAACAGACCGAGGCCATCCGTTCACTGGCCGTGCGCATCTTCCAGCTCTTCGAATGCGCCGGGGTAGCCCGCCTGGACTTCCTGCTCGACGAGGCCACCGGGCACCTCTATTTCAACGAGATCAACACCATCCCCGGCTCGTTCTCGTTCTATCTATGGCAACCCACCGGCATCCCGTTCGACGAGCTGACCCACCGGATGATCGAACTCGCCCGCAAGCGCCACCGGCAAGCCAACAGCCGCGTCCGCAGCTACGACATCAACCTGCTCTCCGCCCGGAGCCTCAAAGGGGTGAAGGGGAAGAAAGGGTGAAGCAGGCGGTGAGACAACCTGGCAGAATTGATATAGTCAATTTGACTATAATTTGAAGGCTAGTGTTGCGGGCTGTCCCTGCTCCGGTCAACCGCTATCCTTGCCAACCCGCTTGCACCACCTCCTCGTCTTCTGCGCGCCAGGCCGGATCGACGATGCAAAGGAAGGCGAGGTTTTCGGAGCCGGTGTTCTCGATCCATTGGGTGGCACCGGGGGGGATGTAGACCGCCTGCCCCGCCCGCACGGGACCGGTCTCCTGGTCGATGTGCATCTGGCCTTCGCCGGAGAGCAGGTAGTACACCTCCGAAGTCTTCAGCCGGTGGGGCTGAGAGGCTTCGCCCGGTGGCACGAGGGCGTGGGCCAGGCTATAGCGCAGCACGAGGGCGGCTTTGTCCGGGTGCAGGAGTTCCCGCAGGTGGGTGCCGTCGCCAGCAATGAACAGCGGGCAGTCGGACAGGTCGCGGATGAACATGGGGCAACGGGAAAGAGGGAATGGGGCGCGGCATAAGATACAATGCCCCTTGTTCAAGCAAACTTCCCGAACCTTCCCCGGCCTTTCGCGTTGAACAGCCGCTATCGTCGATCTCATCAGGATCGACGTCGTTTTTGGCGAGACGTGGCGGTGGCCGCGTGGATGCCCCCTTGGAAAGAGAATCGGGATGCTGGATCAAGTCCTCGCGTTGTTGCTTGAAAAACAGCGGTTTGTGCTCACCACCCACACCCGTCCCGATGGCGATGCGGCGGGGTCGCTTCTGGCGATGGGGCGGTGGCTGCGCAAGCTCGGCAAGCACGTCACCCTGATGACCAGCGACCCGCTGCCCTACAACCTGGGCTGGCTGCCGGAGGCAGGCACCATCGACGTGTACGACAGCCGTATCCGCCAGGTGGAGCAGATCGTCAAGGCGGACGTGTGCATCCTGCTGGACACGAACACGCAGGAGCGCATCGGGCGGCACGGGCAGGCCTGGCGCGACGCCCCCGGCGTGAAGGTGCTCATCGACCACCATCCGTTCCCGGAGAACTGGTTCGACGTGGTGTACCGCCGGGAAGAGGCCTCCTCGACCGGGGAGCTGCTCTACGATCTGATGGAGGCGCACGACCTGTCCGCGATAGATGCGGAGCTGGCGACCACGCTCTACACCGCCATCATGACCGATACCGGGTCGTTCCGCTTCAGCAACGTCAACCCGCGCGTCCACCGGATCATCGCCGAGGTGCTGGAGCGGGGCGGGATTGCTCCTACGCCCATTCACCAGGCCCTGTTCGACACCCGCTCCCTGCACGGCCTGCGCCTGCTGGCGCGGGTGCTCGACACCATGACCGTCCTTTACGACGGGCAGCTCGCCTACCTGAAGGTGACCCAGGCCATGCTCCGCGATGCCGGGGCCGACCTCGACGAGACCGAAGGCGTGGTCAACTACCCGCTCTCGGTTGAGGGCATCCGCGTCGCCCTGATGTTCATTGAGACGGAGAAGGGGACCAAGGTGAGCTGGCGTTCGAAGGACGACGACTACGTCCACGAATGGGCACAGGCGTTCGGTGGGGGCGGCCACCGCAACGCCTCCGGGGCGTTCGTCAAGCGCCCGCTCGAACCCGTGCTGCGCGACGTGCTGACCGCTGCCCCCCGGTTCATCCGGCTGACCCCCGCCGACACCGGCAACGGCAGCCTCTCGCCCGAAGACCTGCATCTCCTCTCTTCCTTTGAAGCCCGGAAAGCGCAAAAAAAGCCATGATGAAGGTTTCTGTCACCACGATTCTGCTCGGCGAGCTGGATGTGGACCTGTTGCTGGTGCCGGTCGCCGAGGAAGCAGTGTCGTCGGTGGTGGCGGCGCTGGTGCCGGTGCTGGGGCCGTCGGTGGAGCGGGCTGCCGTCGATTTCGCAGGCAAGGCCGGCGAGGCGGTGGTGGTCTATCCGGAGGTCGGGCAGGTGCGCCGGGTGGCGTTGCTGGGGCTGGGGGCCGAGGCCCGGATCGACGCCGAACGCCTGCGCACGATGGCAGCCGAGGGGGCCGAACTGGTGGCGAAGCGCAAGACCGAGACCGTCGGCATCGCCCTGCCCACCGTGAAACTCGACCCCGAACTGGTGGCCCAGGCGGTGGTGGAAGGCTTCATGCTGGCCTCGTACCAGTTTACCCGCTACAAGACCGCCGCCGAGTCCACCTTTGCCGGAGCACAACGCCTGGTGTTGCAGGCCCTCGACAACGACAAGGCCAGCCGCCGAGGAGCCGACCGGGGCCGCATCATTGCCGAGTCGGTCGCCACCGCCCGTGACCTGGTAAACCTCTCGCCGGACGAGAAGACGCCCGTGCTGCTGGCGAAAGCCATCGAGAAGTCCGCCCGCAAGCACGGCTATTCGGCGATGGTCTGGGACAAGGCGCTCATCCAGGATGAAGGCATGGGTGGGCTGCTGGCAGTCAACCGGGGGAGCACCGAGCCGCCGACATTCAGCGTGCTGACGTGGGAGCCGGAGAACGCCGTCAACGAGCGGCCCATCGTGCTGGTGGGCAAGGGGGTGGTCTACGACACCGGCGGCCTCTCGCTCAAGCCGACCGACGCGATGGACACGATGAAGAGCGACATGTCCGGCGCGGCGGCGGTGGTGGGCACGATGGAGGCCATCGCCCGGCTGGAGTGGCCGCTCCAGGTGGTGGGCCTCATCCCGGCCACCGACAACCGCCCCGGCGAGAACGCCTACGTCAACGGCGACGTGCTGCGCCTGCACGGGGGCAAGACGGTGGAGGTGCTCAACACCGACGCCGAGGGCCGCCTCCTTCTGGCCGATGCCCTCTCCTATGCCAAGACCTACAAGCCCGAACTGGTGATCGACCTGGCAACGCTTACCGGGGCCGCCGTCATCGCCCTGGGCACCGTCGCCGCTGCGGTGATGACCAACGAGACCGAAGGGGCAGCAGAGCGGCTGGAAGCCATGGAAGCCGCCGGCCGGCGCAGCGGCGAACTCGTCCACCGCATGCCCATGTTCGACGACTACAACAGGCAGCTCGAAAGCGACGTGGCCGACCTGAAGAACATCGGCGGGCGCGAGGCTGGGGCGATCACAGCCGCCAAGTTCCTCGAACACTTTGTAGACTATCCGTGGCTTCACCTGGACATTGCCGGGACGGCCTTCCTCCGCCAGGCGAAACCCTACCGCCCCAAAGGAGGTACCGGGTTCGGGGTGCGGCTGTTGCTGGAGTTCCTGCGCGACTATACCCGCCCCCGCAAGCGATAGCGGGTTGGTCTTGATGGATACGCCCGGTTCCTGTTTCCCTCCCACAGGTACAACGGTGCCGTAACATGCTACGCGACCGGTTGCTGGTGACAGGGCTGATGGTGACGGCCTCGGTGCTGTCCTGGGGACTGATCTGGCTGATCCGCCAGTCCACCCCCGTGTCGGAGGTCTCGGACCGCCCGGAGATGCTGGCCGACACGATGCCGATGGCCGTCCTGCTCTACCTGTCGGGCATGGCGCTGGTGGCCTGGGCCGTGTCGCTGCCGCTCATCCGACGGATGGAACGCGCATGGGGGCGCGTCCAGGCATTCCTCGGCGGGATGGGCACGCTCTGGCTGGGGCATCTGGCGGGGACGCTGCTGGTCTTCCTGCTGGCCCCACAAGCCCTGCCCGGCTGGGGCCACGCCCTCTGCCTGCCCGAGAATGTGTTGCAAATCCCCTTGCCCGTCTATACCCTGTGCGTGATGGGGGTGCTGTATTTCCTGCCAGGCCTGGCGGCCGGGGGTGCGGCGGGCTGGCTCTTCCACGAGTGGATCCTGCGCACCGAGGCCCAGTCCGGCTGAGGATCCTCCCCTGCTGCCCTTGTCTATGCCATCCGCAACGCCCGGACGTCCCCGCCTGGCCCTGACCATCGGCGACCCCAACGGTATCGGCCCGGAAGTGCTGCTCAAGTGCCTGGACGACGAGGCCCTCTGCCAGTTGTTTCAGCCCCTGGTGGTCGGATCGGCAGCGGTGATGGAAGGCTATGCCGAGGCCCTGGGGTTTGGCCACCTGCGCTTCGAACCTGTCGATCGGGTGCCACACCGGGGAAACGGCCCCATCCCTGTGCTGGACGTGGCCGACTACGCCGATCTCTCCATCGCCCTCGGACAGGTCACTGCCGCCGCCGGACGGCTCTCCATGCAGGCGGTGGCCCAGGCCGTAGACCTGTGCCTCGACGGACAGGTGGCCGCAATGGTGACGGCGCCGATCTCGAAAGCCGCCCTTCAGGCCGCTGGCTACGACGTGCCCGGCCATACGCAGTTCATCGCCCGACGGGCCGGGCAGGCGTCCTATACCATGCTGATGGTCTCCGAATCCAAACACCTGCGCGTGGGGCTGCTGACCGACCATGTGCCCCTCCGGGCCGTACCCGCACACCTCACCGAAGCCGCCGTGCTGGAGAAAATCCGGATGCTGGACGCGAGTATGCGGCAGGACTTCGGGGTGACGGACCCGCACATCGCCGTGCTGGGGCTGAACCCCCATGCCGGTGAGGGCGGGATGCTGGGCCAGGAGGAAGAAGAGGTGGTGCAGCCCGCCCTGTTGGAAGCCCGACGCCAGGGGTTCCAGGTCTCCGGCCCGTTCCCGGCGGACGGGTTCTTTGCTGCCCGCGGGCATCTGCGGCACGACGCCGTGCTGGCGATGTACCACGACCAGGGCCTCGTCCCGTTCAAGGCGCTGGCGTTTGACTCCGGGGTCAACTTCACCGCCGGGCTGCCGCTCGTCCGGACCTCCCCCGACCACGGCACGGCGTTCGACCTGGCAGGAAAGGGCCTGGCTTCCCCCCAGAGCATGAAGCACGCCATTCGCCTGGCCCTTGCCATTGCCCAACAGCGCGGCGCGGGGAGGTGAGGGCGCTTGGTACGGCCTGACGGCCTTTGTTTTCTGCTCCTCCAATCAATCGGAGTGAAAGAAGGATGTTCGGAAAGATGCGCCTTGGGTATGGCCTTCGGCTCATGCATTCGAATTATAGTCAATTTGACGATAATATAGTCAATTTGACTATAAAAACCCATTTCATTCTTCCTACGGCCCGCTTCTCCAGTTGCAATCTACCCTCTTCCATCCCCAACTTGTGGTCCCGCGTCAGGACAGGGCCTGGCGCTCCTTCAAGCCGTCTGCCATCCGCCCCTTGTCATTCCATGCCGGAATCTCCGCCTTATACAGCCCTCGCGGCCATCTATGATGTGGTGATGGACTATGTGGAATACGATTTCTGGGCCGACTACATCGAAGACCTGTTGCAGCAACACCATCCGGCGGCAGAGACGGTGCTGGAGCTGGGATGCGGCACCGGGACGTTTGCCCTCGAACTGGTGCGGCTGCATCCGTATCGCTACCTGGCGACCGATGCCGTGCCGGGGATGATCCAGGTTGCCCAGGCCAAGGCTGCGATGGAGGCCGCACCAGTGCAGTTTGCTGTGGCGGATTTCACCAACTTCCGCGTCGACCAGCCGGTAGATGTGGTGTTGCTCCTCTACGACGGGCTGAACTACCTGATGGAGCCGGAGGCCCTGCGGTCGCTGTTCCAGTGTGTCCACCAGGCGCTGAAGCCGGGCGGGGTGTTTATCTTCGACCAGAGTACCCCGGTGAATTCCATCAACAACACGGCGTATTTTGAGGACCGCGGCCGTGGAGACGGGTTCGCCTATGTGCGCCACAGTGCCTACGACCCCACGACACAGGTCCACACCACCACCTTCGACATTACCGTGGAAGGCGTGGCGTTCCATGAAACCCACCGGCAGCGGGCCTACACCCTGGCGGACATCCGCGTGCTCCTGGACGCGGGGCCGTTCGAAGAGGTGGCAGCCTATGACGGGTTCTCCTGCGACCCGGCCACTACAGCCTCCGAGCGGGTTCACTGGGTCTGGCGCAAGGCCCCATGATACCCTGTGACCGATCACCTGTATCCCTTCCTCTGCCTTGATCGAGTTCAAAGATACCACCCTGTCATTCCTGTTGCCCGACGGTGCGCGCCGGACGGTCTTCGAGAACCTGTCGCTGCATATCAAGCGAGGGGAGATGGTATACCTGGTGGGGCCGACGGGCAGTGGCAAGACCACGTTGCTGCGGATGCTGTACATGGACCGGCTGCCCGAGGCCGGGTCGGTGTGGGTGGGCGAGTACCGTAGCGACACCATCCGCCCGAAGGACATCCCGTTCCTGCGCCGCTCGCTCGGTGTGGTCTTCCAGGACTTCCAGTTGCTGCCCGACCGCAATGCCTTCGAGAACGTGGCCTTCCCGCTGTATGTGACGGGCAAGAGCGGGAGCACGGTGAAGAACCGGGTGCTCCAGGTGCTGGCCCGTGTAGGGCTGAGCCACAAGCGCAATCGCTACCCGCACGAACTCTCCGGCGGCGAGCAGCAGCGCGTGGTGGTGGCCCGCGCCATCGTCAACGAGCCGTGGATCCTGCTGGCCGACGAGCCAACGGGCAACCTCGACCCGGACGTGGCCGACGAGATCCAGAAGCTGCTCCTCTCGCTCAACCGCCAGGGCATGACGCTGCTCATGGCGACGCATGACTACCGGCTCGTCCGCAAGTTTCCCGCCCGCACCCTCGCCCTGCGCAACGGGCAGGTTGCCGAGGTCGATCCGGAATCGCTCGGCGGATGAACCGATTTCGGATTTGGGATTGCGGATTGCGGATCATGTCATTGCGAGGAGTAGGGTCGATCAGGGTCAATCTCATGAGATCGACCCTGATGAGATCGACCACGACG
>CAZLRO010000025.1:0-22209 GCA_964561865.1 uncultured Rhodothermaceae bacterium | reverse complement strand
TCGCCCTGGTCTTCGGCTTCGCCGCCCTGGGTCAGGCGCACGCCGGGGGGCAACGGCAGGGGTTGGACGCGGGCGTTAATGTCGCGCAGGACCTCGCTGAGGGCGCGTCCGGCGGCGTTGGCCTGCACGACCACCACCTTCTCGCGGTCGAGGTGCTGAATCTGGGCCGGGCCGAGGCCCTGGGTGAGGGTTGCTACCTGCCCGAGGGGCAGCGTGCTGGTGCCCGTGGGGCCGGGCAGCGTCAGGGGGAGGCGGGCCAGGTCGCTGATGCGTTCGCGGGCCTCCGGCTTCAGGCGCACCGTCACGTCGCGGGTCTCGCCGGAGGGGTCGATCCAGTCCCCGGCATCGATCCCGGCGAAGGCCGGGCGGAGCGACTGGGCCACCTGCCCGACGGTCACGCCCAGGGCGCCGGCCAGGCCCCGGTTCAGTTCCACAGCCACCTCCGGTTTCTGTCCTTTGGTCGAAAGCCCCACATCGACGACACCGGGCACCTGTCGGACTTCGGCCAGCAGCAGCTCGGCGGCCTGGTTCAGGGCTTGCTGGTCGTTGCCGCGCAGCTGGAGCTGGATCTGTTTCTGATCGCCCTGGAAGTCGTTGGTGAAGACCGATACGGTGGCCCCTCCGACCTGCCGGACCTCTGCGCGCATCCGTGCGGCAAACGCATCGGCATCCATCGACCGTTCGTGGGGTTTGACGAGGGCCAGGTACACATTTGCCTTGTCCACTGCCTCCAGGGCATCGCCTACCGTCGTGTAGGCGTAGCGGACCTCGGCATGGGCACGGGCCAGGCGGACGACCTCCTCGGCCTTGAGGCGGGTATAGGCCAGCGATGAGCCGGGCGGGGTCTCGATGCCGATGTTGATCTCCGAGCGATCGTCGCCAGGGAAGAAGGCGCTGCCCACCAGCCCGGTGGCCGGCAGGGCCAGCGCTCCGACGAACGATGCTGTGGCGATGAGGAACATCAGGACGGGATGGTCCAGCGACCAGGCGATGACCCGGCGGTACCCCCCGGCCATGCTGTTGAACCCGGCATTGAACCGGTCCAGCGCCTTCGTCAGCCAGGACTTGCGCTCCTCCGGTACGTGGGGGTCGGGCCAGTAGGCGGACAGCATCGGGTCCAGCGAGAAGGAGACGAACAGGGACACCAGCACCGAGCACGCGATGGTGAGGGCAAACGGCTTGAACCACTGGCCGGAGACGTCGCCCTGGAACGCGATGGGAACGAAGACGGCGATGATGGCAAAAGTGGTGGCGGCTACGGCCAGGCCGATCTCGGCGGTGCCCTCGCGGGCTGCCGTGATGTGGTCCTTGCCCATTTCGATGTGCCGCACGATGTTCTCCCGCACCACGATGGCATCGTCGATCAGGATGCCGATGGCGAGGGAGAGGCCCAGCAGCGACATGGTGTTGAGCGTGAAGTCGAAGGCCCAGACGGCGATGAATGAAGCCAGCACGGAGACGGGCAAGGCCAGCCCCGTGATGACTGTCGAGCGCCACGAGTTCAGGAAGATGAACACGACCAGCACTGTCAGCAGGGCACCCTCGATGAGGGTCTCCTGTACGTTCTCCACCGAATTCTCCACGCGCACCCCGGCGTCGCGCACCACCGTCAGCTCGGTGCCTTCGGGCAGGGTCTGCTGCAAGCGGGCCACGCGCTGCTGCACCCGGGCCGAGACGTCGGTCGTCGAGTAGCTGGCCGACTTCTTGATGTCGATGCCGACGGCTTCGCGGTCGTTGAACAGGGCCACTGAACGGGCTTCTTCGGTGCCGTCGCGGACGGTGGCTACCTCGCTGAGCCGGACCTGCCGCCCGCCGATGGTGGCGACGACCAGCTGGGCGAACTCGTCCGGGTGCTCCATGCGGCCCTGGAGGCGCACGGTGCGCTCATCGAGGGGCGTGGTGAGGCGGCCTACCGGGGCGGCGAGGTTCTGGGATTGCAGCGCCCCCACCACCTGGGCCACGCTCACCCCGGCGGCGGCCAGCTTCTGGGGGTCCAGTTCCACGGTCAGCTCGCGGGCGATGTCACCAGAGATGAGCACGTCGGCCACGCCGGGCAGGCTGCGGAGTTCCCGGACGATGCCGGGGTCGGCCAGCCGCGTCAGTTGTGCCGGGGTGAGGGCCTTCGACGAGAGGGCGAGCGAGACGATGGGGCGGTCGGTGGGGTTGAACTGGCGCAGGATGGGTTCCTCCATCTCCTGCGGCAGGTCCGCCCGGATGCCGGAGATCTGGTCGCGGATGTCCTGGGTGGCCTCTTTCAGGTCTTTCTCGAACAGGAACTCGACGATGATCTGGGCGAAGCCGTCGGTGGCGGTGCCGGAGATCTGGTCCACGCCGCTGATGCCGGTGATGGCCTCCTCGATAGGTTCGAGCACCTCCCGCTCTACCGTCTCCGGTGCGGCACCGGGGTAGGGGATGCTCACCACGACGATGGGTGGGGTCACCTCCGGGAACTCATCGGTGTCGAGGCGGAGCAGGGAGATGATCCCGAACACAACCAGGGCCACCATCGATACAATGGTGACCATCGGTTTGCTGATGGAGAAGTCGGAGATCACATGGGGGTGGAGGGCGGGTGGTGAAAGGGGAATGCCAGGGGTGCGCGGTGGCCTCCGATGCCAACGCCTTACTCGGAACGGACCACCCGAACGGGCGTGCCGATGGACAGGGCCTGCGCCGTGCCGACGAGCAAGGTGTCGCCCGCCGTCAGGCCCGTCGCGATTTCCACCAGCTCGCGGACGGCGTCGCGGGCGCCGAGGGTCACCTCGATCCGTTCCACCTTGCCGGCGCGGAGGCGCAGCACCGCCGGGGCCACCCCGCGTTCATCGACGGCGCGGGCGGCAGCCACCAGTCCCTGGTGGGATTTCGTGGAGACCCGGCCTGTGGCGTAGAGGCCCGCCACGAGGGCACCGGCCTGGTTGGGCACTTCGGCGTAGATCCGCACCTGGCGGGTGGCCGGGTCGGCGGTCGGGTTGATGCGGGTGAGGGTGCCGGCAAAGGGACCGTTGTAGCCCGTCACGGTAAACTGGACGGGGGTACCTGCCCGCAGATCGGGCAGGGCTTCCACGGGCACCGAGGCTTCCAGCTCCATGCTCGACGGGTCGATGAGGGTGTAGAGCGGGGTGCCCGGCGAGACCACGTCGCCGAGGGATGCCGTTTTCTCGCTGATGATCCCGCCGAAGGGGGCTGTCAGGCGCGTGAACGTCCACTGCTTGCGGGCGGCGGCCAGTTGGGCTTCGGCGGCCACCAGTTGGGCACGTGCCCCGATGGTAGCCCGTCGGGCGTTTTCCAGGTCGCGTTGCGGGATGGCCCCGGCCTGGGCCAGGTTCGCCTGCCGCTGCTCGTCGCGCTGGGTGACCTCCAGCACGGCGCGGGCGTTCTCCACCCCCGACGCTGCCGAGGCCACTGCATCCCGGATCGCCGACTCGTCGAGGCGGGCGAGCAGGGCACCGGCCCCCACCCGCTGGCCGGGTTCATACAGCATCTCCTCGACGATCCCGCCGGTCTGCGCCCGGATGACGGCTTCCCGCCGAGGGGAGAGGAGGCCGGAAAACGTAGGGCCTTCTTCCAGGGTGGTGTCGGTCACTACCACCACGTTCTCCAGTCCCACCTGTACGAGGGGTGGAGCTTGCGGGAGCAGGGTGGCCTCGTCGGGCTTGCCGCAGCCTCCGCTGCCGACCAGGGTGAGCAGGGCCAGTACAACCAGTTGGGATCGAGGTGTCATAGGGGGTACGGGGTTAGAAGCCCTCGCCGGTAGTAGTAGCCGGGGAAGCCTCTTGCGGAGTGGAGGGGGTGGGCACGGTCGTGCCGGATGCGGATGCCGGAGCGGCACCGCCGGTGTTCAGGGGCAGGTCCTTGAGCAGGGTCAGCCGTATCCGGGCCAGTTGCAGGTTGCGGGAAGCCTGGGCCTGGTTGACCACTGCCTGCTCGTAGAGCAGACGGGCATCGGCCAGTTCCACCTGCGTGGACAGCCCTTCCTGGTACCGGATACGCGCAATGGCATAGGCGCGTTCGGCCTGCTGGACGGTACCCCGCGTCGCGGCCCAGGTTGCCTCGGCCAGTTGCAAGTCCTGGTGGCTGCTGCGGGCGTCGAGCCAGGCGGCCTCCCGCAATTGCTGCAACCGCGCCCCAGCCTCCTCAAGGGTAGCCTGGGCGACCTGGAGGCTGGCCTGGTTTCGTTTGCCGGTGTAGACCGGCATCGCCACGCTGATGCCCACCGTCCAGTCGGTGCCAAAGTCGCCGTAGGTGGGCAGGCCCGCGTAGGCCGTCGGGGCCAGGCGGGACGAGAGGGAGATGGAGGGCTTGCGGCTGCTGGCGGCAATCCGGACCTGGTACGCCGCCACCTGCGTGTTCTCCATGGCCTGGCGGACGCTGGTGCGGGCGTCGGCGCTCGTGTCGGCTGGCTGCATAAAGGCGGCCACCGGCTCCTCGATGGGGGTGGTGAGGAGCAGTGGGGTCTCGGCCGGGAGGTTGATAGCCTGGCGCAGGCGCAGGTAGGCCAGGTCGCGGGCACTACGCCGTTGCAAGACCGTCGGCTGGAGGTTGTCCCGTGAGACCTGTGCCCGCAGCAGGTCGAACTCGGAGCGGCTGCCCTCGTGATAGCCCAGCGCGGTTTGCTGCAGCAGCGCCTCGGCCTGCTGGAGCGAGGAGTCGGCCAGAGCCAGCAGCCGGTCGCTGAGCAAGGCATCGTAGTAGCGCTGGGCCACGTCCAGCAGGGTTTGGGCCTGGGTTTCGGTGAACTGATGCTGGGCCACCCGGTGCTGTGCCCGCGCCTGGTCCTGCTGGGCCTTGAGCCGACCGCCCGTGTAAAGCGACTGCGAGACGGTCAGGGCCAGGTTGTACTGGTTCTTCTGCCCAAAAGGCAGCCGGTCGAACCCGCTGTCTCCATTACCTGCGCCGTTGGAAGAGTCCGCACTGCCGCCGAAGCTGCCGAAGTCCAGCCCTTCAAACTGGGATTGGAGGGTGCGGGTGTAGGCGAAAGAGGCGTTGACCTGGGGCAGGAACTGGCTGCGGGCGATCCGGATGTTGCCGTCGGCACGGGCTAGACCGGCTTGGGTAGCCTGAAGGTCCTCGCTGGCCGTAACCGACCGGTGCAAGGCTTCCTCCAGCGAGAGGGGCTGCGGTTGCGCCTGTACCAGGACGGGCAGCAGCAGGCCGCAGAGATAACACAGTGTTTTCAGCGGGAAAGCAGGGATCCGGGGCATCGAAAGGGTGAAAAGCGGGGTTTGGAAGGTCAACCGTGAACTGCTACGCCGATGGCACGGAGAAACAGCCGGGCATACTCGGCGGCGGCGCGCTCAGGCGGCTGGGCCAGTAGCATCGGCACCATGTCCCGCGACATGGCATCGCTGAAGACGGTGCCCCGCAGCATCTGCATGGCCGCCGCCACGTCGAAGTCCACTGCCGTCCAGCCTTGCTGTTTCAGCGCCTCCAGGTAGTCGATCAGATGCTGGATCATGCCGTGCTGCTTCTTGTGCATGCACCCGAGCACCTGTGGATACTCGTGGAGTTCAGCCATGTACTTGCGGATGAAGGCTTTCTTCCGGCTCAGGTGGTCCAGGGTCTGGCGGCACCACGCCGTAAGTTCGGCCTCCGGGTCACGCGGAGGGACGGGCAGCGCCGGGGGTGGGTGCAATGCCATGTCCTGCTCAATGGCAGCGGTGATCAGCTCCTCCTTGGTAGGAAAATGCCGGAACAGCGTCACCTCGTTGACCTCTGCTTCCTGGGCGATCCGGCGGGTCGTAGCCCCTCGGAAGCCCGTCTCGGCAAATACCCGCAGGGCTGCTTCCAGAATCTGATCGCGTCGGGACATGTGTGCAAGTGTTTACTTGCATGAAGGTAATGCAAGCACCTGCTTGCAGTCAAGGGGAGAGGATAAAATAATGTTGCCCTTCACACGACGGCGGCCTCAGTGAGGCGGATCAGCCCGGCGCGGGCATCGACCTCCACCGGCAGGCCGATGGGCAGCGTGTACTTGTCGCGGATATGCCCGATGGAGGCCCCGACGAAAGCAGGGATAGACAGGGAGCGAAGGTGGTCGTCGAGCACCTGGTCGAGGGAGAGGATCGGATAGTCCGGCTCCGGGTCGCAGTCGCGGCAGTCGCCGAAGATGAAGGCGGCGAGCGAACCCATCACCCCGGCCAGGTGCAGGTGTGTCAGCATCCGGTCGACGCGGTAGACGTACTCGCCGATGTCCTCGACGAACAGGACGGCGTTTTGTGGATGGGGCATGTAGGGGGAGCCGAGGATGTGGCACAACACGGTGAGGTTGCCACCGAGCAGGGGGCCGGTGGCCGTGCCGGGGTGGATGGTGCGCAACGCAGGCTGCCGCACGGGGCGTGCCGCAACAACCGTGTCGGCGGCCGTATCGGCGACGGGGGCTGCTGGGGTTTCCTGCATCGCCACCGCCTCGCCGTCCATGAGCACCCGCCGGAAGTAGTCGATGGAGAAGTCGTTCCAGGTGGATTCCACCACCGGCCCATGAAAGGTGATGAGGCCCGTTTGTGCGTGGATGCCCAGCAGCAGTGCGGTCAGGTCGCTGAAGCCGATGATGATCTTGGGGTTGCGGCGGATGAGCGGGTAGTCCAGGTAGGGCAGGGTACGGGCACAGCCCCAGCCGCCCCGGGTCGCCAGCAGGGCCTTGACGGACGGGTCGGCGAAGAGGGCGTTGATGTCGGCGGCGCGGTCGACATCCTGCCCAGCGAGGTAGCCGTACTCGTCCATCGCATGGGGGGCCACCTTGCTCTCCAGCCCCATCGACCACAGGAGCTGCCGGACGAAGTCGATAGCGGTGCGGTCCAGTACTACCCCGGCCGGGCTGAAGATGCCCACCGTGTCGCCGGGGCGCAGGCGGGGCGGCTTGCGCAGGGTGCGGGGTATCCCCTGGCCCATCAGTGGTGCCGCCAGGGCCGACATCCCAGCCTGTTTCAGGAAGACGCGACGGGAAGACATGGGCAATGCAGGGATGATATGGATGGGGGCAAGGTGTCGTGGATGTTACGACATGGGAGCGGGTCAGGGAAGAGGGAGATGGCAGCGAGTGGCAGGTTGCGCTGGAATTCCTTTATCCGAGCATCAGCGTCCCGGATGGAGGGCCTGAAGTAGGGCAGGCAGGACACCGGTCAGGTCTTGCACGGGGGTGAACAGGTGGGCACCATGCCCCAGGGCCAGCAGAGGGACGGGATTGCGGGTATGGGTGCGTACCGAGAGGTCTTCAATGTTGCCGTGGTCACTGGTCAGGACCAGCAGTTGGGTTGCCGGGTCGAATCCGTCCAGCAAGCCTTCGAGGAACCGGTCCAGGGATTGCAGGACGGTGGTGGCTTTCTGGGGTGTGTTGCTATGCCCGGCCTTATCCGTCAGGTAATACTCGAACAGGGTGAGGCGGTATTGCTGGCTGAGGCGGCGCAGCCGTGTCCCGGCCTCGCCTTCGGTGATGAGCGGCAGGTCGTGGTGCAGCAGCGTCACCCAGCCTTCCCCGGTCAGGTCGGCCGTCAGGGCCTCGCCCCGCAGGGCTGTTGCATAATCGCGGATGGGCACCTGGGCGTCGAGGCAGCAGCGCGTCGTCACCGTCCAGCGGTCCCGGAGCCGGACGTACTCGAAGAACCGGGGTGGGTAGGCGTTGGCGAAGGCGGCGGGTTCCGGCTCTTCGGGGTACTGTTGCTGCACCTGCCGGAAGAGGTTGTGGGCGGCCAGGAAGGGGCGTGAGGTCGAATGGGGATAGGGGCCGAAGTGGCGTCCGGCTGCGGCGGCGCAGTTGATGCCGGTGAACAGGGTGGCTTGCCCGGTGCCGCTCTGGGGCAGGCCTGGCACGCCGAGGTTCGCATCGATCCCCCGGAACACCCGGTCGGAGCGGTCGATCCACGGAGCCTCTGCCGTCCACCGGTGTCCGTCCAGCAGCCGCTCGAAACAGGGCAGGTCGAGTTGGGCGAACGGGTTGGCCGCCGTCCCCGGACCGAGGCCAACGCCGTCGAGAAAGACGAACAGGGCGCGGGGTGTCATGGGTAGCAGGGTTTACACGGCGTCATCGGGAGAGAGCGGCATGGGTGCCGCTGGAGGCTGGGGCGCAGGTTCCAGCAGGCGGTCCTGCCAGAGCACCAGTCCGGCGTAGCCCACGCCAGCCAGGGCGGCCATAAGTGCCGTCAGCCAGGGGAGGGCCAGGGGCAGCACCAGTGCGACCGGCAGCAGCACCGGCAGGCTGAACGCCGCATAGCGTCCGTAGGCGGCCAGCACCCCGCGTAGGGGCACCCGGCCCAGGCGGAGCAACACCCCCAGGTGCAGCAGCCGTACCCCGCTCCCCACCAGCCCCAGCAGCAGCAGCGTGTGGTGCAGGTCGCCCCGTTCCCCGCCGGTCACCAGGGCCGTGCCGATCCCCGCGAACATCACCATGCTGGTGAGCAGGTCGAGGCGCTGTCGTTCGAGCACGTCGAAGAGCCGGGTCAGCGGGGCCGCCAGGGCCGAGAACATCAGCCAGGGTGCGATGTACTGGACGTACTGCCCTGCTGGTCGCCAGGGTGCCCCAAAGACGAAGGCGAACAGGTCTGGACCCGCCAGCATCAGCAGCAGGGTGGGAAACAGGCCGAGCATCACCAGCCGGGCGTGGACGGTGCGGGTGAGCAGGGGCAGCGTCCCGGCCCGGTGGGCCTCGGCGGCCTGGACGAAGAACACCTGCGCGATGGCCGTGCCGGTCAGGCTCAGCGGCAGAAACAGTGCGTTGAAGGCCTGTCCGTACTGGCCGAGGGTGGAACGGTCGAAGTAGTAGAGCAACAGCAGGGCTGGAAGCCGGGTGACGAGGGCATGGAGCAGCGTAGAGGGCATCGAGAACAGGGCAAAGCGCCGGTAGCGCCGCGCCAGGGGTCGCCAGCGGCTGCTGTCGAGCAGCCCTTGCCAGGCACTCCGGGTCGTGCGGGCCAGGGTGTAGCCATACCAGGCCGCCTGTAGCAGGTGGCCCAGCACCATGCTGCCCACCAGCGCCGCCGCCGAAGGGCTGAAAGGGGGCAGGGCCGCCCCCATGCGCGCCGCAATCATCGCCCCGTTGTTGGTCACCTGTCCGGCAGTGATGGCCCGGAAACGTCGGGTGCGGGTCAGCCACAGCTCGCCGAACCGGTTCAGCTTCATTAGCAGCAACAGTGGAGGCACCAGCCAGAGCAGCGGGGCGAGGGCCGGTTCGTCGAAGAAACGGGCCAGGGCGTCTCCCTGCAACGCCAGACCCGTGCAGAGCAGCGCCGCGAGCAGGGTCAGCCCGGTCGCCAGCCCCAGCACCCCGGCGGCGTCCTGCTCGTCATCGGGTAGCATCACCGCATCCTCGTAGCGGAGCGAGGCGACGGGGATCAGCAGCCCGACAGTGGCGACGATGAACTCCATCAGCCCGAACGCTTCATCGCTGTAGAGCCGGGTGAAGACCGGGCGGGTGAGGTAGCCCAGCGCCAGCATGGCCGTGCTTCCAGAGAGCAACGTCAGTACCGGCCCGCGAAACCCCTGGGCGGAGAACAGCGACGACCACCGGGCACGCAGGGACTTCATTGCAGCACCACCGGGCGGGGAACGATGACCTGGTACACCCGCATCGGCGGAGCAGCAAACACCTCCTCGAAGGCTGGATGGGGAGGCAACGGAGAAGCCCGCACGACATAATCGACCGCATAGGAACGGGCCAGCGGCAACAGCTCCTCCGGCGCGAGGCCCTCGTAGGCCGCATCCAGCAACGGCAGGATGGGTGCCCCTCCTAGTTCCGGGAGGTCGGTCAGCGGGGCGAACGCCCGCAGCCGGGTGAACCACTCCACCAGCAGCGATGGCTCGTAGGGGATGGACTTGAAGTTGACCACGATGGCACGGGTGGCGAACGTCCGGAAGCTCGACACCGACGGCGGCACGGCAAAGACTGCCGAGGCCGAGGTGTTGGCCTGTGCCCAGGCTTCGACCCGGGCGATGGGGGACTGCGACTGGTCGAGCGGGGCCACACGGCTACGCAGCCACGGCTGGTCGGCCACCAGCAACCCCGCCACCACGATCCAGACGATGACCATCCCCGCCAGTACGGACCGGGTCGAGCAGGCCCGGTCCAGCCAGTCCCGGTAGCGTTCCGGCACCACCGTGACGGCAGTGCCTACTATCAGAATGACCAGCAGGGGCTTGAGCAGCACCGTGAGGGCGAACAACTGGAGCCGTGCCACTACCAGCGACGGCCACCCCTCGGTAAACACGAAGGCCACCAGTAGCACCCCCGCCGCCAGGGTCAGCAGGGCCGCAAGGAGCCGCGGGACCGCAAACCGGTCGCGCAGCGACGGCGTGGCGAGGACGGCGAGGCCGCCCAGCAACAGGACGCCGAACTTGATCCAGGTGGTAAGCGGGAATGCCGAGGGTAGGTAGTGGTGAGGATTTCGGAAGGCGGCCAGGAGGTAAAACAGGGAAGGGAGGTCCGAACTGGCAGGGATGGGCGGGGCCACGAGCTGTGCCCAGGCGAGCACCCCTACGCCGGGCAGGGCACCTGCAAGGAACGCCCCGCAGAACCAACTAAAGGGCCGGATCGTCCTGGCCGCCGGGCGCAGAATACCCGCCCCCAGCAGGTCCAGCACCAGCACCAGCCCGAAGGCCAGGCCGAGGTGCAGTCCCACCAGTGCCTGCACCCACGTGGCGAGGCCAAACAGCAGCCCGGCCACCCCCTCCCGCTGGCGCAGAAAGCAGACCACCCCCCAGAGCCCCATCCCCCAGGCCACCATCGACGGCACCAGCATCCGGTGGACGAGGTCGTTGCCGCCGAGGGTCCACTGCGGGGTGAATACGAGGACGACGAGGACGGCCAGCACCGCCGGGAAGGTCTGCCGGGTGAGGTGCCGGGCCAGAGCAAACACTGCCGTGCCGAGGCCCCCCCAGGCGAGCACATGCAGCACGAGCACCGCCCCCCACGGTGGCAACCCCAGGGCCAGCCCGTGCAGGAGCCAGACGAACCCCGTCCGCACCCCGATGCCCTGGGCCTGGGTCTGGACGAACCAGTCGTGCTGGAACAGCGTCTCGTCCAGTCGGTGCAGCAGGTACGGGATCGTCTCGTCCTGGTCGCTCTGCCCGTAGTCGTAGCCGAACCGCAGGAAATACAGCAGCATCGCCACGAGCGTGGCAAGGAGGCTGGCGCGCCAGTTCGCCGGGGCCGGATGGGACATGAGGGGCGGTAAAAGGGCAGTTGGGGTGTTGGCTGAGAGGCTGTCCATCGGGATGAACCCCGGGGGGATTGCGTCGTTGCACGGGCGCAAGGGGCTTTCTCCGGACGGGGAATGCTGCCGGGTTCTCTCACCCGGCCTCCCGTCTCCCCTCCTGTGCTTTCATCGCAGCCACGGCCAGGCGGTCCGTCCGGTTGTTCAGCGCATCGTCGGCATGGCCTTTCACTTTCACGAACCGGACCTCATGCCGGCGCAGTTCGTGCAGGAGGGCTTCCCAGAGGTCGCGGTTCTCGACGGGTTTCTTCTGGGCTGTGCGCCAGCCATTGGCAATCCAGCGGTCGAGCCAGCCCTCACTCACGGCCCGGCTGACATAGGCACTGTCGGTGTGAAGCGAGATCTGGCAGGGTTCACGCAGCGCCCGCAGCCCTTCTACGGCCCCGGTCAGCTCCATCCGGTTGTTGGTCGACAACGGTTCTGAACCCGTGATGACGCGTTCGTGGCGTCCATAGAGCAGCAGGGCCGCCCAGCCACCGGGGCCAGGGTTGCCGCTGCACGAGCCGTCGGAGTAGAGGATGACATGTTTCACCGGGGCCAGGAGCTGGAGAGCAGAGGTTATCAGGAGGCAAACCTACATCCGATTTTGGGGAGGCGCACCATAAATCCACGTGAATACCCGCAAATCCGCGTGAAAACACGTGCTGGCCGCGAACGTTGTCGGTTGCTCGGCGTTCAGACCCGCTGTGTAAACAGGCCGGGAAACGCCATGAAGTTCGTCGATTATGTCACCATCACCGTCCGCAGCGGGAAGGGGGGCGCTGGGTGTGTCTCGTTCCGCCGGGCCAAGTATGAGCCGATGGGCGGGCCGGACGGTGGCGATGGCGGCGAGGGGGGATCGGTGACCCTGGAGGCAGACCCCCAGCTCTACACCCTGCTCGACCTGCGGTACAACCGCCACCACTTCGCCGGGAACGGCCAGGCGGGTCAGGGGGCGCGCAAGAAAGGCAAGGACGGAGACGACATCGTCCTGCGCGTGCCCGTGGGGACGGTGGCCCGCCGCACCGACACCGATGCGCTGGTGGGCGAGGTTGTGCTGCCGGGCCAGCGGCTCGTGCTAGCAAAAGGCGGACGGGGGGGCAAGGGCAACGACTTCTTCAAGAGTGCCACCCACCGCGCCCCGCGTTTTGCGCAGCCGGGCGAGCCAGGCGAGGAGTACGAAGTCACCCTGGAACTCAAGCTGCTGGCGGATGTGGGGCTGGTGGGCTTCCCCAACGCAGGCAAGAGCA
Source organism: uncultured Rhodothermaceae bacterium (assembly GCA_964561865.1). GTDB lineage: Bacteria > Bacteroidota > Rhodothermia > Rhodothermales > CAZLRO01 > CAZLRO01. The sequence goes on along the minus strand of CAZLRO010000025.1, from coordinate 9,779 downwards.
CGCTGGTTGCCACCCTCTCGGCCGCACGCCCGAAGGTGGCCGACTACCCCTTCACCACCCTGGAACCCGCCCTGGGGGTGGTCTATGTGCAGGATTACCAGTCGTTCGTCATCGCGGACCTGCCGGGCCTGATCGAAGGGGCACACCAGGGCAAGGGTCTGGGCATCCGGTTCCTCAAGCACATCGAGCGCACCGCCGTACTGCTGTTCGTGATCCCGGTAGACCAGCCCGACCCCGGCGCGGCCTACCAGACCCTGCTGGCAGAGCTGGAGGCGTTCAACCCGGCCTTGCGGCAGCACCCCCATCTGGTGGCCCTCTCGAAGATCGACCTGCTCCCGGAGGCGGAACGCCAGGCGTTACCGGGTTCGATGCAGTCCCACTTTCCCGCCACCGTGCCACTGTTCCCCATCAGCGCCGTCGCACAGAGGGGGCTGGAGCCGCTCCGGCGGGCACTCTGGGAGCGGGTGCAGGCCGTCCGGGCCGAAGAAAAGTCCCTGGAGATCCCGTGGGATGATGACCTGACAGTGGCGTGAGGGGAGGCTATGCTTAACTTCATCCATCACCCGTCCGGATTCGCCGAAAACCTATGTTGACCCGTCTGAAGGTATCAGGGTTCAAGAACCTGATGGACGTGGACGTGCGGTTTGAACCCTTCACGTGCATTGCAGGAGCCAACGGGGTGGGCAAGTCCAACCTCTTCGATGCCATTGCCTTCCTGAGCGCCCTGGCAGAGAAACCCCTGATGGAAGCGGCCCTGCTGGTGCGGGATGAAGAGGGCAGGCAGGGAGATCTCCGCAGCCTGTTTCATCGCGTGGGCGAAAGCCATGACCCCGTGATGACGTTTGAAGCAGAGATGGTGGTCCCGCCCACAGCCGTCGATGACCTGGGCCAGCCTGCCAAGGCTTCCATCACCTTCCTGCACTATGATCTGACGCTGGCCTGGAAGCCGAGCGACACTTTGCGTTCGACCGGAATGCTGGAGATCCAGCACGAGGAGCTGCGTCATATCAATATCGGCGACGCCCGGCCACAGCTCCGGTTTGACTTCGGGAAAGAGTGGCAGGGGACGGCCATCACCGGGCGGCGAACCTCGCCCTTCATCTCGACCCGCCTGGAAGGCGAAAAAAGGATCATCCAGCGGCACCAGGAAGGCAACAGCGGGCGTCCCCAGCGATATGCCGCCGAGACGCTGACCCGTACGGTGCTCTCGGCTTCCAACGCGGCAGAAAGCCCGACGGCGCTGGTTGTCCGGCGTGAGATGCAGTCCTGGCGTCTGTTGCAACTGGAACCCTCGGCCCTGCGCAAACCAGACGCTTTCAATGCGCCGAGCCGCCTGGGGGCCGACGGGGCACACCTGCCCGCTACGCTCTACCGCCTGGCCCACCGTGCAGGCAGCGATGAAGAGCAGGTGTATGCTGAAGTTGCCAACCGGCTCTCCGAACTGATTGACGATGTACGAAGGGTAGAGGTGGATCGGGATGACAAGCGGGAACTGCTGACCCTCATGGTGAAAGATCAGACGGGCACGTACCACCCGGCGCGGGCACTCTCCGATGGTACGCTGCGGTTTCTGGCCCTGGCCGTCCTCGAACGCGACCCCGAAACCAGCGGCCTCCTCTGTCTGGAAGAGCCGGAGAACGGTATCCACCCGCTTCGTATCCCCGCCATGCTGCGCTTGTTACAGGCTATTGCCAACGATACCGATTACCCTGTAGATCAGGATAACCCGATGCGGCAGGTGATCGTCAATACCCATTCTCCCGCCGTGGTCCAGCAGATACCGGATAAAAGCCTGGTCCTTGCCCAACCCTATTCCCGAAACCAAGGGGGGCAGTATGATCGGATCGTGCGTTTTGCCGCCTTGCCCGATACGTGGAGAACAAGGGGGGAGGAAGCCGCACCTTCGGTTTCCAAAGGCGACTTACTGGCGTATCTGAATCCCGTACTTTCACCAGACCATTCCGGAGACGGTCAAGCGCCAGCATCCGCTGTATCCAGCAAGCAACGGGTGATTGATCGGCCCGATGTGCGCCAGTTACGCTTGCAGTTTGGGGATTAAGGCGTCTTTCCGGCATGTCGTCGTTGCGTTTTACCCTGTTGACGGATGGCTCCTCGGACCAGATGCTCATCCCCGTCCTCGAATGGCTGCTGCGGCAGCAGGGGCTACAGCAATACTGGCGTTTCGCGTGGGCAGACCTAGGCCGTCTTCGTTCCCCCCCGAAAACACTCGATAAACGCATTGAAACCGCTCTCGACCACATATCCATGCGACTTGTTGTTCATACATCGGGATGCCGAACGTGAAGCGCCACAGGTGCGGAGGGGCGAAATTGGGGTAGCTATTCAGGCCACCGGAAGCACCGTCCCGCCTCATGTTTGCGTCATCCCGGTACGTATGACGGAAGCCTGGTTGCTGATCGACGAAGAGGCACTCCGGCGGGCGGCCGGCAATCCGAACGGGAGAACCCCCTTAAAACTACCGAGCATAACCCAACTGGAAAACATCCCGAACCCCAAGGATGAGTTGCATCGCCTGTTAAAAGACGCCAGTGAGTTGACAGGGCGACGACTTCGGCAGTTCAACGTGCAGGAGCGGGCAAGACGGCTGGCAGACCTGATAGAGGATTTCAGTCCTTTGAGAAAACTTTCGGCGTTTCAGGAACTGGAAGCTGCGGTCAGTACCAGGAAAACACAGTACGTACCCTGATGCAGAGGTTATGATGGACGTGTTCTGGCCTGATGAGGAGGCGATGCCGTTGCTGCCGGACACCCCGGAGGAACGGCGGGCGCTGGTGGCCCTCTCGATGGTGCCGGGGGTGGGGCCAGGGCGCATCCGGTCGTTGCTGGCCCGGTTTGGCGCGGCCACAGCCGCCCTTACAGCCCCGCGCAAGGCCCTCGCCGAGGTGCCCGGCATCGGCCCGCAGACAGCCACCGCCATCGCCTCCTTCGACGACCACCCCGCCGTCGAGGCCCAGTTCCGGCGGGCTGTGCAGGCCGGGGCCACGCTCGTCACCACCCAGGAGGAACCGTTCCCCAGGCTACTGCGCGAGATTTATGACCCGCCCGCATTCCTTTGGGTCCAGGGGACGCTCTTTCCAGCCGATGAACAGGCCATCGCCATCGTGGGCACACGCCGGGCTACCGACTATGGGAAGCGGGTCGCACACGAGTTTGCGGCGGCACTGGCCGGGCAGGGCTTCACCATCATCAGCGGACTGGCCTACGGGATCGATGCCGCCGCCCATCGAGGGGCGCTGGAAGCCGGGGGGCGGACCCTCGCAGTGCTGGGGTCGGGCGTAGACCGCATCTACCCGTCCCGCCATCTATCCCTTGCCCGCGAGATCGCAGCACACGGTGCCTTACTCTCCGAATACCCGATGGGGGCCGAGCCGGAAGCTCCCAACTTTCCCCGGCGAAACCGCATCATCAGTGGGTTGTCGCGGGGGGTGCTCGTGGTCGAGGCGCACGAGACGGGTGGGGCGCTCATCACCGCCCGCATGGCCCAGGAACAGAACCGCGAAGTGTTTGCCATCCCCGGCCCTATCCATAGCCGCGCCAGCCTCGGCAGCCACCAGCTCATCCAGCAAGGCTATGCCAAGCTGGTCTCCAACGTTGAGGATATGCTCGTTGAACTGGGTACCCCGCAGGCACAGCCACTGCCGCTTGCTCCAGCCGCCCTGCCGGAACTGCATCCCGTCGAGCAAACCCTCTACACCGCCCTGACGGACACGCCGGTACACCTCGACACCCTGTGCATGAAAACCGACCTCGATCCTTCCACCGCCCTGGTCTACCTGCTGGGGCTGGAGTTCAAGGGGCTGGTGCGGCAGATGGCAGGCAAGCAGTTTTTCCGGGCTTGAGTCCTCCTATGCTGCTAAGACACGATAAGACATGCCGGGTGCCGGGGCCGAAACGGCAGAAAGCCTGGTCGTCCCCACCAGACGCCAGGCTTTCAAGGAGATATGCCATTCAATCAAGGCATCGGATGTCCGAATACGGTGATTGATGGCTTGCAAACGATGTTACAGGGCAGTAGTTGCACCTGTAAATGTGAAATAGTTGCAACCACGATTTGATAACGTTTTCATACCTGCATGACCCTCTCTGAACTGCGCAACCTGTTTCCGCATACCCACCAGACCGTCTACCTCAACCATGCGGCCATCGGGCCGTTGAGCCGCCGCGTGATGGACGCCCTCGGCCAGTACCTGGACGAGCGGCACCAGTCCCACGTGGAGAACTGGTTCGACTTCCAGCAGGTGCTGGACGAGACCTGTCGGCGCATCGCCACGCTGATTGGGACCACCGCCGACCGGGTCGAGTTTGCCTCTAACACCTCGATGGGCCTCAACGTGCTGGCGCAGGGCTTCCCCTGGCAGCCGGGCGACCGCATTGCCGTGCCCGGCTGCGAGTTCCCGGCCAACGTTTATCCGTTTCTGAACCTGCAACACCGGGGCGTGGAGGTCGATTTCATCCCGCACCACCAGGGGACCTTCACCGTAGCGGACGTGGAGGCCGTGCTGACCCCGCGCACCCGGCTGCTGACCGTCAGTGCTGTGCAGTTCCTCTCCGGCTTCCGGGCCGACCTTGCAGCGCTGGGGACACTCTGCCGCGACCGGGGGGTGTTCTTCTGCGTCGATGCCATCCAGGCCCTCGGGGCGCTCCGGGTGGACGTGGAGGCGTGCGGCATCGACTTCCTGGCGTGTGGCGGGCACAAGTGGCTCATGGCGGAGCCGGGCATCGGGTTCCTCTACCTCCATCCCCGCACGTTGGAACGGCTCCATCCCTGGGCGGGCTGGCTGCATGGACCGGTCGACTGGGATCATCTGGACCGGTATGAACTGGCGTTTCACCCGGATGCCCGGCGGTTCCGCACAGGCAACGTCAACTGCATGGGGGTGGCGGCCCTGCACGCGGCGCTGGGGTTGTACGCCGAGGTAGGCCATGCCTGGGCGGAAGCACAGGTGCTGGCACGGGTACAGCAACTGGCCGACGGGCTGGCCCGGATGGGCCTGGTGCGGTTCGGAAGCGAAGCCCTGGACCATGCCTCCGGCATCGTCACCGTGCAGCACCCCCGGCCCGAAGCGGCGTTTGAATACCTGAAGCAGCGGGGCATCCGGATCGCCCTGCGCAACCGTCTCCTGCGCTTTGCGCCCACCTGGTACAATAACGAGGAGGAAATTGAGACGACGCTGCACACCCTGAACGCTTTCGGGAGAAGCTGAAAGACTCCCCGCATTGCCGCATGGAAATGTTCTGCACAGGCCAATGTTGATCCCCGTGTAACGATGGCTGAACCAGAAAAACAGGATACCTGGATCACGCTGGAAGTCCCACCGGGCTATCGGGAGGGAGGGCGGCTGGACGTGTACATTGCCCGTTTCCTTGAAAACGCCTCGCGGGCGAAGGTACAGCAGGGCATCCGGGAAGGGCGGGTGACGGTCAATGGGAAGGTAGTGGAGCGGGTGTCGCAGGGGGTGCAGGCAGGCGATGTGATTGTCTGCCGGGTGTTGCGCCCGCCCCCGCTGGAAGTGTTGCCCGAAGCGATCCCGCTGGAGGTGTGCTACGAAGACGAAGACCTGATCGTGCTGAACAAGCCGGCCGGGAGGGTGGTGCATCCGGCCTACGGGCATCGGTCGGGCACGCTGGTCAATGCCTTGCTGCATCATGTCGGTGGTGCTGCCTATGCTGTGCTGCCTGCCCCGGAAGACGACGAGGAGGCGGATGGGGCGGAAAGAGATGCCGACGAGGAAGCACCGGGCCTGTCCACCATCCATGCCTTGCCTGCACATCCGGATGATCCCTCCATCCGGCCCGGTATTGTGCATCGGCTCGACAAGGACACCAGTGGCCTGATGGTGGTAGCCCGCAACGACACGGCGCATCTGTTGCTGGCCCGCCAATTCGAGCAGCGCACGATCCGTCGCCGGTACCAGGCGCTCGTCTGGGGCGTGCCGGACCCGCCGGAAGGACGCATCGAGACGTGGCTGGGGCGAGACCCTCGCGACCGTAAGCGCATGGCCGTACGTCCCCCAGAACAGGGCAAACGGGCCGTGACGCACTACCGTACACTCGAAATGCTGGCCCATACAGCCCTCGTGGAGTTTCGCCTGGAGACGGGGCGGACGCATCAGATCCGGGTCCATGCGCAGCACCTGGGCCATCCCATCCTGGGCGATCCTACCTACGGCGGGCAGACGCTCGGCAGCGGACCACGCAACGCCCGCCGCAGCCAGTTCTTCCGCAACCTCTTCACCCACCTGCCCCGGCAGGCCCTCCATGCCTGCACCCTCGGCTTTACCCATCCACGGACCGGCACCGACCTGGACTTCACCGCCCCCCTGCCTCCGGACATGGCCCAGGTGCTCGAACGCCTGCGGGCGGTGGAGGGCCGGGATGTGCCTGGTACGGCCTGACAGCCATTGGTCTTGATGAATCACAACCCTTCTGTCATTCCGAATGACCGAAGGGAGGAGGAATGACACGGCTTCTGATGAAGGCTCTTATGGATTTCAACCCTGTGATCAGTAGGGGAGCGGTTGCTCCTCCCCCGGCCTGCCTCCTGAAATCCGGGGAACCCATCCAAAATCCCCAAACCCGGTTCCGAAATAACGGTATATTACCCGCCGCTTTTTCGCATGGCGGGTGTTGTTGCCGCGCCGTGTTTCTGCTCCATGATCCTGTGAAGCGGGCCGTGCCTATGCAGACGGACAGCATCATCCAGATTCACCAGTTGCTGCGGCCGGAGAGCATCCGGGTCGGGTTGCCGGGGGAGACCAAGGCGCAGGTGCTGGAGGGCCTGATCGGGTTGCTCGACGGGCATCCTGGCGTGCGCGATGTGCGCCGCGTGTACGAGGCTGTGTCGGACCGCGAGCAGGTCATGTCCACCGGAGTGGGAAAAGGGCTGGCACTGCCCCACGCCAAGACGGCAGCCGTGCTCGAAACGGTGGCCGCCTTTGCCGTCACCGAACACCCCATCCCCTTCGGGGCTATCGACGACCAGCCAGTGCGCCTGCTCTTCCTGCTCATCGGCACCGAAGAAGCCAAGTCGCAGCACCTCAAGATCCTCAGCCGTATCTCGCGCCTGATGAACCGCGAGGCGTTCCGGGACGAGCTGCTCCACGCCCACGATGCCGCCGACGTGATTCGCATCATCGAACAGGGCGAGACGGAACTGCTGTAGGGAGATGGTGGATTGTGGATTTTCCCAAGCACCTGTAGGGGCGAAGGCCCTCTTCGCCCTCCAAGCCCCAAGCACCAGCCAACGGCTAATGCCTAACAGCGATCAGCTATTTTCCCCTTGAAAACTGTTTTTCAGAGCATCGAGGGCACGTTCGATGTGTTGCCCGACGAATACGCCGCTGAGGGCACGCGCTTTGCCGGTTCCGCCGCCTGGCAGTACGTGGAGGCGACCATCCGCATGGTCATGGACCGGTTCGGGATGCAAGAGATCCGCACGCCAATCCTGGAGCCGACCGAACTGATTGCACGGGGCATCGGGGCACAGACCGACATCGTCTCGAAGGAGATGTTTGCCTTCAGCCGGGGCGATACCCACTACGTGCTGCGTCCGGAGGTGACAGCCCCGGTGATGCGGGCCTATCTGCAACACCACCTCGACCAGCGGGGCGGGGTGCAGCGGCTGTATTACATCGGGCCGTGCTTTCGGGCCGAACGCCCGCAGAAAGGCCGTTACCGGCAGTTTCACCAGTTCGGGATCGAACTCCTCGGCAGCGATGATGCCCGTGCCGATGCCGAAGCCATTGCCCTGCTGATGGCGGTCTATCGCGCCTTCGGGGTGGCCCCGATGCGGCTGCGGCTCAACACCCTCGGCGATGCCGAGAGCCGCCCGCGCTACCGGGAAGCCCTGCAGGCCTACCTGCTCCCCTTCGAGGCTGACCTGTCGGAAGTGAGCCGCCAGCGGCTCCGGCATAACCCGTTGCGTATCCTCGACACCAAGGATGAACGAGAACGGCGGTTGCTGGAAGCGGCCCCGAAGCTGATCGACTATGTGGATGCCGCCAGCCAGGCCCACTATGAGGAGGTCAAAGGGTTGCTGTCAGATCTGGACATTGCCTTTGAGGAAGACCCCTACCTGGTGCGGGGGCTGGATTACTACAGCCGTACCCTGTTTGAACTGGAAAGCCCCAACCTGGGTGCCCAGAGTGCCCTGGCCGGTGGCGGACGGTATGACCGGCTGGCGCTGGAGGTGGGCAGCCGCCAGCCGGTGCCTGCCGTCGGGTTTGCAGCGGGCCTGGAACGCCTCTTCATCGCGCTGCATGCCCAGGGGGTAGCCCTGCCCGGCCAGCCCCACCCCGACGTGTTCCTCGTGGCCCTCGGCGACGACGCGGTGCGGTGGACGTTTCTCACGGCCCAGCAGCTTCGGGAGGCTGGGCTGCGGGTAGGCCTCGACCTGAAGGGCCGTTCGCTCAAGGCCCAGATGCGCGAGGCCGACCGCCAGCAGGCCCCGATGACCGTCATCGTCGGGCAGGACGAACTGCACACCCGCGTGGCCCAGGTCAAGCATATGGCGACCGGCGTACAGACTTCCGTACCCTTTGATGAACTGGCCGAGTGGCTGCGCGTTCAACCGGCAACAGAACCTCGGTAAAGGGTAGGCACCAGCAGCCTGGTGCGACGGCTTATTGGCTGGTGCTTGGTACTTGGAAAAATCCGCAATCTCCCCACCCTCCATGTATCCCCGCCTCAGTGACGTCTTCCAGGACCTGTTCGGGTTCCAGCTTCCGTTTCCAATCTACTCGTTTGGGGCGATGGTCGCCCTGGGGGTGCTCACGGCCGCCTGGCTACTGGGCCGGGAACTCGACCGGCTGTATGCAGACCGGCGGATTGCCAGCGTCCGGGTGCCGGTGGAAGAAAAAGGCAAGGCCAAGCGGATGGTAGATACGTCGCCATCGGCCATCGTGGGAACTGTCAGCGTAGTAGCGGTAGTGGCGGGGTTTTTGGGGGCGAAGGTGTTTCATATCCTAGAAAACCTCACCCCGTTTTTGCAGGACCCGATCGGTATGGTCTTTAACACGGGAGGGTTCACCTTCTATGGCGGCCTCATCGCCGGGACGTTCGCCGTGGCCTGGTATGTGCGTCAGAAGGGGCTGTCGGTGGCGCTGTTTGCCGATGCCATCGCGCCGGGGCTGATGACAGGCTACGGCATCGGACGGATCGGCTGCCACCTCGCCGGGGATGGCGACTGGGGTATCGCGGCGAACCTGGCGGCCCGTCCGGACTGGCTGCCGATGTGGCTCTGGGCCGAGACGTACCCGCGCAACATCCTGAACGAAGACCTCGCCGCCGCCCCGGTCTACCCCACGCCCCTCTACGAGTTCATGCTGTGCGGGGTGTTTTTCGTCCTGCTCTGGAGTTTACGCAAGCATCCGTTCCAGGCCGGATGGCTCTTCGGACTCTACCTGGTGTTCAACGGGCTGGAGCGCTTTCTCATCGAACTCATCCGCGTCAACAATGTGGGCCTGTTCCTGGGCATCGCGGCGACGCAGGCCCAGGTCATCTCGGTCGTCCTGATGGTCCTCGGCGTGGTGATCCTGGTTCGGACTGGGCGTCGGCGCGCCGGGGCAGCCACAGGCAAACCCGTGACCGCCACGTCGGTGCAGGCAGGCCTTCCCACCTCTTGACCTGCCGAACCTGCACATGGAACTCTCCTCGCTGGTAGCGGAGGCCCTCCGTCAGGTGGAGGCATGGCAAGCCCGCTGGGGGGACTTCGACCCGCACCCGGCTGTCCAGTTGTCACCCGAAGCGCTGGCGATGGC
>CAZLRO010000024.1:7305-22446 GCA_964561865.1 uncultured Rhodothermaceae bacterium | reverse complement strand
TCTTTATGTGTGGAGACGTGCTGGAGGCCGACTCTATGATGCTACAGGCCCGCCGGTTTGAGGCGGCGGACCCAGCTTTCCGGGGCGTAGACCGCATGTCCATGCGTATCCTGGAAGGGCAACTGTTGCAATACCGCGGCAACCTGGCCGGGGCGATCCAGTTGCTCCGGGAAGCGTTGAAGGTATCCCGAGAGGTCTACCGCGAAGACCACCAGGGCGTTGCCAACAACCTGTCAGCCCTGGCAGAGGCATTGCTGGCCGCGGGACAGCTCGACGAGGCGGATTCCCTGTATCGGGCAGGATATGCCATGCTGGAGCGGATTCGCGGGCAGGAGTCTTCCTTTGACAACGGGTGGGTTTTCTTTCCGTTACAGGGCATGGCCCGGATTCAAGTGCTCCGGGGACACCCGGACGAGGCCGTGCGGCTGATGAACCTGGCCCTCGCAGCCCGTAAAAGCCCGGCCATCTGGTCCGACCAGGAGGTTTCCGCTGTCATTTCGGAACTGGAAACAGTTCCGAAGATGGAGATAAGCCGTACCTTCGCCTATGCCACCATCGGCCATGCACTCACCTTGCAAGGGCGTTTCTCCGCCGCCGAGCAACTCTTGCAGGCGTGCAGACGACGGGTGGAGGCGGAACCCTACCGACCGGATTTCATAGAGCGGGAACGGGCACTCTACCAGGCACTAACCCTGCTGTATGAACGTTGGGGCAAGCCAGCCCAGGCCGAACCCTATCGCACCCGTCTGGCCCGGCAACGTACCTGCCCAGTCCCGACAGCCCCGCCGGTATCCATCGGGTAGGCTGTTGGCAGAAGATTGATCCCTCTAAAGCCCGCCGGTCCGTCCCTTATTTCAGGCGTGCCGCCACCCCAAACCATACCGTGACGGTGGTCGTGTTGCCACGGTCCACGTCCAGCGGCAGTCCGAAGTAGTTGACCTCCTCATTGCCGATGATGAAGGTAGCCCCTCGCACCTGGGCAAAGACATCCAGCACCGGAGTAGTACGGTAGATGAACGTGCTACCGTAGGTCAGATAGGGATACGTCCCATTGTCTACTCCTTCATCTTCGTAGGTCTCGTAGGTCAGGCCCACCCCGACGAAAGGTTCGACTTCGAATCGGTTCTCGACGCTGGCAGGCAGCAGGTGGGGCAGGGCGCGGTGGGCGTTGCTGCCGACGGGCATGGGCAGGGCTGCATCCACGCCCACGGCGTAGAAACTGCGGTTGCCCCATACGGGCGTTGGGCAGTTTCCTTGCGCCCCGAAGCCGTAGCTGGCATTGGCCCGCAGGTCGAGCCGGTCGGTCACCGGCACTTGCACGCCGACACCGACGGTCACATCCCCGTCTTCTCCCTCCTCGTCCTGTACTTCCGATGCCTTGGCGCTGGGAAGCCGCTCAAATTCGATGATGTCCAGCTGGGCATCCTCGCCGTTGGTATACAGGTGGGTTCCCCCTTGCAGCAGCAGCTTCGGGGAGCGGGACGCCCGCGACTGGGCCAGAGCTGGGCAGGCTAACACAAGGCTTGCACCAAGCATCAGGAAAAGTAAACGGGTCATCGAAGAGACGTATGGCAGCATCATGGCAGTGCCTGATTGGTGAGGCAAAGGAAGATACGAGCTTCCCCAGTCATAATAGCGTATTCCAGCCAAAAAACAGGACATTGAACCGCCAATCTGTTCCTTCAGCAGCGGGTCGTTCGGTCAGGTGTTGCGAACAGGCTACTTCCGGGCGCGAAATCCTGCACTTCCTCCGACCCGCCCGCGCAAACCTGTGCTTTGCAGCGTAACTTCGACGCCCCCGTTCTCCCATCTGCTCCTCTTGTCATGTACTACAGACATGCCTTCCGGATGCTGACGGCCCTGCTATGCCCGTCCCTGCCCGCCGTCGCCCAGACAACCCAAGGCCCTGCGGCGGTGCCCGCCATGGAGTCGCAGGTGCTGGCGACCCCGCTGGCAGAACGGCAGGCCGGGGTAGACCGCCGCCAGCAGTTGCAGGCCGCCTCGCTCGTGGCCGAGGTTCCGTTTCGCAGCGTAGGGCCGGTGGTGATGAGCGGGCGCGTGGTAGACGTGGAGGTCGATCCCGCCGACCCGACCCATTTCTACGTGGCCTATGCCTCCGGCGGACTGTGGGAGACGCGGAACAACGGGCTGTCGTTCGAACCCCTGTTCGACCGGGAGGCAGTGATGACCCTCGGCGACATCGCCGTAGACTGGACGACGGGAACGATCTGGGTGGGCACCGGCGAGAACAACTCCAGCCGCTCGTCCTATGCCGGGATGGGGCTGTTTCGCAGCACCGACGGAGGTAAGACCTGGCAGCACCGGGGCCTGGCCGACACCCAGCGAACCGGACGCCTCCTGGTCCATCCCAACGACCCAAACACCCTCTGGGTGGCCGCCCTCGGCCCACTCTACCACGCCAGCCCGGAACGGGGACTGTTCAAGACCACCGACGGTGGCCAGACCTGGCGCAAGACGCTGTTCATCGACGACAACACCGGGGCGATAGACCTGGTGATGGACCCTGCGAACCCCGCCGTGCTCTATGCCGCCACGTGGCACCGTGAACGTAGGGCGTGGAACTTTGTTGAGGGAGGCAGAGGCTCCGGCATCCACAAGAGCACCGACGGTGGAGAAACCTGGACGCTGCTCACCACTGCACAGAGCGGCTTCCCGACGGGCGACGGGGTGGGACGCATCGGACTGGCCCTCTATGCCCGCAACCCGGACATCCTCTATGCGGTGGTGGACAACCAGAACCACCAGGCGAAAAAAGCCGACGAGGAGACCGAGCAGCCGGTGGTCAGCAAGGAGGTGCTGCGGACGATCACCCCGGTGGCGTTCCTCGCGCTCAAGGACGAGGACATCGAGCAGTTTCTGCGGGACAACGACTTCCCGGAAAAATACACCGGGGCGTCGGTCCGCAAGAGGGTGCAGGAGGGCCAGCTCCAGCCCGTCGCACTGGTGGAGTACCTCGAGGATGCAAACACGCAACTGTTCGACACGCCTATCATCGGTCAGGAGGTCTACCGCTCGGATGATGGCGGGCGGTCGTGGAAGCGCACCCACGAAGGCTACCTTGAAGGGGTGTGTTACACCTATTGCTACTATTTCGGCCAGGTGCGCATCGCCCCGGAAACCCCGGACCGCCTCTACCTCCTGGGGGTACCCCTGCTCAAGTCAGAAGACGGTGGAAAGACGTTTCAGAGCATGGATGCGGACAACCTCCATGGCGACCACCACGCCCTCTGGCTCAACCCCGACCGCCCCGGTCACCTCATCAACGGCAATGACGGGGGGATCAACCTCACCTACGACGACGGGAAGACGTGGTTCAAGGCCAACAGCCCGGCAGTCGGGCAGTTCTATGCGGTCCAGGTAGACGAGGCCACCCCCTACAACGTCTATGGCGGCTTGCAGGACAATGGGGTATGGGCTGGCCCCAGCACCTACGAGGCCAACCCCGGCTGGCAAGCCGTGGGTGACTATCCCTACGACTTCCTCTACGGCGGCGATGGCATGCAGGTACAGGTGGACACCCGCACGAACGATGTTGTCTATACCGGGCTACAATTCGGATATTATAGCCGCCTCGATCGCCAGCAGGGCCGCCAGACATCCGTCCGCCCGCAGCACGAACTGGGCGAGCGGCCCCTCCGGTTCAACTGGCAGACCCCCATCCTGCTCTCCCGGCACCAGCAGGACATCTTCTACATCGGGGCCAACCGCCTCTACCGCTCGTTCAACCGGGGGGAGGACCTGCACCCTGTCTCTCCTGACCTGACCAAAGGCGGACGGGCTGGCGATGTCCCCTACGGCACGCTGACGACCCTGTCGGAGTCCCCGTTGCGCTTTGGGCTGCTCTATACGGGCAGCGACGACGGCTACCTCCACGTCACCCGCGACGCCGGGGCAAGCTGGCAGCGGATCTCGGACAGCTTGCCGCAAGACCTGTGGGTGAGCCGGGTAGCGGCCTCCCACCATATCGAAGGGCGGGTCTACACGACCCTCAACGGCTACCGCTACGACCACTTCGACGCCTACCTCTACCGCTCGGACGACTACGGCCAGACCTGGACGCGCCTGGGAACGGACCTGCCTGCCGAGCCGCTCAATGTGGTGCTTGAAGACCCCACGACCCCCCTCGTCCTCTACGTAGGCAGCGACCACGGGCTGTATGTCTCCCTGGACGGTGGGGCGTCGTTCATGGCCCTGTTCAGGAACCTGCCGAACGTCCCCGTCCACGACCTCGCACTCCAGGCCCGCGAAAAGGAGCTGGTAGTGGGAACGCATGGGCGCTCCCTCTACATCGCCAGCGTCCGTGAAGTGCAGCAGTTGCCAGGGTTACTGGACAAGCCCTTGCACCTGTTCCCCCCCGAACGTATCACCCATAGTCCCCGCTGGGGGCGCAAGGGCACCTCCTGGGCACAGCCCCTCGTGCCGAAAGCGACGCTGGCCTGGTTTGCCGGGATGGCGGGTACGGCCACGCTCCGCATCAAGACCGAGGACGGCTTTCTGCTCTCCGAGCTGACGCACGAAACCCGCCGGGGGGTGAACTACCTAGACTGGGACCTGTCCATCCAGCAGGTGCAGGCCCTGAACCAGCGGCTGGAGCGTGCTGCGAAGAAAGGGGAAAAACCGGCGGTGCGGCGTCCGGCAGACGACGGGAAGGTGTATCTTGCCCCCGGTCGCTATGCGGTGGAGCTGCTGCTCCACGGGCAGACTGTGACCGGGACGCTGGAGGTGAAGGCCCGCTCCTGAGGCTATCAAAAGGAATCCTGATGTGCTGTACATGGAATCAGCAGGCATGGCGACAGCAAGCCGGGACGTTGGGGAGGACCCATCGGGAGGGGTGAGGATGCTGGATCGGCTCTCGGCCTGGATACTGGTATGGGTGGCCCGGTTTCTGAGCGGGGCCTCGGTGGAGTGGATCGGCGCCCGCCCGTCCACCCGGCAGCGTATCTACTTTGCCAACCACACCAGCCACCTCGACGCGGTGGTGCTCTGGGCCTCGCTGCCTCCCGAAGTGCGGAGCCATACCCGGCCCGTTGCGGCCAAGGACTACTGGGATGCCTCGGCCTTGCGGCGCTACACCTCGGAACGGGTGTTCCGGGCCGTGCTGATCGACCGTCCGGGCAAGGACGAGGCCGTCTCCCTGCGCAACGCCTTCGACGGCATCCAGGAACTGGTAGAGGCGATGGGGGAGCAGGATTCGCTGATCCTGTTCCCGGAAGGTACCCGCGGAGAAGGCACGACGATACAGCCGTTCAAGAGCGGGCTGTACTACCTGGCCCGCCAGAAACCGGGGGTGGAACTCGTCCCGGTCTTCATGAGCAACCTGGGTCGTATCCTGCCCAAAGGGGAAGTGGTGCCGGTGCCCATGCAGAGCCGGGTGCGGTTCGGGGCCCCGATGTACCTGGAAGCCGGGGAGCATAAGAAATCCTTCCTGGAACGTGCCCACCAGGCCCTGACCGCGCTCCAGACCCTATGAACCTGCTTCGGGATACGGAATGGATCCTGCTGCTCAGCGGCGTGGTCGGGTTCATGGCCCTCGCCAGCATCGTCGGGCTGGTGCTGCACACGACAGCCCGGAGTGAGACCACCCGCCGGGTCGTCTCCAACCTGAACGCCCGCTACCGCGCCTGGTGGAGCATGCTCGTCGTCTTTACCGTCGCCGACATCGTCGGGATGGTGGGGTCCACGCTGCTCTTCGGGATCGTCTCGTTCGTGGCCCTGCGCGAGTTCATCACGTTGATGCCCACCCACCGGGCCGACCATCGCACCCTGTTCTGGACGTTCTTCCTCTTCGTCCCCGTACAATACTACCTGGTGGCGGTGGACTGGTACGGGCTGTTCTCCATCTTCATCCCGGTCTATGCCTTCCTGTTCATCACCACGCGCAACGTGATGGAGGGCGACCCGGAGCAGTTCCTGCGGCGCACAGCCCAGGTGCACTGGGGGGTGATGGTGTGTGTGTACTGCGTCAGCCACGCCCCGGCCCTGCTGACGCTGCCCATCCCCAACTTCGAACACCAGCACGCCAAGCTCATCTTCTTCCTCGTCTTCACCGTGCAGATGTCCGACGTGCTCCAGTATGTGATCAGTGCCGCGCTGGGGCGTCGCCCCATTGCCTCGCGGGTGAGTCCGAGCAAGACCTGGGAGGGGGTGGTGGGCGGCATCGCCGGGGCGACCCTGATCGGGACGGGGCTGTGGTGGATCACTCCGTTTGCCCCCTGGCAGGCCGCTGCCATCTCGCTTGTCATCACCGTCGCCGGGACCCTGGGCGACCTCTGCATGGCGGCCATCAAGCATGACTTCGGGGTGCCGGAGGCCGAGACGCTCGTGCAGAAAGGGATGCTGGACCGTATCGACGCCCTGAGCTTTGCCGCCCCTGTACTCTTTCACCTCACCCGGTTCTGGTTTACCTGATGTCAACGTTGGCCCTGCCCGCCGCCGTCATCTTCGACATGGATGGGGTGATCCTGGATACGGAACCCCTGCACTGGCGGGCCTTCCAGTATGCGAGCACGCAACTGGGCTATGTCTTCGACGAAGCCCTGATGCTGGGGTTCATCGGGCGCACCAACGCGGACAACCAGCGGGACCTCCTCGCCCGGTTCGGGGGCGATTTCCCGCTCGAAGCCCTGTGGCGGCATTGCCGGGCTTACTGGCAGGAACACGTCGGCACGCGGGAGGTCCCCCGCAAGCCGGGCGTGCTGGAGCTGCTGGAAGCCCTCGATGCGCGGGGCATCCGCAAGGCCATCGCCACCTCCACCCACCACGCAGAGGCCCTGCACCACCTGGGTCGGCTGGCCGACCGGTTCGAGACCATCACCACCGGCGACCAGGTGCCACACGGCAAGCCCGCGCCGGACATCTACCTCCGTGCCGCGCAGTCGCTGGCGCTGGAGGCGTCTTCCTGCTGGGTGATCGAGGACTCGGAGGCGGGCATCCGTTCGGCGTACACGGCCGGGATGACCCCCATCATGGTGCCCGACCTGAAACAGCCCTCCGACGAGGTGGCTCGCCTGGCCTGGCGCATCTGCTCCTCGCTCCACGACATCCAAACCCTGCTGCCCCCATGAACCCGCTCCTGCCCGCTCTGGTGATGTGCCTGCTCCTGCTGGCTCCGCCGACCGCACGCGCCCAGACCCCGACATTGCCCGCCGATACCGTGCTGGCCCGGACGCTGGCCTGGCATGATCCCCACCAGGCATGGGCAAACACGTCGCTTCGCTTCAAGGTGCGCGAGACCCGTCCCGGTGCCCCGGATCGGCAGACCACCATCGGACTCGGCAGCGGCGCCTTCACCTTCGCCTCCCAGCGGGAAGGTCGGCAGATCGCAGCCCGGCTGCACGCCGATGGTACCTGTACGGCCTCGGTGGATGGGCAGACGGCGCTCCCGGACAGCCTGCGGCAGCGCTACAGGCTCTCATGTACAGACCAGGCCTGGCTCCGCGGCTACTACGGCTACCTGCTCGGCCTGCCCATGAAGCTGCACGACCCCGGCACCCACCTCGACCCGGTAGCCCGGCGTACCACTTTCCGGGGCCGGGACGTCTACGCCCTGCGGGTGACCTACGACCCGTCGGTGGGAGGGGACATCTGGTATTTCTACATCGATCCTGCCACCTTCGCACTGGTGGGCGCACGGTTCTACCACGACGAGGCCGCAGGCGACGGCGAGCACCTGGCCTTTTCGGGATGGGTCGCTGTCGGTGGCCTCCGGCTCCCCCGCGTCCGGCAGTGGTACCTGAACCAGGACGACGCCTTCCTCGGTGTGGACTTTATCGAGGATTTCCAGCCCGTCCGGGAATAACGCCTTGTGCTGTGTAGGCCGGTGGTCTCAGGCTGGCTGGGGAGCGTGCGCGTGGGCCGGGCGTGCGCCGACTGGGGGTGGGGCTTCACCGCCCTGCCGGACGATCAGCATCGAGGCAGGGCAGGCATAGGCTAGCTGTTCGTGGCGGGTGCTGAACAGTGTCGGTTCCAGCCCCCAGGCTTCCGAGGCCCCGATGATGACGAGGTCGTAGCCCTGCCGGGCCTCCTCGACGGCGGCCTGCTGTGGGTCGGCGTGCTCTACCACCTTGAGCCGCACGTTCTCCGGGCCGAGGGATTCTCCTGTCTCCGACAGGCCCAGCCGGGGGTCATCTGCTGCCCGTTCGGGCTTGACCACATGCAAGATGGTGATCTCGGCGGAGAGGTGCTGGGCCAGCCGCTGGGCCAGCCGCAGCGCAGCGTGGTCGTGGCGGCCCCCGGAGAACGGCACCAGCACCCGCTTCCAGGGGTTGAAGGTGCGGGCCAGGTAGACCGCCACGTCCGTCTTGGTATGCTGCATCACCTCGTAGACCGCCCCGCTCAGGATACTCTGGCTGAGCACCGGCTTGTGCCAACCCATCAGCACGAGGTTGACCGCCTTCGCATGGGCCACCCCGGTGATGTCTGCCCCCAGGTTGCGGCTGACGAAGGCGAGTGGACGTACCGGCACCTCGCGCTCACGGGCGGCCTGCAACAGCGGCTGGAGGGCTTCCTGGTCGGCAGGACGGACTTCGGACCCTGTCAGACCTGCCTCTTCGTCGGGGCGCATCAGGTGCAGGGCATAGATCCGCGCAGAACGGGGTGGGGCCAGGGCCGTCGCCACGCGGAGCAGCTCCGGGCCAGACGAAGGGAACGAGACGGGGATCAGCACCGAGAACCCCTCGTCCTTTTCATCCCGACCGATCCGCTCCTGCCGGATCAGCCGGGAGGGATAGATCCATTCCAGCAACGGCGTCGTCATGAAGGTGGTCACCAGCGCCATGATCACCATCATCACGAAGAGGGTAGGGGAGATGATGCCGAGGTCGAGGCCGATGGTCAGGATCACCAGTTCCATCAGTCCCCGCGTGTTCATCATCGCACCCAGCGCCCCGGCCTCCCGCCAGCGCAGCCCCATCCATCGTCCTGCCAGGGCGGCCCCTCCAAACTTGCCGATCACGGCCACCAGCACCACAAGGGCACCGTCGAGCCACAGGGCTGGGGTATCGAGCAGCCCGATCTGGGTACGCAGGCCCGTGTAGGCGAAGAACAGCGGCAGCAGCAGCACCACGGTCACATCTTCCAGTTTCTCGTTCAGGTCGTGGACGAACCCCGGCTCCTTCGGCAGGACCGCCCCCAGGATGAACGCCCCGAAGAGGGCATGGACCCCCAGCCACTCGGTGGCCCAGGCTGAGGCCAACAACAGGAGCAGGATCATCGCCAGGATGTCCTGGGTCATGCGGCCCCGGGTGTGGTAGTAGGCTTCGAGCCGGGTCAGCAGAGGGCGTACCAGCAGCAGCATCAGCGCCACATAGACCCCGGTGCCCAGCAGCGTGACCGCGAGGGGGGTGTGGGCTGTGCTGGCGCGGACCAGGGCGATCAGGCCCGCCAGGATGCACCAGGCCGTGACGTCGGCAGCAGCCGCACAGGCTACGATGAGGGCACCGAGGCGGCTGCGGAGCAGGTTGCGTTCGGTCAGGATGCGTGCCAGCACGGGGAACGCCGTCACGCTCATGGCCGCGCCCATGAACAGGGCAAAGTGCAGCCATGATACCTGGCTCTCGGACAGCAGCGGGTAGAGATACACCGACAGCCCGATGCCCAGCAGGAACGGGACCAGGATGCTGGCATTGCTGGTGACGACCGCTGTGCGCCCAAGGCCCCGCAACAGCTTGTGGTCGAACTCCAGCCCTACCAGGAACATGAACAGCAGCAGGCCCACCTGGCTGAGGGCGTTCAGCGGACCGAGGCTGTCGGGGGGGAACAGCCATGCCGAGACGTCGGGGGAGAGCCAGCCGAGCAGGGAAGGCCCCAGCAGGATGCCCGCCACCATCTCTCCGATGACCTGCGGCTGGTTGACCTTGCGGAAGAGCCAGCCGAACGCCCGTGCCACCACCAGGATGACACTGATCTGGAGCAGGAGGGTGAGCAGGGACATGGGCGGGAAGGGGTTGCAGGGGTGTCGACGGCCTTAGCGATCCACGAACGTCGCACGCGGGTAGCGTTGCAACATGCCCGGCTCCTGCATGATACGCTCGATGGCGTCGATCTCCATCGGGACGAAGTCGGAGGCGACCTCAGCCCCCGTCTCGGTGATGATGATCAGGTCTTCGAGGCGGATGTAGATCAGCTCTTCCGGGACGGTGAGGGCCGGTTCGATGGTGAAGACCATCCCCGGCTTGAGCGGACCGGTCCAGGTGCCTACGTCGTGGGTCGCCATGCCCACCCAGTGGCCGAGCCGGGCTTCGGGGTGGAAGCTGCCGCTGCGGTAGTTGAAGACGAATGCCTGGGCGGCCTTCTGGTACTCCGGTTTGGAGAACGTCGCACCGGCGAGGATTTGTTCCATCTCGGCGACGGCTTCCTGGCGGATCTGGGCTGCCGTCACGCCGGGGCGGATGCGGGCGAGGATGGCCTTGTAGCAGGCCAGGTAGAAGCCATAGAGTTCGCGCTGCCAGGCATTGAACCGTCCATTCACCGGCCACTGCCGCGTGACGTCGCTCATGTAGTAGCCCACGTCGGGCGCATAGTCCATCAGCAGGAAGTCTCCGTCCAGCATTGTGCGCTTGCCCGCATTGTAGTGGGGGAAGAAGGCGTTGCGTCCGCTGGCGATGAGCGAGTAGTAGGCGTCGCCCTGTGCCCCGTCGCGGAAGAAGATGAACCGTGCTACGGCGTCGAGTTCGCTTTCCTGGATGCCCGGCTCGGTGGAGCGCATCCCTTCGAGCAGGGCCAGGCCGGAGAGTCGGGTGGCCTTGCGGATGAGCGCCAGCTCTCGCCCGCTCTTGACCAGGCGCAACTGGTCCAGCGTGGGCGTCAGGTCCTGGAGCTCGAATGTGGGGAAGCGCGTCCGCAGCAGCGACAGGAAGTGCCCTTCGCGGGAGGGCCGCCCGTCCCAGGGGTCGGCGGCGATGTCGGCGTTGGTGCGCAGGGCCAGGTCTCGGCTTTCGGCCAGCCCCTCCGCCGGGGCAAACGGGGTGAAGAGCGTGCGCACACTGGCCCGGATGAGCAGCCGCCCCAGGTGTTCGGCCAACAGTTCCGTGCCGTACACCGCCTCGTATTTGAGGCTGTCGCGCACGAAGGCGGCGTCCTCGACCGCGAGTAGCTTGCCCTCGCTCCGCTCTCGCCCTTCATTGCGGTGGGGCAGGTAGAGGGTCGTCCGCCGCGTGCTGCCGTCGATCAGCACATAGGCATGGGGCACCTCAATGCCGGTCAGGTAATAGAACTCGTTCGACTGCCGGAACCGCGTGAAGCCACGTGGGCTGGAGGCACCCTGCAACACCGCCACTGCGTTCGGGCCGATGGCATCCATCACCTGCGCCCGGCGCGCGGCGAACTCCTCCGGCGGGAAGTCCGGCGTGAACAGTGGCACCCCATCCTGTGCATGGGCCAGCACGGGCACGAGCACCGCAAAGAGCAGCAGCAAGGAGCGTTTCATAGCTTTCCAGGGCGTGGGGGATGGCTGTTAGCGGTTGGTTATTGGGGCCTGATGCGTGGAGACCTGCGGTGCAGCTATCCCACCCTTCCTGGCTTCAGTCTGCGAGGCGGGGATAGTACTGGAGCAGGCCCCGTTCGGCGATCAGGCGCTCGATGGCGTCGATCTCCATCGGGACGAAGTCGGAGGCGACCTCAGCCCCCGTCTCGGTGATGATGATCAGGTCTTCGAGGCGGATGTAGATCAGCTCTTCCGGGACGGTGAGGGCCGGTTCGATGGTGAAGACCATCCCCGGCTTGAGCGGACCGGTCCAGGTGCCTACGTCGTGGGTCGCCATGCCCACCCAGTGGCCGAGCCGGGCTTCGGGGTGGAAGCTGCCGCTGCGGTAGTTGAAGACGAATGCCTGGGCGGCCTTCTGGTACTCCGGTTTGGAGAACGTCGCACCGGCGAGGATTTGTTCCATCTCGGCGACGGCTTCCTGGCGGATCTGGGCTGCCGTCACGCCGGGGCGGATGCGGGCGAGGATGGCCTTGTAGCAGGCCAGGTAGAAGCCATAGAGTTCGCGCTGCCAGGCATTGAACCGTCCGTTCACCGGCCATTGTCGCGTCAGGTCGGTGCGGTAGTAGCCCACGTCGGGCGCGTAGTCCATCAGCACCAGTTCTCCATCCTGCAACACCCGCCCGGCAGCCCGGTGGTGGGGATACCAGGCGTTCGGCCCGCTGGCGACGATGGCGGCATAGCCCTCGCCCTGGGCACCGTGGCGGACGAAGATGAACCGGGCGAGTGCATCCAGCTCCTGCTCTACCACACCGGGCACGGTAGACCGCATGGCCTCCATGAGCGCTTCGCCGGAGAGGCGGTTGGCCCAGCGGATGAGCGCCAGCTCTCGCCCGCTCTTGACCAGGCGCATCGCGTCGAGGAGGGGAGAGAGGTCGCGCACCGTGTAGTGGGGGAACCGGGCGTTCAGCAGCGTGCGCAGATGGCCTTCCCGGCTACCACGCCCGTCCCAGGCATCAGCACTGCGGTCGCTGATAGCCCGCAGCTCGCCGTCCCGGCTGGCTGAGGGGCCTTCTGCCGGGCTGAACGGCGTGTAGAGCGTCTTCACCTGCTCGCGGCCCCATTGCCGGGCCAGGTGCTCGGCCAGGCGTTCCACCCCGAACACCGCCTGTACACCGGTCACCTCCATCACCTGCTGCGGGTTGTCTGCTGTCAGCGCCGTGCCATCGATCCCGGCGCGGGCCTCGTTCCGGTGGGGCAGGTAGAGCCGGGCCTCCCGCGTCAGCCCGTCGATCCACAACACGGCGTTGGGCGTCTCCACCCCGCACAGGTAGAAAAACTCGTTCGACTGCCGGAACCGCGCCGACGAGTGGGGGGCCGAAGCCCCCTGGACCAGGGCCACCGCGTTCGGGCCGATGCTGTCCATCACCTGCGCCCGGCGCGCGGCGAACTCCTCCGGCGGAAACCAGGACGTAAAGAGGGGCTTCCCTTCCTGGGCATACCCGAACCCCGGACACATCAGCAGCACCAAGAGCAACCGGAAACGCATGGGAAGGCCGGGGGAAGAGGGTGGGAGAGCTGGGCGGGACAAGTCCTGATCTTACCAGGTACCAGGCCCCGGAAAGGTATGAAACAGCTCCCCGCGAACCATGCGCCAGGCGCCTATTTTTTCGGGCGGAAGGCCACGAGGCGGGCTGGGTTGGTGGTCAGGTAAGGGCCGCCCAGCAGGTCCAGGCAGTAGGGGATGGCCGGGAAGACGGCATCCAGACATTCGGCGATGGCCCGTGGCTGCCCCGGCAGGTTGAGGATCAGCGACTGCCCCCGGGTCCCAGCAGTCTGCCGCGAGAGAATCGCCGTCGGGACGGCCCGCAGCGAGACGGCCCGCATCTGCTCGCCAAACCCAGGCAGCAGCTTCTCGCAGACCTGCACCGTGGCCTCCGGAGTGATGTCGCGCGGGGCCGGGCCGGTGCCGCCGGTGGTGATCACCAGGCTGCACCGGTCGACGTCGCATAGGTCGATGAGCGTTTGGGTGAGCACCGGCAACTCGTCCGGCACCAGGCGGGCGAGCGCCTCCCAGGGGGACACCAGCACGTCCGACAGGTAGGCCTGGATGGCCGGGCCGCCCCGGTCCTCATACACACCCTGGCTGGCACGGTCCGAGACCGTCACGATTCCGATACGCGCTGGGGCAGACTCGACAATCGGCATAAAATGAATAGGCAAGGGAGCACATCGTCCCACCAAGATACGCTGGTTTGGTTTTGAGACGCTTTCTCATCCTGAGAGGCGCAAAACCCGCGCTGTGGATCAGGTTGAGATAAGCCCTTCCCCCGAAGCCCCCAGAACGGCCCCTGTGTGTGAAGCCAGAATGGAGGCATTCTTTTTGTAAACGCAAGGCTTGCCGGAGAAGGATGCCTCCCCGTTTCCGGGATACCGTTACCTGATCCGTGGTGTGCCACCGACTCTGCCCGGTGTTGGATATGCAACAGACGATGCTGGCTTTCCTGGCGCTGATGATCATCCTGGTGCATTCGTTCATGCAGCAGCAGATGTTGCTGCACACGTACCGGGAGATCACCGACGACGAGATGGAGATCATGGCGAGCGGGGTGGCCCTGCATGTGATGGAGATGATCGGCGGGCAGCCGTTCGACGAACGCACCACCCCGATCAACATCCAGACCTACGGACTACCCACCGGCGTGGACGACTTCACGCCCCGCACCGACTTCGGCAGTGACACCGCCTGCGACCTCGACGAGCCGTTCCTCAACACCGCGCCCGCCTGCGATGACCTCGACGACGCCCACATGGACGCGCTCACCTGGCAGACGGTGCCGTTCCGCTTCCAGGATGGCCGCCGTTTCGACTTCGAGGTGAACGTGCAGGTCGAATACGTGGAAGCCGACGACTGGGACACCCCAGCCGATGCCGCCGTTCGCACCAACTACAAGCGCGTGCTTGTGCGCCTCCGCAGCCCACAGCACGTTGCGCAGGGGCGGTACGCAGAAGGGTTCGTGCAACTGGAACGCATCTTCGCCTACAACAGCCAGCAAGCCCTCGACGCCGCCTCGTCGTAATATCGTCAAATTGACTATAATTCTCGTTATGACGGCCATATTCGACCATCTTCGCGCCACCATCGTCGCTGCGGTGGTGATCCTGATCGCCCTGGCGATGCAGATGCAAGCCCGCGAGGCGAACGTGGAGCAGACCTCCGTCTACGTCGGGAAGCAGCAGTCGCTGGGCTTCGCCCGCTGGCTCGAAGACGACATGATGCGGCTGGGCACCTACCTCGACTCGGTCGATGTCTATTTCGACCCGCCGCTGGAGGTCGGGGATAACACGGTGCTCTTTGCCTTCTACCGGGACAGCCTGGACCTGAGCACCAGCCCGGTCGATACCATCACAGTGCAGACCCGCTACTTGCTCGACTCGACCCGCACCGAGGTTGTGGCCGACTCCACCTACCAGCTCTTTGAACTGCAACGCGAGGTGCGCCTGCTCGACGACGGGGTCTGGACCACCTGGTCTGCAGACGGGGTCAGCCCGGACAACCTGTCGTTCTTCCGAATCGAACTTCTTGATGTCCAGGGGCAGGTGGTGACTACCGAGCCAGAGACAGCGTTCATCCGCGTGGCCTTCTCCATGATTCCGCCCTACCAGTCCAACAGCCAGTACCTGAACGAGCTGAACTGGGG
>CAZLRO010000024.1:0-7205 GCA_964561865.1 uncultured Rhodothermaceae bacterium | reverse complement strand
GCCGGGGCGACGGTGCTCTACCAGTCCCGCAACACGGCGCTGGAGACCACCCGGCAGCAGACGGGCTACGAGGAAGGGGTCCTCGCCCGCGAGATTGCCCGCTCGGCGTACAACATCGCCCTCGAAAAGGCCCAGCAGGCCGGGAACGACCTGGAGCAGGCCATCGCCAACGTCAACGGGACGACCGTGGACGGGTCGCCGGACTACAATGGCAAGATGACGGGGGCCTACCAGGGGGGCACCTACGAGGCCCAGGCATTCCTCATCGACGGGCAGAACCTGGGCATCACTGCCACCGGCTTCTTCGGCGAAGCCTCTTTCACCGTCAACAGCAAATACGCCATTGCCTTACTGGAGGTGAAGGAGCGCAGCCTGCTGACGGTCGAGTTCGTGCTGTCATGGGCCGGGTACTGCTCGGCGATCTATCTCCAGCAGATCCCCGACGGGTACGTGGCCGAGGAAGACACCCTGCCCGCACCGCAGATGATCTTCGCGTCGGGGCATTACCACCCCGAAGGTACCCGAACGACTCCCTCCGACATTGTGCTCGAGGCGGGCACGCGCATCAACTTCTTCATCGCCGTCGATACCGATTGCAGCGAGGAAGGCGAATGGGTGCCCGAAGGCAGCTTCGAGGCCAGCACCTACGACTGGATCCACAACGCCCTGGACACGGGGGTCGAGGAACTCGAAGACATGCAGGAGGGCCTCTACGCCATGATCGAGCAGGACACCGAGAACGACCAGCAATGGCGCATCGGATTCGAGGACCTGCGCGTCTTCAGCGAGGCCCAGCACAACGACGTGAAAGCCCACGGCTACGGCGATGGCAACGCCTGGGATGCCACCGAGGAGACCTACCACGGCACCGGCTGGGAGATCGGCGACGATGGCTTCCGGGTGCTCCAGGACTTCGGCGACCGTCCGGACTTCGAGGACCAGGTGATCCTCGTCACCCTCGTCCCCTGTGGCTCCGACTGCCCGGTGGATCCCAGCTAGAACTCCTTGGGTATGACGATATGACGCTGTTATTTGCGATCAGGAAACCGGTGTCATATTTTCACACATACACATTCTAAACCTTTCATATTGATTGGAGGACACACTGATGAAACTATTTGCATGTCTTGTCCTGCTGTGCGTGATGCTGGGGGGGCTTCTGGCTGGCTGTACGGCCCCTACGGCACCGGCCCTGGAGGGGGACCCCTCCGCTGAAGTTGCGGCCAAGGTTCCGGCTGCCAGGGGAGAGGCGGGCGTTGAGGAGGAGTTTGAAGGCTGTTCACCGGGCTTCTGGAAGAACCATCCGGAAGACTGGGCTGCGACCGGGCTTTCCCCCGATCAGACGGTTGGGAGCCTCTACCGAGGTGCGAACAGGTTCCCCGATCTGGCGGCTTCCACCTTGCTTGAAGCCCTCCAGTTTGGAGGAGGGCCAGGGGATGAAGGTGCTGCAAAAACTCTGCTGCGGCAGGCTGTTGCCGCAGCCCTGAACGCCCTGCATCCCGACATCACCTCTTCCTGGCCCTATCCCATGCTGGTTACAGAGGTAAACCGAACCTTGCAGCAAAACCGGGATGCCATGCTGGGCCTGGCCGATCATCTCGACGAGAAGAACAACTTTGGCTGCCCCCTCTGAGTTCGTTCAGACGGGTTCCATCAAGGGGGCAAGTAGCCTTGAGACCTGCTCAGTGGGCGTATGCCGTGATCCCTTGCGTGCCAGTCTTTTGTGCCGCAGGGGATCACGGCTCGTTTAAGGCCGCCCCTCACTGCTCGTTATAGGAGAGTAGCCTGACGTCGCGAAGGACGCTATTAACCAGCGCAGCGGAAGGCCTCCGGTAGTAAAGGGTAGGATTGCCCGGTGCCCAGTAATAGCTGCGGGTGGCAATCGAACCGTATACATTCGGGCTGCCACTGATCCAGGCATAATCCTGACAATAGAACTGACCCCAGATTTCCACATTCCCATTTAACCACAGGTAGCCGCTGCTGAAGAAAGCCAGGCTGCTTTCGTCTGGACCATCATAGCCGGAAGGGCCGGCAATGACATTCCGCAGAAAATCGATGTTCCCATCCACAATGAAGACCGCATAGCCATTGATGGTCACGTCATGCCGGGCTTCAAGTCCACCCTGGATATACCATACATACGGGTCAGTGCGGGTTCCACCGAGGTCGTAGGTTCCCGCCAGCGACACATCGTCCGGGCTTGTCTGGTCTATGGTAGCATTCCCGACGAACGTTTCAATGCTGAACGGGGGGAGCTCCACGCGGGGCACGAGGTAGGTGGGATTTAGGCCATCCGGGTTGTAGCGTGGTGTGAACTTGGTATCTACATGGGGGCCGTTCGGGGCACCGGCATAGGTACCAAACCCCAGGACCCGTTTGCTGGCCGGGCCATTGACAGCCAGGTCTCCGTTCGTATGGAAATTGGCATTGACCACGGCATTGCTGGAGTCGTAGACGAAAGCCGACCCATTGTTGCCATTGAGGGTCAGGTCATCTTCTGAAATGACAGCATAGTCCAGCAGGCTTTGAGCAAGGGCTGGGGTCTGTCGTTCGAATTCGGCCTTGATGGTATAGGTTGCAGAGGTACCCCCTGTGTTGACCCTTCCTGCCGAGGTAACCTGGGCGCGATCCCCATTCACGGTAATCGTCACGTCATAGGTATTCCCCTCCAGGTCATAGGTGAAAATGTCGCTCTGGAAACTATCCACCAGTCTCTGCCGGGCAACTGTATACCCGGCCTGTGCTGCCTTGCGGGCCAGCATTTCGTACTGGTTAGCCGATGTATCTCGGGCCATCTCGTGCAGATTACCCTGTCGGCTCAGCAGAGACAGCGATGCCACAATACCAAAGGCAAGCAGGGCAATGATGGAAAACTTTCCCATAGGGTTGCATCAGGGTTAGTTGTACCAGGACTCTTCGTAAGACTACATGAGCACGTTCTGCAGAAGTTCGGGTCTAATAGTAGATTCCCACCGGGCTTCCTGCAGGGCCGATGGGGTTTCTGCTGTGGTTTGAAACGGGGGCACCATCTCGAAAAACACGTAGACCTGGCGGGCATCCAGAGGGTCCAGCGGGACGGTATTGGTTTCGTCGAGTGCCCGGATGATCCACATTCTGACCTGGTTACTACTGGAACCGGTCAGTACATCCTCTACGTACCGTTCGATCCGATAGAGGGAGTCGCCCTGCTGGATTCCCGTAAAGACCCGTTTGTAGACGACGCGGAACTTGGTTGTATCGTCGGGATCGGTCTGGGCAAAGAACGTGAAGGTGCTATCCTGCTCTGTTGTGGTTACAATCTGGCTGGCGTTTTGCAGGTCCCGCTTCAACACATCATGCAGGTCGAGCATCTGCCGGTTCAGGGTGTAGAGATCACTCGACTCGACGGTCACTTCCTGGTTGCGAAAGGAGACATACAGCAGCAGCAGCAGCAGCATACCGGCAATGACCGTTGCCCCCAGGTTATCCAGTATGGCGTGCATCGGATGCCTGCGTGATCGGTGAACAAGGATCGGGTTTACCAGGTACACCGACTGCCGCAGTTATAGACCTGGGACAGCCGGATGGTGTCGGGCAGATCCACATCCAGCGGATAGACCGTGACGGTCGCTTTCTTAAATTTGGAAGGGGTGGTGGTTTCTACACCGGGGTCGGCTTCCTCCAGGTATGTCACCTGTGTTTCCGCCGAGAACCAGAGGGTGTCCAGTTTGGTCAGGCGGCTGGTAGTAGTGGTAGTGCGGTCGAAATCGTCCAGGTCATTGTTTGGGGTATCCGCCTGAAACCCGTTCTCATCCATTGCCGTGAGATCGGTCGCCTGAAGAAGCGTATCCGTCAGGATAGTTTCGTCGAAGGCGAACGCTTCGTAGGCTTCCAGTTGATCGACGGCAACGCCAACAGCCTGGGAGGCTATTTCATGCCGCAGGTGGTATTCTCGAGTCGATATGACGCCGCGGTACTGGTTATAGGAGAACAGGATCACCAGTGCCAACGCCAGAAGTGTCAGTAGGGTCTGGGCCATCTTGGGAATCCATAGCTTCGATCAGGCCGTTTGAAACCATGCTGAACAGCCCAAGGAACAGCGGCAAGTTCAACGTAAACGTTATTCGGTCAGTATCTGTAGTATCGTTCATAATCCCTCGAACTAAAATGCTGTACCTGTTTTCGGGCATACCGCTTCAGGTGGGGCAGGGCGTTGCAGGTCAGCTGGCAGGGTATGGGTTCTTGTTTCCGGGATAGGGGGTGCGGATACGATCCACGGTCTGTTCGGACGTGAGGAGCCGGTGTAGTGTGTCCTCAAGGTCGGCTTTGAGGACAGGTTTTGCCAGATAGGCATCGAAACCTGCCTCCAGAAAACGCTCCCGGTCTCCGGGGAGTGCAAAGGCCGTCAGGGCAACGGCAGGTGTACGCTGATACTGGGGCTGGCTCCGAAGCTGCTGTAAGACATCCACCCCGGTGAGTGGGTCTTTCAGGTTGATGTCCAGCAGAAGCAGGTCGAAGGTTTGGCTGGACGCCAGGTCGAAAGATTCGGCAGGGGTAGCAGCAACCTGGCAGCGATAGTGGCCCCCCAGCATCTTCTGGAGCACGATTCGGGATTCCAGATTGTCATCCAGGATCAGAATCGTGTGCGACTGGGATGACACGGGGAGGGAGGGTTTTGTGGGGTCGGGCATAGGTGGGAGCGGAGCCGGGCAGATGCGTCCCGGCAAGACCACCGTAAAGACAGACCCGACGTGCTTACGGCTTGCCACTTCGATGGTCCCTCCCATCAGTTTTACCAACCGCTGGGTAATCGCCAGGCCGAGACCGGTTCCTTCATGGGAACGGGCATAGCCGGAGGACTCCTGCTTGAATTCATTGAAGAGATGTGGCATGAACTCTTCCTCGATCCCGATACCGGTATCCCGAACCCGCAGGATCAGGTCGCGGTTTCGTGCATTGAGTTCAACGAGGATACCTCCCTGGTGGGTGAACTTGAGGGCATTGCCCACCAGGTTGTTTACCACTCGATGGATGGCAGGGCTGTCTACCAAGGCCCACACGTTGGCTGGGGCTTTCATCTCCAGATACAGCCCTTTCTCTTGTGCCAGCGGTGCCAGGAGGGTAATCGTCCTGGAAACCTCCTCGACCAGGTTAACCTCTTCTTCCTTGAGTGTGGCGTGTCCGGATTCCAGGCGGGCCATTTCGAGCACCGAGTTGATCGTCTCAAGCAAACGGCGGCCACTGGATTCAATCAAGTCCGCAAACTCTCGCTGTTCTCCTTCCAACTCTGTTTGCAACAACTGTGTAAAACCCAGGATGCCATTGAGGGGTGTCCGGATCTCATGGCTCATGTTGGCCAGGAAGGAGTTTTTCAGCCGGGCCATCTCCTCGGCCTGTTCCTTGGCCATGATGAGTTGTTCAACCATGTGGTTTAACAGCCGGGCAAGTCGGGCAACCTCATCCCGTGTCGTGATTCTGGCCCGTTTTTCCAGTTTTCCCTGGGCAATCTCGTCCACCGCCTGGGTGATCTCCCCAAGGGGACGGGTGATGAAGGTGCTAATGACCGCCACGCCGGCCATCCCGGTCAGGAACAGTAACAGGCTGACCCAGGCGATGGATGTATGGCTGGACTGTACCGCCGCCTGCACAGTCTGGAGCGACAGGCCGAGGTACAGATGCCCCTCGTGCTGTTCGTTGATCAGGATCGGAACGCTGGCGTGATACACCTGCTGGTCCTGTGAAAGCCAGCCTTCCTGCCGGGATATGCTGCGATACCCCAGCCGGTCTGCCCGGTTTTGGTCAAAGGCTCCCAGGGTGTTGCCTAGCGTATCGGTCACGACCATGTACACCAGGTCCTTGTTCTGTCGGGCGACCAGCAGAGCTTCCTGGATGGCGTCTGTATCCTGGAAGTACAGTGCTGGACCGATGCTGTAGGAGGATACCAGGGCAATACTTTGGGCTTTCTCCGATACCAGGGCCAGCACCTGCCGTTCCAGCATGGTTGGGAAGTAAAGAAAAACGAACAATGCGATGATCCCGATCAACAGGGTGACGGCCAACGTTAGTTTCATGCGAATCGACGTGGATCGATTCAGCACCCGCTCCAGTAAAAAGGATCGATAACGTTTCATGATACAATTGTAACCAGTCGCAGGAGTTGTGCACTCAGGTCCAGCCCCATAGATCGGGCTGCCTCCAGGTTGATCAGGATATCGGGCCGGTTCTCCTTGATCCCGATGCCTACGGCAAGTCCCTGTCCCAGGTATTCCGGCATTCCCGTTAATGAGCCAATATGGTTGCGTTGGCACAAGGCGGCCAGTTGACGGATATCTACCGAACGCAGTGGGGTCACATAAAGAACGTTAACCTGTTTTTGTCGGATGGTTTGCTCTAGCTGGTCCAGGTTTGTGAGATCGATGGGAATCAGGCGGACTGTATGGCCCTGGATCTGGCGGATTGAGGAGGTGTTTTCGGCGGCATGGAGTTGTTCCTGAACGGCTTGGGAAGGGCGGTATCGACTCTGGTAAACGACCCCGATGACCAGGTCTGTTCCTGCCCGTTCCGACAGGTTCCGGTCGTAGCTCAGAATCTTGAGTAGCAGCGGGTACTGGATGGCTGCGGAGACAGGCATCTCCTGTGCCGGAGTCTCGTGCGCCAGCCCCAGGTATCCTACGAGCAGCAGGAACAGGAAGTGTGGCATTGAGCAGGATTAATGAGGGGTGAGAGGAGGTCACAAAGTGTAGCTGAGCTTGACGGAAGCAGTACGGCCATCCTGTTCGATGGCATCCTGCAGGTGCTCGAACCCGCCCGGAAGGCGGTAGCGTGCGTCCAGCACGTTGCGTACCTGGAAGCCCCCTCGCCAGTGTCCTTCCCGCGAAGACGTCGTCAGGGTCAGGTTGGTCCACAGGAACGGTTTGGTATACGTATCCTGTACCGTCAGTCGCCTCGACTCGTAGTGCCATTCGGTAGACAGGTACATCCTCTGGAAGAGAGGAACCGTGAAGTGCCCTTTGAGGAGATGGTGGGGAGAGTTGGAAAGTGTACGGTGGGGGTTCAGGGCATCGGTGTGTTGCCAGGTATAGCTTAATGCTGCGTGGCCTCCGGAGCTGGTACGCAGTTGAGCCTCGGCTTCAATGCCTTGTGCCAGCACCTGTCCCAGGTTTCGGTTGAAGGTCAGGCCGTCGTCCGGGTCGGTCACCGGATCAATCAGCCCTCGCATTCGG
>CAZLRO010000023.1:18791-22635 GCA_964561865.1 uncultured Rhodothermaceae bacterium | reverse complement strand
CTCCCCTCCTCGGGTCGTAGCAAACCCTCAGAGGTTACTTGATCAGGCCGCAGTTCGTACAGACCTGAAAGAGCACACCCTTGTCCTTCTCGCCCGTCGCGTCGGCATATTCCATGTACGGGTTGATGCGGAAGCGCGTCGTGCGGGTGATCGGGATCGAGAACATCCCGTAGACCGTGCCCACCTGCGGGCGCTCGCCCGTCTTCGCGTCGATGCGGTCCTCGAAGCGCAGCACGCTGGTCATGCCCATGCGCAGCCGGGCATGGGCGAACATCTCCACGCTGTTGAGCACGTTGTAGACGGTGAAGGCGTTGTTCTGGGTGCCGTTCGGGTCATTGCGGCCCAGGTTCACCTGGTTGACGAACTTCCAGCCCTCCCGGCTCTTGAACACCCAGTCTGCCCCCACACGGGCCACACGAGGCTGGTCGCCGGTGTCGCGGTGCAGCTCGCCCGCAGCGACGAACACGCCCAGTTCGTTGCGGTGGAACGTGGGCGTCCCTACACGGACGATGCCCATGAACGAGCCGCGGTACTTGATGAAGTCGTTCACCTGGAAGTCCTGCCCCTCGGCCACATTGGCCTTGAGCAACTGGCCCGCCAGGAAGCCCCCACCGGTAGCGGACAGTTCCAGGTCCAGTCGCTGGGTCAGGCCGGTGCGCAGGAGGACGCCCGTGTCCGAGCCAAAGCCGATGTCGGTACCCGACTGATTGGGCAGGAAGCTCATGTTACCGTCGATGCGCGGGTTGTGCCCGTAGGGGATGGACAGGTGGCCGACGCGGAACTGCGTGCGGTCCCACTTCGTGCTGAAGTTGGCCCAGGTGTCGCCCAGGCGCAGCCCCAACCGCACATCGCCCCGCTGGTCGTTGGAGATCGGGTTGGCCTCGATGCCAAACTTGACGTTCCAGGCGTTGGGCGTGATGAAGCGGGTGTAGCCCGTCTGGATGCGCCGCTCCCGCTTGTTGAACAGTTCGAAGGTCACCTGCGAGGCTGGCCCCCGGTTCGAGAGGCCGCTGTAGGTCTGGGAGGCTACCTGCGACCCCGGCTCGCGGCTGTCGATTCCGGCGTGCAGGTTGCTCTGGACGTAGAAGAACGTGTGCTGCGGCTTCGCCAGCCGGGTGCGGAACTCCTGCGCCTGGGCAGGCAGCACCAGCGCCAGCAGCAAGAGGCTGAGAAACAATCTATTACGCATGGTTGTCGTCGAATTTTCAGAAGGCATCAGTAGGTGATTGGGGCTTGGTGCTTGAAAAACCTATGCACCAAAGCGAGCGTCCCAAGTACCGGCATCAATAGGTGTACATGTTGCGGCGGACGCGGATGCGGTCTACCATCGCGTCGGGCAGTTGCACGCGGGCCGTCCACACGGGGGTGATGCGCTCGTAGGAGAGGAAGTACAGTTCGAGCACGTTGTTGTCGAAGTCCTCCCAGCCCACATACACCATCTCCACGCCGAGGTCGATGTTGTTGACGAACTTGCCAGTCTGCTTGTCCGTGAAGAACATGTAGGGCTTGAGGCGGGCCGGCAGGAGGTCGCTGTCGTAGGCGATGGTATTCATCACGGGCGAGTGGCGGCGACCAATCGGATACGGGTTCACCCCGAAGCGCAGCGCGGCAAAGCTCTGCTCGTCGAGCAGGGCCAGGTCGAGGTTGCCGAAGGTCAGCTTGAAGGGCAGGTCCTGGCCGTCCACCTCGATCTCGACGTAGCAGTCCGAATCCGGCTGGTCGATGCTCTGGATGCGGACGTCGTTCATCTTTTCGAGGAACCAGTAGTTGTAGACCTTCGGGTGCTCCGGGTTGTAGTAGCCACGGTCCATGAACTGGGCCAGTTGCACGGGCGTCTTGCTGATGTCGGCGTAGGTCTGGTACTGGTCGCGGTTCAGGAAGAGGTTCAGCCCGAACTTGTAGTACTGCTCGGCAATCGGCTCGGTGATGGGGCGGCGGCTCTGGTGGCCGAGTTCGAGCACGCGCACGTCGTGGGGCTGGCCCTTGAGCGTGCGGAAGACGCTGAAGTCGATGTCCGAGGTCTTGGCTTTCTCGGCGAGGGCCATGTAGTCCAGCGCGAGGCGCGGGTCGATCTCCAGGTTCGGGTTCTTCTGCACGAGCAGCGTCTGGTACAGGTCGGCGTGCATGTAGAACCAGCTGTGCGCCAGGATGCGGTCCTGGTTGATGTACTTGTCGCCATCGAGGCGCTGCCCGAAGTCGCTGTAGTCCTCGGCGGTGAGCACGAACTCCCACTTGCCCGGATCGAGGCAGTTGTTGAAGATGCCCAGGCGGTAGGCGCGCCCAAGGGCTTCGCGGGCCTCGGCGCTGGCCTGAGCCGACGGGGTGATGCGGAACTCGCCGTGCTCCAGGCGGAAGGAGACGCCCATGCGCTCGTACTCTTCGAGCAGGTACTCGGCATACTGGGCATTGCCGCTCACGTCGATACGCGGAATGAGGCGCATCAGGTCCACCTGCGGCACCGTGACGGTGTTGCCCTGGTCGTCGGTGAAGGTAAAGTCCACGATCACCTGACCGGTGGGCATCTGTTCGTGCAGGACCAACTGTGCCCGGTCGAAGTGCAGCCCGGCCCGGTCGGCCTGGCGATGGGCGTCGAGTTCACCGGGGTCGAAGGTGTAAGTGGTGCGCGGATCGACCATTTCGAGGGTAATCCGGCCCTGGTACTGCGAAAAGAGAGATGCCACGGGTGTGGCGGGGGCTTCTAACTGCTGCGTGCCGTGCGGGGTCGTCCACTGATAGGTATAGCAGCCACTTCCAAACAACACCAGGCCACAGAGCAAGATCGTCGTCGTTTTCATGGAGCGCATGGGAGATCAATCATCAGGTTGTATCCAGCCTTCACGGTTCTGCGCGCAGTGAAATCTTCAGCAACAGCCTTCCCGAACGCTACATTTTCGGAAAGCCGAACCCGTGAACAGACCGGACAGCCGGTTTAGAAATACTGGAGAGCCAGTCGCATCATCACATCATCCCCATCCTGCCAGACAGTGACGTGCCTTGCATACTAAGACGCGATTTTGCGTTCATTTTAGACAGGTATCGCGCTCATTTGCAACCATTCATGCCCCTCCCGTTGTTACCAATTGGTAACCCTACCAGTTGAAGAAACACATTTTATACTCCTTTTAAAACTTTTAGAAACAATGTTATGAATCAGAAATACTGAAAACGCTTCCGTTACAAGAATGGAACGACTGTAACTTTTCTGTAAATGTATCCCTGTCTGAACAGACATACCATTTCAGAAACCAGGATTCGAGGGCTTTAACGTTCTTCAGTGCAGAAATTTCTGCTTTTTTGTAACTTTATTGTAACGGCCCGAGGCAGGGATGGTGACAGCTTTGGGCAGGGCACGGTTTTTTGCAGGAAACTTCTCTCCGGCCCAACGTTTCAGAGTCCCCATGCTTTCTGCTGCTGCGCATGGCCGACCCCGCTGCCGATCCCATTTCGTTTCTTCGATTGCAGGCCCGCCGCTCCGTCGACCGGGCGCATGTGCCGTATTCGGGCCGCCGGGTTGCGGCGGTGCTGCTGCTCTCCGATGGAACATGGGTGCCCGGCGTGCGCGTGGAGAGCGCCTCGTTCTCGCTCGTGATCCCCGCCGTGCTCAATGCCTGGACGACGGCAGTGGCCGCTGGGCGGCGCGATGTGGTGGCCCTGGTACAATCGGAACCCTTGTCCGCAGGCGACCGGGCATTCCTGGCGACCTGGCCGGGACCATCCCTCGCCCCCTGTGGAGAAGATGCCTGCCATCGGGCGGACGATGCTCCGCTGCCTCCACCCGGCCTCCTCCTCGACCCGTTTCTGCCGGACGCCCTTTTCCCAGCCGATGGCCTTGAGCAGGCCCGCG
>CAZLRO010000023.1:0-18781 GCA_964561865.1 uncultured Rhodothermaceae bacterium | reverse complement strand
GGGGGCCCCCAACGGCGTGGGCCTGGTAAAGCTCATGGGCCGTAATGCCGGGTTTGTGGCCGCCAACGCCGCCCTGGCCCTGCGGGAGGCCAACTTTGTCCTCATCCCGGAGTCCGACTTCCCCGTCGGCTGTGTGCTGGTGACGGACGAGGGGACGGCCCTGCCCGGCGTGAACGTCGAACACCCGGACTGGCGACACATCCTCTGCGCCGAACGTTCAGCCCTGGGCACCGCGGTGACGTGGGGCGTCGCGGCCCGCCTGAAAGCCCTCTACCTGACGTGCCCGCGGGATGCGAACGCCTCGCCCTGCGGGGCCTGCCGGCAACTGCTGACGGAACTTGCACCGGGCCTCCCGCTTTGGATAGACCGGGGCGGCGCACCACCCGAAACCACCACCCCGGAACAGCTCCTGCCCGGCTCATTCAGCGGGCGCGCCCTGCTACGAAACCTCTAACCACCCATGAAGCCGTTGCTCCTGCTCCTGGCGCTGTGTCTGACGATCCCCGCCGCCCAGGCACAGACCGCCCTTCCTCCGAAATACTGGGTCTTCCTGGTGGACAAGCAGGAGGCAAACGGCCGGCCAACGCCAGTGGAGCCAGGGTATGTAAAGGCCGAGGCCCAGGCCCGTCGCACCCTGCGGGGAAAGGCCTTCCCTGCCGACCTCGACCGCCCGCTCTCCACCCGATACCTGCAAGCCTTGCAGGAGGCGGGCCTCACGCCGCTGGTCCAGAGCCGCTGGCTCAACGCCGTCAGCGTCCGGATGACGCCTTTACAAGCAGCAACCGTCGCCGCACTCCCGTTTGTCCACATGGTGCAGCCGGTGCGAATGCTGGCCGCTGCCCACACCCATGCCATCACCACGTCGCTGCTGGAAGGCTCCGCCGTCGTCCCCTTCCCCCCGGCCACACGCCTCGACTACGGGGCCTCCCTCACGCAACTGGCCCTGGTCAACGCCGTGAATCCGCTGGAGCAGGGCATCAATGGGGCAGGCGTGCGCCTGGGGTTCCTCGACACCGGCTTCACCCACTTTGACTTCTCGCATCCGGCCCTTACCCGACTCGAAACCGAAGGCCGGGTGATCGCCACCCAGGACTTCACCAACCAGCCAGACGACGGCAACCGGCATGGGATGAACGTGCTCTCGGTAGCTGCCGGGTTTGCCGAGGGCCAGCTCATCGGCCCGGCCTGGGGGGCACAGATCCTGGGCGCACGCACCGAGTATGCTCCCACCGAAACCAACCAGGAGGAGGACAATTACGTGGCCGGGCTGGAATGGCTGGAGTCGCAGGGAGTGGATGTGGTAAACGCCTCGCTGGGCTACAGCACCTTCGATGCCGGGCAGCGTAGCTATACCTATGCCGACATGGACGGCGAGACAGCGGTGACCACCGTCGCTGTGGACATGGCCGTGCTGCTCGGCGTGGTGGTGGTCAACAGCGCGGGCAACGAAGGCAGTGGCACCTGGCACTTCATCACCTCCCCCGCCGATGCCGACGAGGTGATCGCCGTCGGTGCTGCAACCCCATCGGGCCTCCGGGCGTCCTTCAGTTCGTTCGGCCCGACCTCGGACGGACGGATCAAACCAGACGTGAGCGCCATGGGCAGCAGTGTGGTGCTGGCAACCAGCACCAACTCCTATAACCTCCAGGGGGCTGGTACGTCGTTTTCAAGCCCAATGGTGGCGGCCGTCGTCGCCCAGATGCTCCAGGTCAATCCCGACCTGACCCCGGCAGAGGTACGCGACGTGCTGCGCGAGACCGCAAGCCTGGCCGAAACCCCGAACAACGAGCTGGGCTGGGGCATCATCGACGCCGACGCAGCGATCACCCGTGCCATCGTCCTGGATCGTGAGGAGGCGGAACTGCCCGCGCGGCTGCACCTGCGCCCGCCCTATCCCAACCCGTTCAACGGCCACACTACCTTTGAACTGGAATGGATGCCCGGTCGGACCCCGCCGACGTCCCTCCGCCTCCGTCTGTACAACGCCCTCGGCCAGCACGTAGCCACCCCGTTCGAAGGGCAGCCCGACGCCGGGCTGACCCGCATCTCCTTCGAGGCCGACACGCTTCCGGCAGGGGTGTACCTCTACCGCCTCGAAGGCGAGGGGGTACTCGCCACCGGCACAGTCGTCGTCCGGTGAGCGGTATCTGGGGCTTGGGAAGAGGGCAGTACCTTACCCAGCGTGTCCTCATGCGGAGGCCGTAGGCGATCATGATCGCCAAGCTGACGACGTGATCTCGCCCTCTCCGCCTTGCAGCAGCGTCACAGGAATCCCGGCATCGAGATTGCCGCGTCATAGTTGATCTCATCATGGTCGATCTCATGAGATTGACCATGATCGACCAAGCTCCTCGCAATGACACGGAGGGGGGCCGTCTCTATCCGCAATCCGAAATCCGCAATCCCCCATGCTTTCCTTCGGCCTCAACCCCTGGCTGCTGTTGCTGAGCCTCGTCGGTGCGGCCTTGCTGACGTACTGGGTCTATCGCCAGACGACGCCGCACCTGGGAAGCGGGCGGCGGGCGGCGCTGATGGCCTTGCGGTTCGCGGCCCTGTCGGTGGTGCTGTTCCTGTTGTTCGAGCCGGTCCTGCGCCTGCTCCAGCGGGCCACCCATGCGCCGGTGCTGGCCGTGCTAGTGGACACGAGCCAAAGCCTCGGCTTGCGTAACGAGGAGGGCAGCCCCGTTTTCGACTTGGCTGAGACTGTGCGCCAGGTCCTGCACCAGATCCCGGTCGGCGAAGTCCCCGGCGAAGTCCGGCTTTTCACCTTCGACAGTGAGACCCAACCCCGCCCAAACATCGAAGGCTGGATCGACTCGCTGGCCTTCGATGGGGCGCGTACCAACCTCGCCCAGGCCCTCGACTACGTGCGGGATGCCCTCCGAAACGCCCCCCTGCGCGGCGTGCTGCTGGTCTCCGACGGCAACCACAACACCGGACGCAATCCGATCTACACGGCCGAGCGCTACCCCGTGCCCATCCACACCGTCGTCGTGGGGGACACCACGCAGCGGCGCGACGTGCAGCTCCGCCGCGTCACTACCAACGAACTCGGCTATGTGGGCACCGAGGTGCCGGTGCAGGTGAGCCTGCGGGCCGAAGCCTACCCCAACGAGCGGGTGAGCGTCTCCCTCGTGCAGAACGGCCAGGTGCTCAACAGCCAGCCGGTGCAACTGGGAGCCACTCCAGAGGAGGTGCCGGTCGACCTCCGGTTCACTCCTGCCCAGTCCGGGCTGCAACGCCTCACCGTGAGCGTCTCGCGCCTGCCGGGCGAGGCCACCTGGCGCAACAACGCCGAGACCATCACGATCCGCATCCTGGAGAACCGCCGACAGGTGCTGCTGCTGGCCCCGGCACCAACCCCCGACCTGGCCGCCCTGCGGCAACTGTTCGAGGCCGACCCCGACCTGGGCATCACCACGCTGACGCAGAAGCAGCAGGGACAATATTACGAAGGCCCTCCTCCGGCCGACCTGGGCCGGTTTGACCTGATCGTGCTGGTGGGCTATCCCGGCACGGTTGCCGACGTGGCCCTGCTGGACCGGGTAGCCCAGGCCGCACAGAACGGCACCCCGCTGGTGTTCCTGCTGGACCGCCTCACCGACCAGCGGCTCTTGGCACAACACCTCGGCACCGTGCTGCCAGCAACCCCCCAGGTGATCCGCCCTGGCTTCGTCGAGGCCACCCTCGTGCCCTCTGCACAGGGCACTCTGCACCCGGTGATGGACACCCCGGACGGCAGCGATCCGGGGCTGTGGCGACAGTTGCCGCCGCTCCTCACCAGCGAGAGCCGTTGGCAGGTGTCCCCCGACACCCGGGTGCTGGGCGTGACCCAGGTGCAGGGCGTCCCCCTGAACGACCCCTTGCTCGTGGTGCGCGAACGGGGACGGCTCCGCAGCGCTGCCTTGCTCGGCAGCGGCACCTGGCGCTGGAAGAACCTCCCGGCAGACCTCGAAGCCGCAGCCCCCCTCTGGCCCACCCTGTTCGAAAACCTGAACCGGTGGGTGACGACCCCGCAGGACAACCGGCCCGTGCGCGTCCAGCCTATCCAGGACGTCTTTGCCGGGGGAGAAGACGTGCAGTTCACCGGACAGGTCTACGACGAGAGCCTCCAGCCCGTCAGCACCGCTGAGGTAGACGTGACGGTCACCACCCCCGATGCACGGGAGCTGCCCTACCGGATGCAGTCCCTCGGCAACGGGCGCTACCTGCTCAACAGCGGCCCCCTGCCCGAAGGCACGTACCGTTTCACCGCGCAGGCCCGGAGGTCGGATACGAACCTGGGCACCGATGCAGGCACCTTCGCCGTTGGCGGCGTGACGCTCGAATACCGGGAGACCCGTGCCAATGCGGCGCTCATGCGCCAGATCGCCCAGCGTTCCGGGGGCCTGTTCCTCTCACCCGGCGAGACCGCAGGCATCCCGGCCCGCCTCGCTGCCTCCGACACCTTCCGTCCTACGGTGATCGAGGAAACCCAAGAAGTGGAACTATGGCACCGGTTCGGCTTCCTCGTGGCGGTGCTGCTGCTGCTAACCGTCGAGTGGTTTCTCCGCAAACGGAACGGGCTGGCCTGATGGACGGTTCAAGGCCCCGCCCAAATCCACCCTGGATGTCCTCTATGGCCCCTACTCCCTGGGATACAATGGCTGACTACCTGCCGCTGGAAGACCTGAACCGGGCACTGAACATCTACCTGAACGACGAGACCGGCATCCGCTTCAACGCCCTTGCCTGGTTTGCCGAGCCGTTGTTCGAGCTGTATGAAGTAGACCCGCGTGGCCTGGGCGAGAACGCCACCCTGCGCGAAGCCGAGGAGACCGCCACCCTGCTGGCGGTCCTGGAAACGGCCCGCCTGTTCTGGACGTATTTCTCACTGGACGAGACATGCCAGCACGAATACCGCCCCGAACTCGAAGCCGCCCTGGTAGGCCCCCATGCCAGCGACGAAGACCACCTGCACTTCGGCACGCTGCTCCAGACCCTGGCCGAACAGTGGCAGGACCTCCCGCCCGAACACCTGGAGGCAGTGCCGGGCTATGCCCTGCCGCCGTTCACCAAGCTGCTGGCCCTCTATACCGGTGAAGCCACAGAAGGCCCGGGGCTACGCTACGGTCCCGAACAACTCGAACCCGCCGAGGCGCTGGCCCTGTTTGCCCGCCCTCTCCTCGAAGACCCTGCCGTCTCCCTGGACCCTGATGCCCTCGACGCTGCCCTCAACCTCGCCCATGAATACTGGGAACTGGCCCAGGCCCCGCCCGACGAATACGAATACCGGCTCCACGCCATTCAGCAACTCTACGGCAGTGGACCTGCCAGCGCCGAAAAACTCTCCACACA
Organism: uncultured Rhodothermaceae bacterium; assembly: GCA_964561865.1. Classification (GTDB taxonomy): domain Bacteria; phylum Bacteroidota; class Rhodothermia; order Rhodothermales; family CAZLRO01; genus CAZLRO01. The sequence continues at coordinate 13,444 of CAZLRO010000023.1, read as the reverse complement.
AGCCAGCACGATGGTCACCCGGTTTCATACCCTGTTTCCAGAACAGCGGAAGTAAGACAAGGATTGCGGATCTCGGATTGCGGATTTTCCCAAGTACCAAGTACCACGCACCCAACGGCTAACAGCCAGCAGCTAACGGCTATCCTCCCAGCATGGAACTGCGAGAAGACCTCTCGACCCTGTTGATCCACGTCCGGCGGCACCTGCACATGAACCCGGAGGTAGGGTTCCAGGAACACGAGACAGCCCGTTACATCCGGGAGGTGCTGGAAATACACGGCCTGGAGGCCCTGCCGATGGCCGATACCGGCCTGGCCGTGGAGATCAGGGGAGCACATCCCGGGCGGGCCGTGGGCTACCGGGCGGATATTGATGCCCTGCCAATCCAGGACCGCAAGCCTGTCCCGTATGCCTCACGCACCCCTGGCGTAGCGCACCTCTGCGGCCACGATGCACACACCGCCGTTGGGATCGGAGTGGCCCTGCTGCTACACCGGCTCCGGGAGGACCTATACGGTACCGTGCGGGTGTTTTTCCAGCCCTGCGAGGAAGGCGTGCCCAGTGGTGCCCCTCGCATGATCGAGGCGGGCGTGCTCGACGGCCTGGAAGCCGTCTATGCAGTACACGTCGATCCTACGCTCGACACTGGACGCTACGGCCTCATTAGTGGGGCCGCCACTGCCTCCGCCGACCTGTTCCGGATACAGGTCGATGGCCCCTCCACCGGCCATTCAGCCCGCCCCCACCAGGTCGTCGACACGGTGTGGGTCGCCACCCAGATCATCCAGACCCTCTACCAGCTCGTGGGGCGGATCACGGACAGCCGGAACGCGGCGGTACTCACCGTATGCCAGTTCCAGGGCGGGGAGGCAGTCAACGTGATCCCGCAGACGGTGACTTTCGGCGGTACCCTGCGCTGTACCGAGCAAGCAGACCGTGAGCGGTTGCAGAAGTACCTCCAGGAAACCGCCATGCGAATCGGCGCTCTGCACGGGGCTACCGTCGCCGTGCAGTTCGAGCACGGTGCTCCCCCCGTCATCAACGACCCCCGACTGGTGGCACACGTAGCCAAAACCCTGCTCACAGACCACGACGAGGCGGCCTTGTACCAGATCCCCCGTCCGAGCATGGGAGCCGAGGACTTCGCCCACTACCTGCAACACATCCCTGGCGTGCTGGTGCGTGTAGGGACGGCCAACGGCCCTGCCACCCGCCACCCCCTGCACGATGCCTGCTTCGACCTCGACGAGGCCGCCCTGGCCCCTACGGCCCGGCTCATGGCCCAGGTCCTCCTGTACCACCTGCGCCCTGCGTTCACAGTTGCTGCTGGCTGTTAGCCGTTAGCTGGTGCTTGGGACTTGGGGCTTGGTACAGCCTTCACCCCCTGGTGTCATTGCGAGGAGCGCAGCGACGTGGCAATCTCGACAGCGAAGTTGGCAATATAGTCAATTTGACTATAACCCATGCTGGGGAGAACGCCGCCATCTCGACACTGTTGCGATGTTACTGCAAGGCGACAAGGGCGAGATCACCACGTCAGCCTGACGGCTTCCTCGTGATGACACCCGTGGGAAGGTATCGCTTTCTTCCCAAGCACCAAGTACCAATAGCTAACGGCTAACAGCTAACCGCCAACAGCTATCTCTCCACCGTCCGCCGATCATTCCAAAATCCTAACCTGGCCCGGCTTGTGGAAGCGCGGGGGCTGGTGTATTCTGGCATTTTCTGCTCAGTTACTTCCGACGGTATGCCGCGCTTCTTCGTCTGCCTTGCGCTCTGGCTGGGGGGTGCGGGCCTGGTGCAGGCCCAGTTCACCGACACCTTCGCCGACGGCGACTTCACGGCCAATCCTTCCTGGAGTGGCGAACCCAGCCGCTTCACCGTCGTGCCCTTCGGGGCCGACTTCGGATTACAGGCCAACGGCCCTACAGCCTCCGACACCCTCTACCTGTCTACCCCCTCGACGCTGGGGATGGGCACCTGGCAATTCACCCTGCGGTACACCGGGGGACAACTGAGCAACTTCAACCTGGTGCGGGTCTACCTGATAGCTGATGCAGCCAACCTGCGCGGGGACGTACAGGGGTATTATGTACAAGTAGGCACCAATGACCGCGACGTGCGCCTCTACCGTTCCGACCCAGCGGCCAGCGGCGGGCGGGTGCTCATCGGCCAGTCCGCCGCCAACACCGTCGCCGAGGCCGAGCGCACCCTCGTCCTGCGGATCCAGCGCAGCGCGGCCAGCCTCTGGACGGTGGCACTGGACGGTCAGGTGCTCTTCACCGCCAGCGAGACCGGGGCGGCCTTCGCCACCAGCACCCACTTCGGCGTCTGGATCAAGCACTCCTCCAGCCGGAGCCAGGGCTACCTGTTCGACGACGTCTCCGCCACGGCCGAGACCGGCACTGGGGGCACCGACACCACTCCGCCCACGCTGCTGGGGGCTACCTACGCCGACGGGCATGTGACGCTCGTCTTCTCCGAACCCCTTGACGACCAGAGCATCGCCCTCTCCGCGTTCAACCTTATCGGCCTCGGCCCGCCCCAGGGCTTCAGCCTCCCCAGCCCCTCGACGGTGCAACTGACCGTAGGCACCCTGCCCCCCGGCACCTACACCCTGACGGTGGAGGGCCTGACCGACACCAGCGGCAATCCCCTCGCGCTCGGCACGACCGCCACCTTCACCGTGGAAGGCACCGTTCCCGGCGCTGTGCCCCAGCCCCGCGACGTGGTGGTGAACGAACTCCTCTACGACCCCCCGTCGGGCGGCAGCGAGTTCGTGGAACTCTACAACCGCTCCAGCGAGACGTTCGACCTGCGCCGCTTTTCCCTGGCCGACAACCGGCTGGAGGTGGTGCCGATCACCGGGACGGCCCAGAGCCTCCCGCCGGGAACCTGGGTGGTGCTGGTGCAGAACGGGGGGAATTTCGCAGCGGCGTTCCCCGGCGTACCCTTCATCGAAGTGGCTGGCTGGCCCGCGCTGAACAATACCGGCGACACCGCCGTGCTGCTCTTCGACGAGGCAGTGGTGGACTCGGTGGCCTATGCGCCCGCCTGGGGCGGCAGCGACGTATCGCTGGAGCGCAAGGACCCCAACGGCCCTTCCAGCAGCGCCGTCAACTGGGCCTCGTCGGTCGATCCACGCAGCGGCACCCCCGGCCAGCAGAACAGCGTCTTCGCCCCCGACACCGCCCCACCCCAGGGACTGCTGGCCGAACAGGTGAGCAACACCCTGCTGGAGGTGCTCTTCGACGAACCCCTCGACCCGGCCAGCGCCACCCCGACCCACTTCGCACTGGACGGCCTCCAGCCTAGCCTGGTGCAGCTCACGGGAGACGGCGCAACCGCCCGGCTCACCTTTGCTAGCACCACCGGCAACACCCTCACCCTCGCCGACGTGCGCGACCTGACGGGCAACGTGCTGGCGGGTGCGGCGCTCCCGGTGGCCCGGCTCGCTGCCCCAGGCGACGTGGTGGTGAACGAGGTGATGTTCGCCCCCCGCGCCGACCCGTTCGACAACCGCATCGACCAGCCAGAATACATCGAACTGTTCAACGTGCGGGCGTATCCGGTGAGCCTGCGGGGGTTCTACTGGACGGACGTGCCGGACGAAAACGGGGTTGCCGACACCACCCGCTTCGTCTTCCGCCCGGCGGCCCTTCCACCCGGTGGCTATGCCGTCATCTTCTCCCAACCCGTTGCCCTGCCGGTGGAAGACCTGTTCTCACAGTCGCAGCTAGTGCTCGCGTTTCCGATGGACTACCGAGCACTGGGCACAACGCTGCTGCCCGTGGCCGGCAGTTCGCTGGGACTGCTCAACAGCGGCGACCTGCTGCGGCTGCACCGGGCCGACAACACCCCCATCGAGTCCGTCTTCTACGACCCCGCCTGGCACAGTGCAGCCCTCGCCTCGACCACCGGCATCGCCCTGGAGCGACTGGCCGCTACCGGAAGCCCGGCAGATGCACTGAACTGGGCCTCCTCGCTCGATCCACGTGGGGGCACGCCAGGACAGGCAAACAGTGGTACCGCCCCGACCGCCTTCCCACCCAACCCTGGCGAGATACTGGTCAACGAGATCATGTTTGAACCCCGTGCCGACGACGACGACTTTCAGCCCGACCAGCCAGAGTATTTCGAACTGCTCAACCCCAGCACGGCACCAGTGGAATTGAACGGACTGTTGATGACCAACCAGCCGGACGAGACCGGGGCCGCGGACACACTGCGCCTCGTCTACCACCCAACGGTGCTACCCCCCGGCGGCTATGCCGTCGTCTACAGCGTCCCCACCACCGTGCCGGACGACAGCCTCGTGCTGGCCCTGACGGATGCGTTCCCTGCCCTGGCGGACGCCAATGCCGTGCTGCTGCCCCTGCGGGCCTCGCTCGGCCTGGACAATAGCGGTGACCTGATTCGACTACACCGCCCGGACGGAGTCGTGCTCGATGCGGTGGCCTATGAAACGGGCTGGCACGCCGCTGCCCTGAACAGTACGCGGGGCATCTCTCTGGAACGTCTCAGCGCCGACGGGCGCACCGACGACCCGGAAAACTGGACGAGCAGTGTGGATGCGGCGGGCGGCACCCCTGGCCTGCCCAACAGCGTGACCGTCCCACCTGGCAGCACCCTCGAAGCACCGGGGCTGGTGGTAACCCCCTCCCCCTTCTCGCCGGACCGCGACGGCTTTGACGACGTGGCAGTCCTCCGGTTCACTCTCCAGTCCGAGGCTGCGCTCCTGCGGGTGCGTATCTACGACGCCAGCGGCCGCCTCGTGCGTACCCTCACCGAAGCCACCCTGGCGGCCCGCACCGGAACGCTGCTCTGGGACGGCCTCGACGACGCCGGACGAACCTTGCACATCGGCATCTACGTCGTACACCTCGAAGCCGTCAGTGCCGAGCGTGGGACGACGGAGGCGTACAAGCAGGCCCTCGTGCTGGCCCGAACCCTGAACTGAGACCCCGGTGCTTGAGGTGGCAACTTCGGCAGCCACCCCGGTAAACCTTGCCGCAGGTGGTTGGTAGCGGTTGGTACGTGGGGCGAAGAGGACTCTATGCCTACAGAGCTTGGTGCTTGGTTAATTCCGCAATCCGAAATCCCATAATTTCCTACCTGTTTTGACGGGCTGATCCTGGGGAACAGCCCATTGCTCCCTATCGTTGCACTTCCTCATCGGACGACCCGATGGTTCCTGCGACGCCTTGTATTGTCCACCCATACCCTGATGACTGCACCTTCACCCGTTCCTCCCCTCCAGACCCCGATTCGCCTCACGGCGCGGGCGGCAGAGGAGATTCACAAGATCATGACCACGAAAGCCCTTCCCGAAGGCTTTGCCTTGCGCGTGGGCGTGCGCGGGGGCGGCTGCTCCGGCATGAGCTATATCCTGGGCTTCGACAAGGCGCGCGAGCACGACCTTCGGTTCGACATCGAAGGCATCGTCGTCTACATGGACAAGCGGCACGGGCTGTATCTGATGGGCACCACCATCGACTACCATGACGGGTTGAACGCCCGCGGCTTCACCTTCGACAACCCGAACGCGACCTCGACCTGTGGATGCGGTTCCAGCTTCGCGGCCTAAGCACATCCCGACTGGTTCGCCGTGTGCTGGCAGACTGGTCTGGTCTTTGCTCCACCCTGTCTGCGGGCCTCCCACTTTTCTGGCGGGCCGAAAACTCCTCCGGCAGACCCTCTAGCTTAACCCAGCATGGAAGGTAACTTCTCCAACCGGGTGCGCGATGTGATCTCGTACAGCCGCGAAGAGGCTATCCGCCTCGGCCACGATTACATTGGCACCGAACATCTGTTGCTCGGCATCATCCGTGAGGGCGAAGGGATTGCCGTCAAGATTCTCCGCAACCTCGGCTGCGACCTGCTCAAGCTCAAGAAGGCCATCGAGGATACGGTCCGCTCCACCGGAGGCAGCCTCACGGTGGGCAACATCCCACTGACCAAGCAGGCCGAGAAGGTGCTCAAGATCACCTACCTCGAAGCCAAGCTGTACAAGAGCGATGTCATTGGAACAGAACACCTGCTGCTGAGCCTGCTCCGCGACGACGAAAACATTGCGGCACAGATTCTGCAACAGGGCTTTTCTATAACCTACGATGCCGTCCGGTCCGAGCTGGATTCGATTATCAGCGGCAAGGCCTCCAGCCGGGGCAGTGCCAGCACCAGCAGCGGCAAGGAAGGCAGCGGTCGGGCTTCCTCTGGTTCTTTCAAAGAGCGCAGCAAAATGGAAAAGAGCAAGACCCCGGTGCTGGACAACTTCGGGCGGGATCTGACGAAGTTGGCCGAAGAAGGCAAGCTGGACCCTGTGGTGGGGCGCGAACGCGAGATCGAGCGCGTGGCCCAGGTCCTGAGCCGCCGCAAGAAGAACAACCCCGTGCTCATCGGCGAGCCGGGCGTGGGCAAGACCGCCATCGCCGAGGGCCTGGCTATGCGCATCGTCCAGCGCAAGGTCAGCCGCGTGCTCTTCGACAAACGCATTGTCACGCTCGACCTGGCGGCCCTCGTGGCCGGAACGAAATACCGCGGCCAGTTCGAGGAACGCATGAAGGCGGTGATGAATGAACTGGAGAAAAGCCCGGATGTGATCCTGTTCATCGACGAACTGCACACCATCGTCGGGGCAGGCGGGGCCTCCGGCTCCCTCGACGCCTCCAACATGTTCAAGCCCGCCCTCGCCCGCGGCGAGATCCAGTGCATCGGCGCCACCACGCTGGACGAGTACCGCCAGTACATCGAAAAGGACGGCGCGCTCGACCGCCGCTTCCAGAAGATCATCGTAGACCCCTCCTCGCCCGAAGAGACCATCCAGATCCTCAAGAATATCAAGGACAAGTACGAGGAGCACCACAACGTCCACTACACCGACGAAGCCATCGACCTGACGGTGAAGCTCTCCGAGCGCTACATCACCGACCGCTTCCTCCCCGACAAGGCCATCGACGTGCTCGACGAGGCGGGGGCGCGCGTCCACCTGAACAACATCAAGGTCCCGCAGGAGATCATCACGCTGGAGGCCGAGATCGAACTGATCAAGGACGACAAGAACAAGGTGGTCAAGAGCCAGAAGTTCGAAGAGGCTGCCCGGCTGCGCGACCGCGAGAAGAAGCTGATGGAGGAGCTGGAGAACGCCAAGCGCGAATGGGAACGCCGGGCCGAAAGCGAAGTCCACGAGGTCAGCGTCAAGGACATCGCCGAGGTCGTGGCGATGATGACGGGCATCCCGGTGGACAAGATTTCCGAGCCGGAGTCGAAGAAGCTGCTGCTGATGGAGGGCGAGCTGCAAAAGCGCGTCATCGGGCAGGAGGAGGCCGTCCAGAAGCTGGCCCGCGCCATCCGCCGTACCCGGGCCGGGCTGAAAGACCCGAAACGCCCCATCGGCTCGTTCATCTTCCTCGGCCCCACCGGCGTGGGCAAGACCGAACTGGCCAAAGTCCTCACCGAATACCTGTTCGACAGCCAGGAATCGCTCATCCGCATCGACATGAGCGAATACATGGAGAAATTCTCCGTCAGCCGGCTCGTCGGCGCGCCGCCAGGCTATGTGGGCTATGAGGAGGGCGGGCAACTCACCGAGAAGGTCCGCCGCAAACCCTACTCGGTCGTGCTGCTCGATGAGATCGAGAAAGCCCACCCGGACGTGTTCAACATCCTGCTCCAGGTGCTCGACGACGGCATCCTCACCGACGGCCTGGGCCGCCGGGTAGACTTCCGCAACACCATCGTCATCATGACCTCGAACATCGGGGCGCGGGACATCAAGAACCTCGGCAAGGGCATCGGCTTCGAGACCAGCGAGACCGTTGCCAACTACCAGACGCTCAAGAGCACCGTCGAGGATGCCCTCAAGCGCGTGTTCAACCCGGAGTTCCTCAACCGCATCGACGATGTGATCGTGTTCCACCCGCTTGAGAAGGTACACGTCCACCAGATCATCCACATCATGGTGCGGGACCTGTTCAAGCGCGCCACCGACGTGGGCATCCAGGTAGAACTGACCGACGAGGCCAAGAACTTCCTCGTGGACAAGGGCTTCGACGCCAAGTTCGGCGCCCGCCCGCTGCGCCGCGCCCTGCAAAAATACGTCGAGGACCCGATGGCCGAGGCCATCCTCGGAGCCGACCTGACCACGGGCGACCTCCTCTCCATCACCTACGACGAAGCCACCAAGCCGGGTGAGTTGACCTTCATCACGAAAAAGGCGCAGCCGGTGGAAGGCGAAGCCAGCGCCGATGCCACCTGAGCCTGCTGCGGTCCGATACGACCACGCCCGGTTTCCCTGCGGAGGCCGGGCGTTTGTCTATAAGGGGTTGGCATGGAAGATATAGTCAATTTGACTATATCTCGCAGAGGAGTGAAACTGTTCTACGCCCATGTGGCGGCACGACGGATGAGGCCTCCCCCGCTCCCCGATAGTGCGCTTGTGTTTTGCGCAAGGAACCTCGGCCGTACCTGCGGGGTCTGAGGGTTGATACGGCTTTTCCGGTATTCCGGCTGGTACAGATGACCCAGTATCCACACATCACCAAAGTGGAGGAAGTATGCGGCGGCGACGCTGTCATCGAGGGTACCCGTATCGCCGTGTGGCACCTTGTCGGCTACTACTATCAGGCCGGCATGTCGGTTGAGGATATTCTGGCAGAATGGCCGCACCTGACCCCGGCGCAGGTCTTCAGCACCCTGGCGTATTACCACGACCACCGCGTGGAGGTGGAAGCCGCCCAACACCGGAACCAACCCCCGTCTGAACAACCGGCTTCCCATGCCGCCTAGGCTTTATCTGGACGAGCACCTTTCTCCACGCCTGGCCGTCCAGCTCCGACAGCATGGGTTCGATGTGCTGGCAACCCAGGAAGCGGCGCTGGTCCAGGCCAGCGATGCTACCCGGTTGCACTTTGCCGCTACGGAACAGCGGGCAATCCTGACCTTCAACTTCCGCGATTTCAGCCGACTGCACCAGGAGTATCTGGCAACCGGGCGTACCCACGCGGGGATCATCTTCTCGACGGCAGAAATCCCGGAAGTGCTCCGCCGACGGCTGCTCCGGCTGTTGTACACGCTGACGCCCGAAGCCCTGAAGAATCAGCTTTTCTGGCGCAATACTTTTCGTTGACCCTCTGCCACGCCTGGTCTCCCTGCGGAGGCCGGGGGGTTGTCTATAATGGGTTGACATGGGAATATAGTCAAAATGACTATAAAAATTATCGTCATTTTGACTATATTGCGAGGAGGAACAGACCCGCTTAATGTGGCCTCTATCTTCGCCGATACTGGGGCTTTAACACGACCGATGGATTGAGGCCTGGCCCCCACCGCCTGTTCCACCGATCAACCCGGAAGCGACTGTCCCTGAAGTCCGCCTATGGTTATCTCGATCCTGAACCCGAAAGGTGGCTGTGGCAAATCCACGCTGACCACCAACCTGGCCCATGCCTTGCAGCGGGAAGGCCGTTCGGTGCTCATCGTCGACACCGATCCGCAAGGCACCATGCGCGACTGGCAGGCGATGCAGGACGAGCACTGCACGATGCCGCCGGTTATTGGAGTCGATCCGAAGAAGCTGACCACTGATCTGGAGCGGCTCTCGATGGCCTACGACCTGGTCATCATCGACGGCACGGCCAAGATGATGCAGGGCCTCGGCCTGGCGGTGAAGGCCTCCACCCTGATCCTGATCCCGATCCAGCCCTCTGCTGCCGACATGTGGGCGGTGGCGGGGCTGGTGGAGTTGATCCGCACCCGGCAACAGATCTTTGGGGGCTTGCCCAGGGCCGCCTTTGTGATCTCGCGGCAGATTGCTGGTACCCGGCTGGCCGCCGACATTGCCGATGCGCTCGATGCCTACGGGCTACCCGTGCTGAAAAGCCGCACGACCCAGCGGATTGCCTATACTGAAGCCCTCTCACGCGGGTCCAGTGTGTTTGAACTGGACCCAGTGGGCAAAGCTGCCCGAGAAATCCAGAACCTCACGCATGAAATCCTCGCTTTCCTCAACCCCGCGTCCGAACCTGCTTCAGCAGGCGTTTCAGCGCAAGACTCAGTTGCATTACGGGGATATGAAGCTGCTGCTACGCGAGATCGAGGTGCTGGTTTCGCCCCCGACCGAGACGCGCAACCCGGCCTCGCGGCTCCACATCTACCTGCAGGAGGACTTGCATCGACGCTTCAAAGCCTTGACCTCACAGAATGGTCAATCTATGAGTGAGGTGCTCCGGCACTACATGCACCAGTATATCGAGGCCATGCAGGCTTCGGCATCCTGGGAGGAATGGCCGACATCCACCCGTGAGGCCGCTTAACCCGCCCCGCTGGCTTTCTCGATAGACCCTTTCTCGGCCTCGCTGCCGTCCGGCGGTTCGACTGCCTCGGGCTGGGCACGCGCGTCTGTGCCTGCCGTCGCCCCCGTCGGCGCTTCTCCTTCCGGAGCCTCGGCCCTGGTAGGCGGCTCTTCCAGTTCCTGTCCGGGGTATTTCAGCCGCAGGTGGTAGATGCCCAGCAGCATCGTCAGGAACGTCTGCTTGATCCGGGTGAGGTCGCGGAAGGTCAGGCCCGTGTTGTCCAGTTGCCCGTCGTCGCGCCGCAGTTGCAGGATCATATCGATCAGCGTTTCGAGGCGCTTGTGGGTGGGGTTGGTGAGGGTTCGGCTGGCGGCTTCCACCGAGTCGGCCAGCATCAGGATGCCGGTCTCTTTTGTGTCGGGCCGGGGTCCCGGGTAGCGGAAGTCGGCTTCCTGCAACAGGGAGTCGCCCGGTCCCATTTGCTCCAGTGCTTTCCGGTAGAAATACTCGATCCGGGTGGTGCCGTGGTGCATCGGGATGAAGTCGGTCACCTGTTTGGGCAGTCGGTACTGGCGGGCGATTTCCAGCCCTTCCTTCACATGGCTGGCAATGATGAGGGCGCTCATGCGAGGCTTGAGCGGGTCGTGCGGGTTGAAGCCGGGCCGCTGGTTCTCGACGTAGTATTCGGGCTTGAGCATCTTGCCCACGTCGTGGTAGAGCGCCCCCACCCGTGCCAGCAGCGGGTTGGCCCCGATGGCTGCTGCCGCCGCCTCGGTCATGTTGGCTACCTGCAACACATGGTTGAAGGTGCCAGGTGCCCGCAGGCTCAGTTCCTTGAGCAGTGGGCGGTTCGTGTCGGAGAGTTCGAGCAGCGTCAGGTCGGTGGTGATGTCGAAGGCCCGCTCGAACACCCAGAGCAGCGGATAGGCCAGCAGCAGCAGCACCGCGTTGATGCCCACCAGCAGCAGGTCCCACCCGAACCGCCCTGTCAGGGCCGCTGGCAACGCGGTGCCCTCGACCAGCGTTGCGGCCAGCAACGTGACGAGATAGCCCAGAAAGACCAGCCCGGCGCTGATGAAGAACTGCCCGCGGTTGCGGATGTCGCGCACGCTGAAGACCCCCAGTGCCCCGGCAAACAGGGTAGAAAAGGTGAAGGAGAAGTCTTGCTGCCAGAAGTGGCTGCCCATCAGGGCCAGCGCGAGCGTTCCGAAGAGGCTCACCCGCGAGTCGAACATCACCGTCAGCAGCACCGAGACCATCGCCACCGGCACAGCATACATGGGGGTGCCAGGCAGGCGCATCGCCAGGGCATAGAACCCGATGATGAGGGCAAAGAGCAGCGCGATGAGCAGCACCCGCCGGTTGTCGTCGAAGACGGCCCGGCGCAGCAGGAACAGGTATAGGAAGAAGAAGAAATAGGTGCAGGCGGTGGCGAGCAGTTGGCCGAGCAGTACCAGCCCGGAGAACGACTGCCCTGTCTGGATAGCCCGGGCGTTTCGTAGCGAGGTGAGCTTTCGGAGCACCTCGTCGGTGATCAGGTCGTCGCGCCGGACGATCACTTCGCCTTCGCGCACCAGGTCCTGGGTACGGGCAATCCGGGCTTCTTTCTGTGCCCATGCCTGCTGGGTCTCGGCGGACTGGTAGGCCAGCGACGGCTGGAAGATCGCCCGGAAGAACGCCCCAACCAGGGTCGCCTGCTCCGGGTCGGGGTGGGCCTCTGCGAACCGTTGTTGTGCCAGCAGGTAGGCATCGTTCAATCCCAGAACCGATGTCTTGGCCTGTATCCGCTGGGTGCGCGCCCGCAGGTCCCGGATCACGATATCCTCGGTGAGGATGCTGTCGCGCGGGACGTCCAGCACGCCTTGCCGGGCCAGTAGCACGCCCGTGTCGAGGGCCTCTTGCAGGAATCGTTCGTCCAGCCGGGGATCACTGCTGGCTTCCCGTGAGGCGGTGGAAAGGCCCGGCTCCTGACCGGCATACGACTCCACGAGCTGTTGCCACTGTTGCGGGGTGGCCTTGAGGCGCGCCCGCCGCCGGGCTTCCAGGTAGGACAGCGAGTCCTGTGCGGCCCGTTCCGTCTGCCCACGCGACCTGCTGGTCTGCCAGGCTACGTACCGGTCGAAGACCCGGAGCAGCTGCTGGGCCACCGTGTCGCGGTTGGCCTGCATCCGGGCCACCGCATCGGGCACTTCCCGGAAGTATGGCGGCGTCTCGTACTGGATCCGCCGCCGTTCTTCGGTGATCTGGGCGGGGTCCCGCGCCAAGGGAAAGCTGAACGGGGCCTGGAGGGTTGCCCGCTCCCACCGATCCCCGACCACCACCGTAAAATCATAGACATCCCGCTGCGGGAATGCCAGAAGTGTCAGCAGCAACAGGCTGAGGAAGATGGCGAGCTTGACCGAGCGCCGCGCCCGCAACGGACGCCGCCCCTCGTCCCGGCCTCTCTCCAGCCGGTCACCCACCGGACGAATCACCGGCCTGCGGAACTGATCGAACAACGCCATAGGTGCGGATCTTCCGATTGCGGATCTCGGGTTGCGGGTGTTCACGACCGTCGGCAACGCCCGCCCCTTCTCCTCCTTTACAAGATACTGCCAATCCGGGCGCCTACCGATGCCGCAGGGCCATCAGCGAGCCGGTTAGCAACGTCACCCCGGCCCCGATGGTGGTATACCAGGGCCAGGCGATGCTCCTTAGCCCCTGCGCAGCGATCAGCGCCTCGTCCGGGGCCAGGAGCACCTTCCAGCCCTCGACGGGATGGTACCACAGGCCAAAGATCACCCCGGTCATCACCAGGATCGCCAGGCCGAAGGCTACCAGAGCATCGGCCTGTCGGGCACGCAGGTTCAGCAACCCCAGCAAGAACACCCCCAGCAACCCGCCATAGGTGAAAGAGGCGATCTGCAAGCCCAGTTCGACTACCGGGTTGGTCTGGTCGCGGAACAGGTTGGCGAAGACGATGAACACCAGCCCCCAGATGAGGGTGAACACGCGCGAGCGCCGGAGGGCCTGGGCTTCCTCCAGCGGCTTGCGGGAGAGCCGCTCGTACAGGTCCAGCATGGTGGACGAGGCCAGCGAGTTGAGCGAGGAGGCCACTGTGCTCATGGCAGCTGCGAGGATGCCCGCCAGCATCAGCCCGGACAGGCCCGGCG